>MGRL01000039.1 GCA_001798165.1 Deltaproteobacteria bacterium RIFCSPHIGHO2_02_FULL_43_33
CTCGTAATCTTTACGCCGCCGAGCATACGCGAAAGCTCTGCAACCCTTTCATCGGCCTTAAGCTCTTTAACTCCTGCGACTGTCCTCCCTCCACGCACATCTTTTGCAACAGAATAATGTGTGTCGGCATAAGCGGCAATCTGCGGGAGATGGGTAATGCAAAGCACCTGATGGTTTTTTGAAACCTCCTTTAATTTCCTGCCAACGACCTCTGCTGTGCCGCCGCCTATGCCTGCATCCACCTCATCAAAAATCAGGACTGGTATTTTGCCTGTTGTTGTAATCCTTTTAATGGCAAGCATAATCCTTGACAGCTCTCCGCCTGATGCAATTTTAGATAATGGCTTTGGCTCCTCGCCAATATTCGGGGATATGAAAAATTCTATTCTGTCTATCCCCTTCTCGCCCAATATAAAACCTCCGTTTACATCTTTATGTTTTTCTATACGCACCTCAAAAACAGTCTTTTTCATATTAAGGTCAGAAAGCTCCTCCTCTACCTTCTTTTTGAGGAGTTTTGCTGAGTCTACGCGCTTTTCCGAAAGTTTTTTGGATAATTTCAAGACATTTTCCTTTGACTTCTCAACTGCCTCTTTAAGCTCTGCAATCCTCTCATCATGATGGATGATATTATCCAATTCTTTGTCTACCTCAACTTTTTTCTGTAAAACTACCTCAATTGTAGCCCCATATTTCTTTTTGAGTTTGTTTATGAGGTCAAGCCTGTTATCAACATTCTCAAGCCTTTGAGGCTCAAAGCTAATCCCCTGAGTATAGTCCCTCAGCGAGACAGCAGCATCCTCAAGCTGGCACACAGAAGACTCCATATTTTCGATGACAGGTTTTAGCTCTGCATCAAATTTAGAGGCATCTTTCAGTTTATTCAATATCTGCGCCAGCCTCTCCAGTATTGAACCGCTGGACGCATATAAAGAGTCGTAGCCTGAATTTGTTGCCTCAAAAAGTTTTTCTGCATGGACAAGTTTTTCCTTTTCTTTTTTCAGCTCCTCATCTTCGCCTGTTTTAAGAGCTGCCTCGCCTATATCCTTTGATTGAAAGCTTAAAAAATCCTGTTTTTCAGTAAGGCGCTGGCTATCTGCTGTGAGTTTATTTAACTCTGATTGGATAGCATAAAATTCTTTATAAGCTGCTGCCATCTCCTGCCTTAATGACAGCAGGCCTCCAAGATTATCTAAGATATCTATATGCTCCTCAGATTTTGTTAAAGACTGGTGGTCGTGCTGTCCGTATATGTCTATAATGCGGCTGCCTATATCCTGAAGCGCGGAGAGATTCGCCATACTGCTGTTTATGAATATCTTATTCTTGCCTGAACGGTTTATAACCCGTTTTATTATAAGATTTTCTTCATTGGGAAGCCCTGCTGACTCAAGTATTCCTGCTATATCAAGGGACGAGGCGTCAAACATTGCTTCTACAACCGCCTCCTCCTTTGAAGACCTTATATCATCCTGAGATGCCCTGTCTCCAAGAATCAGTTTGACCGCATCCACGATAATTGACTTGCCAGCACCTGTCTCGCCGGTCAGTATATTCAGACCTTTGCCAAAGGATACTTGCAGACTGTCAATAATTGCAAAATCTTTTATGTTAAGCTCTATAAGCATAATAAAACCGTATGAGGTTAAAGGATAGAGGTTAGAGGCAGTTGCCTCCCGCCTCTAACCTCCCCCCATCCAACCTCAACCCTACTTCCCTCCCCACATCAATCTTTCCCTCAGGATATCGAAATAGCTTTTGCCGGGGCATCGGACAAGATACATGCAGGCCTCTGACCTCTTTATTTCTATAACATCCCCGCCTTTCAAAGGAAGATCAACCTGACCATCTAATGTTAAAAGCACATCATGCTGTTCAGGCTTTATCAATATCTCCACTGCCATCCAATCAGGTATGACAACAGGCCTCTTGGTAAGATTAAAAGAGCATATTGGGGCAACAATAATTGAGTGGATGGTCGGGTAGAGTATTGGCCCGCCTGCAGAAAGGGAATATGCAGTTGAGCCGGTCGGCGTCGCAATAATCAGACCATCTGCCCTGTATGTTGTAACATATTCTTTATTTATACGGGCCTCAAGATTTATAAGCCTTGCCAGAGTTCCCTTGATAACAGCATCATTAAAAACAGTATAGGCAGACACCTTCTTATTTTCTCTGCGCACATGGACAGAAAGCATCATCCTTTCCTCTGTCTCAAAATCATCTTTTATAATTCTTTCTAACACAGGGTAGATTTCTTTAATAGTAATGGCTGTGAGAAAACCAAGGCTTCCAAGATTAATGCCCAGTATAGGGGTTTTCTTATCGCCAATCAATCTGGCCGCATACAACATTGTCCCGTCTCCGCCAAGGACGATTAGAAGCTCCACAAGAGAAGGAATCTCCGTGCTTGAATAGCTTTTTATAGACCTCAATTTGCTGCCCAACTCGGTATCTAAATACACCTCTATCCCTTTTTCTGTAAGCCATTGAACAATCTCATGGCTTACCTTTACAGTCTCCGGCTTATTAAGTTTTGCAATAATACCTATTCTTTTCATATCTCTCCCAACATTGAGCGCTCTATCTATTCTATCTATACAGTGATGCTATTTATCATAAAAGGATGGCTTATTCCAATTAAATTTGTATAACCATTCCACTGCAAAAATTTTTGGATTTATCCTGCAAAAAATGGTTTGACAGGATTTGGAGTATTGCCTATAATATGAGCTAAGATTTGACGTAAGGAGACTTTGTTTGAAATATATAATACACATACTTATATCCGTAATGGCCTTAACTGCAAGCACTGTATTCGCCCTAAATTCTTATCCACCTAAACATAATTTATTGCGCATACCTCTATCGCCTAAGAATGCCCTTATTTATGATGCAATTATACTGCCATGGATTAAAGCAGAGCTTCGTAAAAACATTTCAGACGGTCCGGTAGATATCCGCAGAAACCTGATATCTTGTGAATTGTACCGTTACGAAGTAGTAGAAGGCAAGCACAGATACAGCGTCCATATAGAATATGGAGTACGGTTAAGCAACAAGTTATCTAAAACCGAAAAGGCCTCTGTAATGGGACAGGAAATAATTTTTCTTATGGAAGACAATGAGGTAATTGATTATTTTCCATTTAATGAATATGTAATGGATTTTTCTTTGCAGTAAATAGACATATTCTGGGCTTAGAGGGGTCTGCAGTCTTTTGCGATTGCAGACCCTTTTATTTTTTAGGCAAAGTAACAAGGTTTAAGCTTAACAAGCGAGGCTTGGGGCGGCAAACCGCCTGCTTGTAAAATAGCGAGGTTTTTAATCGCTATTTTACGGAGATTAGTCAAAACCATTGACTTTCATCACTCTTCGGCATTAAAATGCAGGTATTTCATGAATACTGCGGCAGTTCATGCTATACATAATAATCCTGACGATGATTTATGGAAATTGCTGGAAAAACTCTACCATGAAAAGAGGTGGGACTTTCGCAATTATAAAAAGGCCAGCCTCAAGCGGCGCATCTCAGTAAGGCTGTCGGCGCTTAACATTTCTTCGTATAAAGAGTACTATAAGATACTGGAATCCGACCCGAAAGAATATGATAAATTATTTTCAACTATTACTGTAAAGGTAAGCGAATTCTTCAGAGAGACTGAGGTCTTCGACCTATTAAAAACAGTGATAACCTCAGAATTCTCTAACGCAGCAAAAGGATTGAAGACTTGGTGTTGCGGATGCGCATACGGCGAAGAGGCATATTCATTGGGCATCATCTTAAATGAATGCCTAAAACCTGAAAACCTGCAAAACACAAAGATATTTGCCACTGATATAGATAACGAGTCACTTGACATTGCAAGAAAAGGAATATACCGAGAGGAGCTTCTTCAAAATGTAGACAGCAGCCTCAGGGATAAATATTTTATTAAAATAAATAAGGGTTATAAGGTTAAATATATAATACGGAATATGGTAAGATACGGCAGGCTTGACATTGTTAAAGACTTTCCATTATCCAAGATAGATATCCTCTTCTGCAGGAATTTATTCATGTATTTTGAGAAAAAACTGCAGAGAGAGGTCTTTGAAAAGCTTGACTTTGCCTTAAAGCCCGGCGGCATATTGGTGCTCGGCAAGGCAGAGATACTCCCTGCATCATTTCTATCCCGCTACAAAGAAATTAAAGAGAGAAGCAGGGTGTACAGAAAAGGAGGCACTGCATGATTATGAAAGGCCTTAAGAATCTGTTGGGAAATAAACCCCTGGGCGTGAAGTTCACACTCGCCTTCAGCCTCGTTATCCTTATACCCATGCTGTTTATTGCCTATTTTTCATACCGAACAATAGATGCCCATCTTATCAAGAATGCGCACCAAAAGATTGACATCGGCCTTAAGATGGCATGGACAGAATATTACATTCGCGGCGACCAGATGCGCTATGGGATGATGCAGGCCGCAGCTACGAATGATATAAAAAAGGGGGTGCGGCTCAAAGACAAGAAATATCTTGAAAAGATGATGCTGCAATGGAAAGAAAAAAGGCCTTATGTCAATATATGGACAATCGTAGACAAGGAAGGAAGGGTCATCGCCAGACTTAACAGCGAAAGCACAGGCGATATATTTGATATAAACGGACTTATTAAAAAGACTATCGTAACAGGAGAGCCTCAAATATCTACCGAGATTATCAAAAGCAGTGTTTTAAAAAGGGAAGGAGAGGAATTTCAAAGACAGTTCGCTGTCCCTGTTATCTCAAGTAACATAAAAGACGAATATAAGAGGATGGGCGGAATGATTGAGGAGAATGCAATGGCGCTTATGGTGGCAGTGCCTGTCTATGGCGAGAATTATAACGTTATCGGGGCTATCGTAACAGGCGACATACTCAATCACGATAACTATATCCCGGATACTGTTGCAGATAAAATGCCGGGGCTTATTACAACCATTGCCATGGACGGCCTCAGGGTCGCGACAAATCTGAAAACCAGCAAAGACCAGAGGGCAACAGGAACGTTGCTTGCAGACTCCGTGATGTCAATGATAAAACCAGGAAGCTCTATACGGGGGGAATGGGATGTATTGGGCCAGTCGTATATCTCTGCATTTGACCCGATAAAAAACAGCAGCGGCATGGTAATAGGCTCTTTATTTGCCGGCATCCCAAAATCCGCGCTCCTGCCAATCCAATGGGAAAACCTGACATTAATAGCAGTAACAACCGCTATAGGCCTTGCGTCTTCGCTCTTTATCGCATTTATATTCACCTATAAAATAACAAAACCACTGAACACCCTAAAGACAAAGGCTGACGCCTTTGCAAAGGGCGATATAGAGACAAGGATAGATATTGACGGAGATAAAGATACAAAAGATGAGTTAAAGATACTTGCCAGGACTTTCAACTCCATGATGGATGAGGTCAAGAAAAGAGGAGAGGAAGAAAAAAGGTATCTCAAGGAGCTAAAAGATAAGAATACGCAGTTGGGAGAGGCCAATGAAAAACTTTCTACAGCATACGAAGAACTTGAGGTAGCGTATGAAGAGGCCCAGAGCCAGACCGAGGAGCTTCATTCGGCCAACGAGGAGCTTAAGCTTCTCAATGAAGACCTGGATAAAAAAAATACAGAACTGAGCGAGGCAAATATAAAAATAAAAGAAGAAGAGGAAGAACTCAAGAAAACAAAAGACAAACTCAAGCTCATATATGATGGAATAAAGGCATCTCTCCTCCTGGTTGACCATGATTGCACAGTCCTTGAGGCAAACAAATATTTTATAGAAAATCTCAAGCTCGCCGATTCTCCTTTTATAGGCAAGAAACTCTATCAACTCTTTGGTTTCAGTAAAGAAGAACATACGGCAGAAAATTGCCCTGTAGTAAAATCTCTAAAAACCAAGGCGCCTGCTGAAATGGAGCGCACAACATCTGATGGAAAGACACTGCATTGGCACGCCTTCCCTCTCATGGGCGAAGGCGAAATTTTGCAAAAGGCCGTTCTCTATATAGAAGATGTGACAGAGCACCGGCTCCTTTTGCAAAAACTGACGCAGTCAGATAAACTCTCTTCCCTTGGCGAGCTTGTCTCTGGCGTAGCCCATGAACTCAATAACCCGCTGACAGCTGCTATGGGCTATTCTGAGCTGCTGCTCAATCATGCTACCGATGAAAAAATAAAGAAGAAGCTCAAGGATATTAATGAGGCAACCCAGAGGTGCAAGCGCATCATTGATAATCTCCTGACATTTGCCAGATGGCATAAGCCGGAGAAGAAACCCTGCGATATAAACAAGATAATAAAAAATACGGTTGAGCTGAGGGCATATCAGCTAAAGGTAGATAATATAGAGGTAGAGTTTGACCTTGCGCCTTCTCTGCCAAAGACAATGCTTGATGAGCATCAAATCCAGCAGGTGCTTCTGAATCTTATCAATAATGCGCAGCACGCTATAACCGGCAAAGAGGAAAAGGGGAAGATTACGGTAACCAGCAGGCAGGAAGACAAGGGCCTGCGGATAAAGGTCTCTGATACCGGCACAGGCATACCGAGTGATATAATCAACAGGATATTTGACCCGTTCTTTACTACAAAGGAGGCTGGCAAGGGAACAGGTCTTGGGCTGAGCATATCCTACGGCCTCATCGAGGAGCACAGCGGAAATATCTATGCTGTAAACAATGCAAGCGGCAAAGGGGCTACCTTTATAATAGAGCTGCCGATAATCGATGATATTTCTCAGGCTGCCCATCCAAAACTGCCTTTCTCAGATACTCATGTCAAATTATCTGCAAAGGGGCTGCGGGCCCTCGTATTAGACGATGAGCCTGTTATCCTGAAATTATTGAAAGAGGCGCTCTCAGACGAAGGCTTTTATGTGGATACGGTCAGCCACGGTGATGAGGCGCTGAATCTCTTGAAAGAGGCTCACTATCACATCATACTGAGCGATATCAAGATACCGGGCATGAATGGAAGGGAGTTTTATAAAAAACTCAAATCCATTAAGCCCAAGGCCCTTGACAATATAATCTTCATGTCCGGCGACACTGCCAGCCAGGAAACCCGAGACTTCCTGAGAGAAACCGGAAGCACCTTTTTGCGTAAACCATTTACCATAGAACAGCTTAAAAAAACCATCTCAAAACGGATTTCATAAAGCAGGGCCAATGGACTTTATTCCTTTTCTTATATCCTGGAATATAACCAAAAAATGCAACCTAAAATGCAGCCACTGCTATCTTGACGCATCTGAGCTAACAGAAGGTAAGGGAGAATTGCCAACCTCTGATGCAAAGAGGATTATAGATGAGATAGCCTGCCTCTGCCCGCAAGCCATGCTCATCTTTACAGGCGGCGAACCTCTGCTCAGGAACGACTGCATGGAATTATTCTCCTATGCCACAGATAAAGGCATGATGGTTGTGGTAGGGACAAATGGAACCTTTCTCAATGAGCCTACAGTAGAAGAGATGATGAGGTGCGGGGTGAAGGGGGTTGGGATAAGTCTGGACTCGGTAGGTCCAGCGTATCATGATAAATTCAGGGGGCTGAGCGGGGCATGGGAAAAAACCACAGCCGGCATGGATGTTTTAAGGAAACACGGCCTTGATTTTCAGGTTCAGGTAACAGTGACGAAAGACAACTATTCAGAGATACCAGACATCATTGCGTTTGCATATAAAAAAGGGGCAAGGGCTGCAAATATTTTCTTTCTTGTGTGCACAGGCAGGGGACAAAATATGACAGACATAAACCCGAGCCAATATGAAGAAACACTTGCCTATCTTGTAAAGGCAGAAAAAGAATATGAAGGAAAGATGATGGTAAGGGCACGATGCGCCCCGCATTTTCTAAGGATTGCGCATAAGCTGAATCCAGATAGCCAGCTTCTCAAAGGCGCAACAAGCGGCTGTATCGCAGGCACAGGATATTTCAGGATTACGCCAGAGGGAGATGTGACGCCATGCCCTTATATGCCAACCAAGGTGGGAAATCTGATGGACACGAGCCTGTCCGATATATGGATTAGATCCCCTGTATTTCAGTCCCTGAGAAATCCGAGTTACGAAGGCAGGTGCAAAGACTGTGAATTCAATGAAGTCTGTGGAGGATGCAGGGCAAGGGCGCTCGCAGCTGCCGATAATCTTATGGGAGAAGACCCGTGGTGCGAGTATGAACCGGATAAAAACAGGCAAGAGGCAAGAGGCGAGAGGCAAGAGGCAAAAGAGATACCTTGGACAAAAGAGGCGTCTGAACGGCTCAGCAAAGTACCTTTCTTCCTGAGAGGTATGGTGAAAAAAGGCGTAGAAAGATACACAAGAGAAAAAGGATTAAAAGAAATAACCCCGGACATTATGGCTGAGCTTAGAAAAAGGGCAGGGAGATAATTGCAAGGTTGCTGAAAAACTCTAAAGAATGTCATTG
>MGRL01000040.1 GCA_001798165.1 Deltaproteobacteria bacterium RIFCSPHIGHO2_02_FULL_43_33
CAGAATAGGATTTGGGAGAATTGATCCTATGGAGAGTATAGCCCTAAATAAAATTACACATAAAGATTGACATTACCAGATTTTTAACAAGGATATTCCTTTAAAATTCTTTATACAAATTCTTGACAAAGGTTTTTAAAAAATATATGTTAGTAGACTATGGATAAACCTGCCGCTGTACGGACTGATAAAAAGCTGAGGCAACATTACTTTGTAGCAAGGGAATTGCAGATTACGGTCGCACTTCTTGTGGTGCTGGCATTATTAGGCGGGGCATTCCTTCAGTCAGTCTCCACAGCACTGAATGAATACTTAGGATTTACCACACCAGCGCTGACCGTATTCCTGACGCTCGGTTATATCGCAATTGTTGCAATTTTGGCTATCTTTTTTGCCCACAGATTTGTAGGCCCATTTAAGAGGCTGGAATATGAAATGAGGATAGTTGCAAATGGGGCATTGGATAAAAGACTCACCATAAGGACGAGAGATGATCTTCATGTCAGAAACTTTGTTGCCTATGTCAATGAGTTTATAGAAAATTTTGAAAACATGAGCAAGGACTATAATAAAGTCCACAGCACCCTGTCCCTTCAAATGGCCGATATCATAAAGAGAATGGAAAAAGGACAATATAACCCTGAAGAGATAAAAGAGGCCATCAAGACCCTTCACAAACAGATGCACGCATTAAGGGAGAAGTGGTAAGCCCCTGCCTTAAAAACCTTTTCTTTGTTGCCTTCATTCTTATACTGAATGCATCTCCTGCACAGACGAGCCAACCCTTCCAAAATCCAGATGACCGCTCTTATGTCCAATTTCGTCGCGTAGTCTCTGTCATTGATGGAGATACCATTATTATTGAAGGGGGAAAAAAGGTGCGATATCTTGGGATAGACACACCTGAGATAGGCCAGCCATTCTATGAAGAGGCAAAGAATAAAAACAAAGAACTTGTGATGGGAAAGACTGTCAGGCTTGAGGTCTGTAAAGCTGAATCAAGGGATAAGTATGGGAGATTCCTTGCCTATGTATATATAGACAAAACCATGACAACTATTGAACTTTTAAAAAACGGGTATGCAAGGATATTAACCATTCCTCCTTGCGGCATAGAAAAAGCAGAAGAGTTCAGGCAATATCAGAAAGAGGCAATGAAAAAGAGGGCTGGCTTGTGGGGTGCAAGGGAGAGAATCATAACAAAGGATTTTATACCTGCATCAGATGCCGGCAGGTTTATTGATGAAAGAAAGGCTGTTTATGGAAAGGCCTTCAATATCTATGAGGTAAGGAAGGCCATCTTCCTAAAAGTAGGAAATGCTGGTAAGACAACTCTAAGGGTTGTCATATTTAAACAAGACAAAAAAAACTTTGAAGACAATGGAATTAACCCCTTAACCTATTACAAGGGTAAAGATGTAGTCATATATGGAAAGATTAAGATATATAAAGGAATCCCTGAGATTGTGATAGGAGGTCCGTCACAGATAGAGGTATGGTAATATCAATGCAACTCTTTCCCAAAGGCAATAAATGCAGCCCCAATAATGCCGCCGTTGTCGCCAAGCCTTGCAGGAACAACTTTGATGCGATGGCCAGGCACCTTGAAGCTCCTTTTCAGCATCTCTTCTCTCGCTGCTGATAGGAAGAGGTCGCTGGCATTTGACAGCCCGCCTCCTACAACTATCATCTCTATATTTAAGAGGTTTACTATATCCGCCAGCCCTATACCAAGATATCTCGCCAGTTTCTGGAAGAGACCTGCACAGAAAGGGTCTCCCTGCCTTGCAAAATCAGCAATGGCCTTAGCTGACAAGCCATCAACACCGCAGCAGCCTTTTAAAAGAGGCGCAGCCAATATATCGTCCTTACCCTCTTGCGCCATCCTGACAAGGCCATTTGCAGATACATATCTTTCAAGGCAGCCTTGCGAACCGCAGTTACACGGCACCCCATCTGGCTCAACTACGATATGGCCAATTTCACCTGCAAACCCATCTACCCCATGCCACAAACTGCCATTTAATACTATCCCGCCGCCAACCCCTGTCCCTAATGTCAGACAGCAAAAATTTTTAATTCCAACTGCCGCTCCAGTCCATCCCTCGCCAAGGGCAAAGGCATTGGCATCATTCTCTACATAAAGAGGCCAGGAAAGTTTCTCGGCAAGGACATCCTTGATATTAAAATCAACCCACCCCGCTAAATTGGGAGACTGTGCAATAATCCCTGTTTCCGGAGAAACAATTCCAGGAACGCCCAAACCGATTCCTGAAAGCCTCTTGCCTTTTACCATATGTCTCGTTTCTTCTATGACATTGAGTATTTTTTTTAATAGCGCACCTCTCCCTCCCTTAACATCCGACGGAGCCTCTGTTCTGAAAAGAACCTCGCCCTTAGTAGAAACAGCTCCTACCTTAAGGTTTGTCCCTCCAAGGTCAACACCTATAAAATATCGCATTGGCATATTTTTAGCAGACTGGCTGGACTGATGCGGCATCCATAACGCTTGACAAAAAAACAGTAAAAAGCTATTTTAAGAAGCAATTAGAGACCTCTGAAAAATCCCCTTGCTGTCACCCTGAACTCGTTTCAGCATGACATTTTGCATTGTTTTATGACTTTTTCAGAGATTTCAATGAATCACTTGTTGCGATTTACTGTGTTTATTGGAGCCGGCGAAGGGAATTGAACCCTTGACCTGCTGATTACGAATCAGCTGCTCTGCCCCTGAGCTACGCCGGCATAAATTGTCACGCCGCGCTAAACGCGGCAGATTGAACAAACCAATATTGCTTGTTCTGTAATTATCACATGGTAAAGGAAGCTGTATCTTTTGTCAAGCCCAGGTGAAGCCCAGGTGAAGACCCAAAAATAGACTTTGATTTCCGGGAAGATTATCTGAACGATTATACATAGAGAAGAACGGCCTTTAGAAAAACACCAAGGTTTTGGAATCCGCTCAATAATGCTCTGAGTGAAAGGAGGTTTGGATATAATGAAGGATATATTTATTGATACAAAAAATCCTGACAGTATTATAGGCAGCATCCTCATTATAGATGACGATTTGACAATTAAGGCAATCCTTGAAGATGCACTTCGTGCAAACGGCTATCGCACACTCCACGCATCAACCAGCCGGGAGGGCTTACGGCTTGTTAAAGAACATCTCCCTGTTTTAATCTTCCTTGACCTTGCCATGCCGGAAATGGACGGCAGAAAGGTCTGCCAGATGATACGAAATATGAATATCTCAGTCCGCCCTTCCATCATTATGCTCGTTAACAAAGATGATAAAGATATAATAGCTGATGCCATTGAAAAAGGCGCTGACGACTTTATCATCAAGCCTATTGACGACATGGAGCTTATCAGCAGATTGAAGGTACAGTCAAAAATACGGCAGTTCTACCAGGATCTGCACGGAGATAAAAGAAACTTAGAAGCCATACTTGATATTACGAACACGCTCTCCACAACACTTGAGAGCAGTGAAGTGCTTTATACTATCGTGAAAAAGGTGGCTGATATTACAGAGGCTGTCAGATGTTCCATAGTTCTCATTATGAAAGAAGATGAGGGATATGTGCTGGTATCTCATGAAAGCCCTGTAATCAGAGACATTAAGCTTGACCTTAATAAATATCCTGAGATTAGGGAGGTGCTTATCAGCAAAAAGCCGGTTGTTGTAGAGGATATCCCCAATCATCCGCTCATGCAAAAGGTCAAGGATTTAGTAAAGGACTTGGGGCAGATGAGCGTACTCGTCCTGCCAATCGTATGTGAAGAGGAAGTCCTCGGGACTTTATTTTTGAGGGCCCACAGACTCGGCAAGGGGTTCACAGAAAAAGAGATACAGCTCTGCCAGATAATAGCAAATTCGGCCTATCATGCCATTAAGAATGCGCGGCTGTTTGAAGAAGTCTCAAAAGAAAAAGAACATATGAAGAACCTGGCTATAACCGACAGTTTAACCCAGCTTTACAACCATAATTCTTTCTACACCCGGTTAGATGAGGAATTCAACAGGGCTGTCAGGTACGATACCCCACTTTCCGTGATTATGGTTGATTTAGACGACTTTAAGAAGGTAAATGATACCTATGGACATAGGGCAGGAGATAATGTTTTAAAAGAGATTGCCGATATAATTAAAAAATTGGTGAGAAAGACGGATATTGTAGCAAGATATGGCGGCGAAGAATTCGCAATAATACTCCCTCATACTAACTTGCAGGGCGCTGAGGAAGAGGCTGAAAGAATCCGGGAAGCAATATCAAATCATGTCTATACAGGCCTCAAAAAAGAAAAATTGAGCACGAGCCTTGGCGTAGCCTCTTACCCTTCCGGCGGAACAATGAACTCAGGAGACCTGGTAAATCTGGCAGATACTGCCCTTTATGAGGCAAAAAGGAGCGGGAAAAATAAGGTGGTTGCATTGGGGCGGAAGTAGAGACCGTTGTCCGTGTCCGTTATCCGTGACCGTATAAAACAAACTCTTGAAATTTTACTTTTACGGACACGGAACACGGTCACGGTTCACGACTTTTTATTGGATACTTTGATGGCGCACAAACTCCCGCACATAGTGCAGACCTCTTTATCAGAAGGCGGACTGCTCTCTCTCAGTAAACGCGCCCTTTCAGGATCAACTGACAATCTTATCTGCTCATCCCAGTTCAAAGCCTTCCTTGCCTTTGCCATCTGAATATCCCTGTTCATTGCCCCTTTAACGCCCTTCGCAATATCCGCTGCATGTGCTGCAATCTTTGATGCAATAACACCTTCCTTCACATCTTCTATCGTAGGAAGCCTCAAATGCTCTGACGGAGTAACATAACAGAGAAAATCAGCTCCTGCTGCACCTGCAATGGCGCCGCCTATGGCAGATGTAATGTGGTCATAGCCTGGCGCAATGTCAGTGACAAGCGGGCCAAGCACATAAAAAGGCGCGCCATGACAGAGCCTTTTCTGTAAAAGTATATTTGCCTCTATCTGATTTATCGGCACATGGCCAGGCCCTTCTATCATGACCTGCACCCCTTCTGACACAGCCTGCTGCGCCAGCTCGCCGAGGGTTACAAGTTCTTCAATCTGCCCCCTGTCTGTTGCATCTGCAAGACAACCTGGCCTCAGACCATCTCCAAGGCTTAATACCATATCGTATTTCTTTGCAATCTTTAAAAGCCTGTCATAATTTTCAAACAGCGGATTTTCTCTCTTATTAAAATTCATCCACTCTGCTGTAAGTGCGCCGCCGCGGCTGACAATACCCATAAGCCTGCCTTCTTTCTTTATATGCTCTACAGACCGTCTTGTAACACCGCAATGGACTGTAATAAAATCAACGCCATCTTCTGCATGTTTCTCAATAATATCAAATATCTCTTCTGTGTCCAATTCCACAAAAGACTTACCTTTCCGTACAGCCTCAAGGGCTGCCTGATATATCGGCACTGTTCCAATAGGCACTGTTGACTCAGCCATGACAGCCTTTCTTATCTCATCAATCTGACCACCTGTAGACAAATCCATCACTGCATCTGCGCCGGCATTTACTGCCGCATGGAGTTTTTCCAGTTCGCCTTTAAGACTTACCCTGTCCTGAGATGAACCAATATTGGCATTTATCTTTGTCCGAAGCCCTCTGCCTATTGCAAGCGGTTCAATGGATTTATGCCTTTTATTTTTCGTGATTATTACAACGCCGTCAACAACAGATGAACGGATATAATTCGGCTCCACCCCTTCTTTCAAGGCTGACTGCTTCATCTCATTAGTTATTGTGCCATTTCTGGCCTGTTCTAATTGAGTCATATTAGCTCCTTAGCAATGAAGATGTAAGTTACATGATTCCAGTTTCAAGTTTAAAATTTTTGCTTGAATTCGCAACTTGCAACTTGCAACTTGCAACTATTTCTTGCGCTGCCTTCCCCGCATCCTCTGCCCCAATTATTGCAGATATTATTGCCACGCCATCTGCGCCCGCATTTATTACACCTTTTATATTATTATTCTTAATCCCGCCAATGGCAAAGACAGGCATTTTTATTTCTGCTTTTACTTTCTTTATTATCTCAATACCAAGCGGCTCTCCATAGCTGGCCTTTGATGAGGTATGAAATATCGGGCCGAGGGTAATAAAATCTGCGCCTTCATCCCATGCCCTCCTTGCCTCTTTCAACAAATGTGTTGAAACACCAATAATTCCTTTTGCAAATATCTTTCTCACATCTCTCGCAGAAAAACAATTTTGCCCAAGATGCACACCGTCTGCCTTAACTGCCATAGCAATATCAACCCTGTCGTTTATAAAGAGTTTTGCGCCATAATCCTTTGTTACCCTTCTCATGCTCAGGGCAAGCTCAAATAATTCCCTTGCGCTTAAATCCTTTTCCCTTAACTGAACTGCTTTCGCCCCGCCCTTTAACGCCTCTTCAACAACTGCTGTCAAAGGCTGTCCCTTAGTTTGATGCCGGTCGGTTATGAGGTAGAGATTAAAATTAATCATAAAGAATCCATGAGCCAGAATTCAGAATACAGAAAAAAATTATCCTACTTCTGACTCCTGACTTCTGCCTCCCCACAGCCTTCCCTTGAGTATCGCACCCAATGCCACAATTGCTATTGTCAGGCTTACTACCTGCGCTGCCCTCAGGGGCCCCATCATCAGGCTGTCTGCCCTGAAGCTTTCTACAATAAAACGTCCAAATGAATAAAGCGCTATATATGCCGCAAAAATGAATCCATTTTTATACTCCCTCTTTCTCAGAACAAACCAGAGAAAGAAGAAGATAGAAAGATTTATCGCCATTTCATACAACATTACAGGGTGCAGCGGAGTATTGGGAAATTCTGCGCCTGCAATGCTTTCTGACGGGAATACTATGCCCCAGGGCAGGGTAGTCGGCCTTCCATGCGCATCGCCGTTCATAAAATTCCCAAACCTGCCAAACGCCTGGCCAAGGATAATGGCAGGCGCAACAGAGTCTGCTATTTTCCAGAATGATATTTCTCTGCGCTTCAAATATAGGTAGGCAACTAAAATCCCGCCTATAAGTCCGCCGTGGATGGCAAGACCTCCATGCCATACTGCGGGTATCTCCTTTGGGTTTGCAAAATAGTAACCCCAGTTGAAGACAACATAATATATCCTTGCGCCAAAGATACCGCCCAAAACTGACCAAAGAATAAAATTCATCACTTCATCATCATTCAGCTGAATGCCTTTGCGCCTGACCTCTTGCTTTATAAGAAAGCTGCCGACCAAAATCGCAATGACATACATCAGGCCGTAAAACCGAATCTGAATGGGGCCGAATTCAAATAATATAGGATGCATAAGTCGCCTCGCTCCATTGAAAATTGAAAAATGCAAAATGAAAAATTAATGAAAGCCTTAAAGGTTTCAAAATTTGCAATTTACAATTTGCACTTTGCAATTTCATTAAATCATTCCCTCTATCGGGCTGCTGGCAGTTGCATAGAGTTTTTTGGGTATCCTGCCTGAAACATATGCAAGCCTGCCTGCCTCAACAGCAAGCCTCATTGCCCTTGCCATCCTTACTGGGTCTTTTGCGCCTGCGATACCTGTATTCATCAAGAGGCCATCGCAGCCAAGTTCCATTGCAATTGCTGCATCAGACGCTGTGCCAACACCTGCATCAACGATAACAGGCACTTTAACAGTCTCAAGGATAATCCTGATGTTATACGGATTTCTTATACCAAGGCCTGAACCAATAGGCGCCGCCAGAGGCATAACAACAGCGCAGCCGATATCTTCCAGTTTTTTCGCCATAATCGGGTCATCGTTTGTATAGGGCAATACTATAAAGCCTTCTTTCACCAAAACCTTTGCAGCCTCAAGCAAGGCCTCATTATCAGGGAAGAGGGTCTTCTCATTTCCGATCACCTCAAGCTTTACAAGCTCTGTTCCAAGCGCCTCTCTCGCAAGCCTTGCAGTCCTTATAGCATCCTGTGCTGTATAGCAGGCAGCAGTATTAGGAAGCAAGGTATATTTCTTTAAATCAATATAATCCAACAGCGATTCTTTGCTCCTGTCCAGATTCACCCTCCTGACTGCAACAGTTATAACCTCTGCGCCTGATTCTTCCAATGCCTTGACCATAATATCATTGGATGGATACTTCCCTGTCCCAACCATAAGACGGGATTTGAACTCTCTGTTTGCTATCTTTAATGTATCCATTTTTCTCCTCACTTTTCTTTAATTGTAAAATGCAGATTGCAAATATTAAATTTTAAATTGAAGCTTAACAGGCTGTTGAAAAAGGCATCAACAGCCTTGATTACACAGATTAGGAAAAACGATTACACAGATATTTCAATGGGTTTTAATCTGTGAAATCTAATCTTTTATCCGTGTAATCGGAGTTTGTTGAGTTTTTCAACAAACTGTTAATCTGTTTTTCCTTTCATTTTGCATTCTGCAATTTACAATTTGCAATTTTCACTTAGACATTCGCAGAATGTCGTCTACCCTCCCGCAACCATCCTCACAATCTCAACCTTATCTCCGTCCTTTAAAACTGTCTCAGCAAATTTGCTTTTTGATACAATTTCAAGATTTAATTCCACAGCTATTCCTTGCGGTTTTATATCAAGCTCATTCAACAGTCCGAGAACGGTTGTATCTCCTGCAACCTCTCTTCCTTTTCCATTGAGCATAATCTTAACCTTGACCATTGATCCTTGCTCCTCAGAAATACACATCTCGCTTCCCCTGCCTAATCTCGTCCAATTTTTTCAAAACCTCTTTTTTGAGATTCGGCTCTCGTATCGCTTCAATCCCTCTTTTTATGGCAGTCTCACCCAATTCCTTTGCGCCATTTTGCGCATAATCTAAAAGATATTCCTGCAAGGTCAATATCGCATTCGCCTGACAGAATTTTTCCATATCCCCTGACAGAGTCTTTTGAGTAAAATCTGCGCCTGTCCTCCCAACACGGTAGCAGGTTGTACAGAGGCTGGGCAAATATCCATTTTTTGCAATTGATGCAATCATCTCCTCCAATCCCCTGTGGTCATCGGTTAAGAATTGTTCTGCTGGTTTTCCCCTCGCCTCTAACCTCTCGCCTCTAACCTCATTTGTATATCCCCCCGGCTCTGTCTTAGAGCCAGCGCTTATCTGCGATGCGCCGATATGTATAACCTCATCACGAAGCCTTGCGCCTTCTCTTGTTGACACAACAATGCCTGCTGAAGGGACAGCAAGACGATAAACTGCCACTACCTTTTTAAATTCCATATCTGAAACAGGAAACGGAGCAGTTTTTACAGGCGAACCATCCGCAGGCCTGAGTCGCGGCACAGATATGGTATGGGCATGTGCGCCAAACCTTTCAAAGAGATGTCCGGAATGGGCGATGGTAGCAAGGACATCAAATTTATAATCATAAAGCCCTAAAAGGCTTCCAATCCCGACATCCTCAAAGCCTGCCTCCATTGCCCTGTCCATGACGCTTATCCTATAATCATAATCCCTTTTTTTGCCAGAAGGGTGCATCAAGTCGTATGTAGCCCTGTGATATGTCTCCTGAAATACCTGATATACGCCAACACCCGACTCTTTTACTCTTTTTAAGTCTGCAACATCCATCGGCGGCGCATTTACATGAATGATTCTGATGCCTGTATTCCTATAGATTGCACAAACTGCCTCAATAATATATTCAATGCCAGATACCTTTGGGTCTTCGCCGCACACAAGAAGAATTCTTTTGAAGCCTTTCGCCTCAAGAATCTTAGCCTCCTGCACTATTTCATCTATCGCAAGGGTCTTCCTTACGGCGTTTTTATTGTCCTTTCTAAATCCGCAGTAGAGACAATTATTGGTGCAGTAATTGGAAAGATAAAGTGGGGCAAACAGGACAATTCGTTTGCCAAATACCTTTTCCTTTACCTCGCCTGCCTTCTTCAACATCCTCTCAATAATATTTGGGTCCTCCACAGACAAAAGCGCTGCCGCATCTTCAAGGCTTAAGCCACTCCGCGAAAATGCCCTTACCAATATATCGTCAACCGCATAGGCATCCGGTTGTCTAATGCCTAATAAGATGTTTTCTATTTTCTGTGTATCTATAATCATTTCACTTACCAAATAAAAAAGCCGCCTTAAAAGGAAGGCGGCTCGTAAATATCAAGTGACCAATTATCAGTTAATATTTTTTACTGATTACTGTTCGCTATTTTTTGCCGCTTCCCTACGCTGGTATTATCCAGATCAGGTTGTTAGGGTCTCCCCTCCCCCTGTCCCCCTGTGGGGACAGATTTCAAATCTGTCCCCAGAAAAGGGGGACAGGTGGAGGAGACTCTCAGCCTTATTAAAGGCTCCCCTAGCATGTTTAAAATTTATCAGTATTTTTATTGCGCGTCAAGCAACAAATTTAGATTTTATATCTGGCGGTCCCAACGGGATTCGAACCCGTGTTTAAGCCTTGAGAGGGCTCCGTCCTAGGCCTCTAGACGATGGGACCCTGTCGCTATGCTCCATTGTAAATTGAAGATTGCAAAATTTAAATTTTAAAATTTACAATTCGCATTTTACAATTTTCAATTTACATTACAACAAGTCTGGCTGGGGGACTAGGATTCGAACCTAGATAGCAAGAGTCAGAGTCTTGCGTCCTGCCGTTAGACGATCCCCCAATATAAAGACTTCTAATTTAAAGCAAATTTTTATCTGAGTCAAGTTTTTTATGAAGTTTTGTCAGCAACACATAAACTGTCCTTTTTATAGCACATGAATTGTCCTATTGTATGGTTTCCTAAATTTCAAGGAGGAGACCATGAAACG
>MGRL01000041.1 GCA_001798165.1 Deltaproteobacteria bacterium RIFCSPHIGHO2_02_FULL_43_33
ACAGACTAAAACAAGAAAAACTCTTTTCCTTGCTTCGGGATAGTTTTTTCTCTTGACAGGGGCCTTTTAATGGGTGTCCCCTTTTCTCTTCGCTTTTCTCTTGTAAAATAAATCTGTCCCCTTTTCTCTGGTCTTTTCTCTGTCCCTTTTCTCTGTCCTTTTCTCTTTTTTTCTCTTTTTTCGAATTTTACAATGAGGGCGTGGATGGTTTGTTTGAATGAGTTGATGTCAGACATAAAAGAGAGTCAAAGAGTCAGAAAGTCATCCTTGTTATCCCCCTCTGAAGGGGGTAGGGGAGGAAAATTGCAGGGGAAAATAATCATTCGCCCCAACCGTCCACCCCCTTAATCCCCTACACGCGGGGGACAGGCTATTTTTTCCTGTATTTGCTGCGCTGCCTCAAGCGCCCTTCTGCCGTCCCCGCCGGGAACCGCAGGAGGCTTTCTGGTAATAACCGAATTGACAAACGCCTTTATCTCTTCAAGAAGGGTGTCGTTTTTTTCTATGTCAATATTTTGCTCTGTTATGTGTGGCAATTCCGCATTTTTTCCTGACCCCTGACCCCTGACCCCTGACCCTTGTTTTTTAAATACAGTCATAGTCTGATTTGCATAATCAATTGCCGTATAGCCGTCTTGCTGAAACAGCGTTATCTTTCTTACCCTCTCTTTTGAAACCCTGCTTGCGGTAATATTTGCAACACAGCCGTTTTTAAACCTAATCCGCGCATTGGCTATGTCAGCCATATTCGTGAGAACCGGCAGCCCTGCCGCATCTATCGATTCTATGTCCGATTTAACAAAACTAATGATGATATCAATATCATGTATCATCACATCAAGAATAACATCCACATCGGTTGACCTGTTTGGAAACGGCGACAGCCTGTGGCATTCTATATACAAAGGATTATTTACTCTGCCCCGGGCCGCCATAACCGCTGCATTAAATCTCTCAAGATGCCCAACCTGCAAGATTGCCTTTTTATTTACGGCTATCCTGATAAGCTCATCAGCCTCGGCAAGCGTATTTGTTATGGGTTTTTCCAGAAGGCAATCTATGCCTTGCGAAAGAAAATCCTTTGCAATGCTGTAATGAAGGGATGTGGGAACAACAATGCTTACTGCATCCACCTTATCCTTTGAAAGAATATCCTTGTATGAATGGAATGCGCTTGTCTTTAAACCTGACGCAACCGCTTCCGCCTGTTTTTTATCAGCGTCAACAACTCCTACAAGCTCTACTTCAGGAATGCCTGCATATTTTTCCGCATGAAATCTGCCAAGATACCCTACGCCGATAACAGCAACCTTAATCCGCCTGCTCATCTCCCTCCGCCCTTCTTCCGCTTTCTCTGGTGATGCCGCGCTTGGAAACCTTGATAAATCCCAAGAGTTTCGCAACATGGGTTGAATGCCCAAATTCTCCTTCCAATTTCACAAGAGCATCTTTCAAGGCAAGGCCGCTCCTGAAAAGTATATGATAGGCCTTTTTCAGATTATCGATTTCCTCACGTGAAAATCCCTGCCTCCTGAGTCCCACTTTATTCAGGCCATACAACTTTGCCCTGTTGCCAACTGCCATAACAAAAGGAGGGACATCGTGCGTAATGGCCGAAGCGCCGCCTATGATGGCGTAGGCGCCGATATTGGCAAATTGATGGATGGCAACTAATCCGCCGATTATGGCATGGTCTTCAACCCGGACATGACCCGCCAATGTAGCGGCGTTTGCCATTATAACATTATTGCCTATGGTGCAGTCATGGGCGATATGGACATAGGCCATAAGGAAATTGTTATCGCCTATAATCGTCTTTTTGTTCTCCTTTGTAGTAGCCCGATGTATGGTGACAAACTCTCTTATATCATTATTGCTGCCGATGATTACCTCGGTTTTCTCGCCTTTGTACCTTATATCTTGAGGCGGCGCGCCTACAGAGGCAAATTGGTGGATTCGGCAGCCTGCCCCAATACTCGTCCAGCCGTCTATGACCACATGAGAGGCTATGACTGTCCCTTTTCCTATTTGGACATCCTTGCCTATAACCGAATAAGGCCCTATCTCAACATTTTCGCCAATCTCTGCGCCGTGGTGAATAATAGCTGTAGGGTGGATTTTGGATTGCTGATTTTTCATGAAATCTCCTGTAAAAAAATCTATTGCTTATTCCCAAAAATAGCTCATAGCTCATTGCTCATAGCAACTACTATCAGCTATCAGCTATGAGCTATACTTACTTATCCACTATCGTAGCCATAAGCTCTGCCTCGCTAACCAAATTGCCGTCAACAAAGGCCTCTCCTTTAAATACCCAGATAACACCTCTTTGCTTTGTTACCTCTAGAACAAGCTCCAGCCTATCCCCTGGCAGCACAGGCTTGCGAAACTTTGCCTTGTCTATCCCCATAAAATAGACCGCCCCTCCCCCTTTATCCCCCTCCATGAGGGGGACAGGGGGAGGGGCAGATTTAAATGCAAGTATACCGCCAACCTGCGCCATTGCCTCTATTATCAAAACGCCGGGCATAATCGGATGCCCTGGAAAATGTCCCTGAAAGAAAGGCTCATTGATTGTGACATTTTTTATGCCCTTAGCCTTCTTTCCTGCCTCAAACTCCACAACCCTGTCCACCAAAAGAAATGGATAGCGGTGCGGCAGAATCTTTAATATCTCGTTGATGTCAATCATAAAAAAACCTCCTGTTTGAGGATTGAGGCATGAGGTTTGAGGCAAAAATCTCTAACCTCTAACCTCTAACCTCTTTCTTCCAACTCCTTTATCCTCTTCTCCAACTCCAAAAGCATTTTCCTCATCTCAGGGAGTTTGGTAAATATGGTTGCTGCCTTAAGCCAATCTTTGTGTGGTATGGCAGGTGTGCCTGACAAAATACCTTTTGATGCAACATTATTGGTGACACCTGATTGCGCCCCAATCACAACATCGTCTGCTATCTCTATATGCCCTACAACCCCAACCTGGCCAGCCAGTGTAACCCTCTTGCCTATCTTCGTGCTTCCAGAAATGCCTACCTGCGCAACAATTATAGAATCTTCTCCGATTGTGACATTATGTGCTATTTGCACGAGATTATCTATCTTGGTTCCTCTGCCTATAACCGTTTCCCCAAGTGTAGCCCTGTCAATGGTAACGGATGCGCCAATCTCAACATCATCTTCAACCCGGACAATACCCACCTGCGGTATTTTATGATACCTCATTCCATCCTTTGCATAACCAAAACCATCGCTCCCTATAACAGAGTTGCAATGTATTATAACCCTGTTTCCTATAAAACATCCTTCCCTTACAGATACATTGGAATAGAGTATGGCATCGTCGCCTACTTGCGCTCCTTTTCCAATATAAACCCCTGGATAAAGCGCAACCCTGTCGCCTATTTTCGCATCCTTCTCTATATATACATGGGGATATATAGAAACAGATGAGCCTATAACAGCAGTTTGATGGATATGCGCGCCAGGGTGAATACCTTTGTATGGCTTAGGGGATGGTTTAAGAATTGCCAACACCTTTGCAAAGGCAAGGTAAGGGTTTTTAACATAAAGAAAATTTTTGCCCGGAACTTTTATATCAGGCGATGCAATAATTGCAGAGGCCTTTGTAGTTGAAACCCTATCAATATATTTAGGATTGGCAATAAAGGCTATGTCGCCTTCGCCTGCATCTTCTATCTCTGCTGCCTTGCCGATAACTACACTTTCATCCCCTGCAATCTCTCCTCCAACAAGCTGGGCCAACTCCTTCAGAGTCTTTTTTATATCGCTCTTTATCACTTTTTCTCTTTATCTTCTTTCTTTCCCTTTTTGTAATCAGCATTAGAGAGTTTGATAACCTCATCGGTCAGGTCTGCCTCAGACGGGCTATAAATCACACCGCTCTGGGTTTCAAATACAAATGTATACCCCTTTTCCTTTGCCAGTTTTTTTACAACCTCAATCAACTCCTTTATGATTATAGTCTTTTTATCCTGCTCCATTTTCTTAAGATTATCGTTTGACTGCATAAAGAAATTCTGAAACTCCTGCATCTTGGTCTGCAATTCTTTTTGTTTTTGAGCCTTCATGTCATCGTTCCACACAGACTTCTTCTTTTCCACCTCTTCATTGAGCTTCTTAAGTTCTTCCTGTTTTGCATCCACCTGTTCCTGTCTTTTCTTTACCTCTGTCTCAAGTTCTGCAACAGCCTCTTTACCTGCCGAGCAGTCATTCAATGCCTTCTGCAGATTTACAACAGCAAGCTTAGGTTCCGCAGCACATATCACGCCTGAAAGCATGATAGTCAGAACCAACACCAAACTGATTTGTAGTTTTTTCATCTTCTTCTCCTTTTAAAGGAGGTCTGAGGCATGAGGATTGAGGTATGAGGCAATGCCGCCTCTAACCTCTAACCTTTAACCTTTAACCTCTTATTTTTAAAACACCGTCCCTATGGTAAACTCCCACTGACTGCTCTTTTCTCCTGGTCTCTTGTCCAGGTTATAACCCCATTCCAATCGCAGCGGCCCAACCGGCGAAAACCATCTTATACCTACGCCGGCAGATGTCCTCAAATCGCCGAGGTCTATATTCGTGTCATACGCATTTCCTGCATCAAAAAAGATAAGCCCCTTTACACGCTGTGCTTCTACGAGCGGAAAGATATATTCAAAGTTTGCAAACACCTCTTTATCGCCGCCAATAACCTCATTTGTGGCAGTGTCTTTGGGGCCGATGCTTCTCGTCCTAAATCCCCTTATCGTGTTTATGCCGCCAAGATAAAATCTTTCATATACAGGTATCTCCTTGCCGCCAAATCCTTTAACATAGCCGATGACGCCTCGCGCTGTAAAGGTGGTATCCCACCACAAGGAAAAATATTTTACACCCTCGCCGACATACTTGACAAAATTGTTATCGCCTTTCAGCGGCCCTCCTGCGTATTCTATAGAAAGGGTAGTTACAGAGCCTTCGGTAGGGTAAAAGGCATCATCGCGAGTATCCCTTTTAAGCACAGCATCTATACTGCTGGTCGTCTTTTTCCCCTCCTGGTCTTTTATAAGAGTGGCTGCGCCGGACGCTACATCTTTTACCGTAACATCTTCAAGTTTATAGGTGAGATAACCCCTGACATCCCTCTCATAAACAGGAAATCCTGTCCTTACATCAAAACCATAGCTTCCCCTGGTAAAATCAGGATATTCCCTGTTAACCTTAAAAAGGTCAAACCCGGCAGAGATAGGTTTGTCAAAAAGCCACGGCTCAGTAAAGCCCAGGTTATATCTTTCACTCTTTGAGCTTATCGTGCCTGAAAGCTCAAGTCTAAGGCCTGTGCCGAGGAAATTGCTCTGCGATATAGAGGCAGTGCCTACAAGCTTATCCACTGAACTGTAGCCAACCCCTGCAGATATTGAGCCAGTAGGCCTTTCCTTTACATCAACGTTCAGAATCATCCTATTCTCGGCGCTGCCCGGCTCTATCGCAATATTCACCTTTTCAAAATAGCCCAGCCTGTTCAGGTTATTTCTGCTCCTCTTCATGCCTGTGGCTGAAAAAAGCATTCCCTCTGACAGCTCAACCTCTCTTCTGATAACCTTATCCCTGGTATTGACATTGCCGGAGATATTTATCTTCTCTATATATACAAGTTCATTCTTTTGAATATCAAAGGTAATATCCACTCTTTTTTCTTTTTCATCTACATTGGTAAGCGGATTTATATTCACATCTGCATAACCTTCGTCGCCGTAAACATCGCTCAATCCGGAGATATCCTGATTCAGCGTCTTTCTGCTGAATATCTCTCCGCTCGTTGTCTTAACCTTTTCCATTAATTCATCCTTGGCGGCAGTAGCAAGCATATCACCTTTTATATCTACCTTCCTCACGGTATATTGTTCTCCTTCAGCCAATGCTACGGTAATAAAAAACCATCTCTTATCGCCGGATAAGGAAACAAGATGGTCTGTTATGCTGGCATGAAGGTAGCCATTATCGTAATAATGCGCCATTATTTTATTAAGGTCGTTCTGTAAAACAGCCTCGTCAAAGACACCTGATTTTGTCAAAAATGAGAATAGGCCTGCCTCTTCTGTATCCATGAGGCCCTTTATCTCATCTTCATCAAATGCCTTAGCGCCTATAATCGTAATCCTCTGCACCTTCACCTTGTCACCCTCGGTTATCTTAAACTGAGTATTTGCGCCGGCATCACCCGTTACTTCCACTACAGGCTCAACCTCTGCGAGATAAAACCCTTCTGTTGCATAAAGGGCTTTAATCTTTTCTACATTCTCCACAAGAAGCGCCCTATTCAGTATGGTATTTTCCTTTACCGTTATAACGCCATTTATCTTCTCTGCTGTAACCTCTTTATTTCCAACAATCTCAACTTTTTTGACTACCGGCCTCTCTTTTACAATGAAATTTAGTTCAATGCCCGTATCAGTCTCTTTCGTATCTGCTATTACATCTTCAAAAAAACCCATATCGTATATAGCCTTTATATCATCCTTAATATCATCTGAAAAGAGCGCATCACCTGCCTTGCTTTTCAGCTTGGCCTTCACAGCCTCCTCATCAACCCGTTTATTGCCGATAATATTCATTCTGCTTATTACGCCAAGCTTTCCTGATTTCAAATTCGCGGTATCCAACATCTTTTTTGACTCTAATCTCTGAGACATCTTATTTTGAATATCATTTGAAAGGCCATCTAAAACCTCAAAGGCTTCCTTTTCACTCTCTCCTTTTACATAAAAAAGGTCTATAGGCTTGCTGTCATCTGCATCCAGCAGCCTCATGTCTATACTGATATCATTCTCAATCTTTGTAATACTGCCGAGGATGATAAAGTGAGCGCCTTCCTCTCTCCCAATTTTTAATGCAATAGCCTCGTCAAACAATAAGACCTTCTCCTCCAGCACAAGTCTTTTCAACCGCTCTATGCCGACAATCCTTGCCTTGCCTTTCATTTCTATATCCGATGCAATTCTATTAAGAACCTGCCTCCTGAAATCAGATATATCATCTTTGCTGTGGATGGCAAAAGGCATTACCATTACTCCAACAGTACCTGCAACTGCTGTGCTTGCCCCTTGTGTCGGCGCATAGGATACGAACAGCGATAGAAAAAAGAACACAGAAGACAGAGCGTAGAATAAAAATTTCTTACCTCTGATTCCTGACTTTTGACTTACGGCTGCCCCTGTTTGCTCTTGCTTCTTTATCACCTTCCTTCTAAACCCCTGCCATTTCTCTTGAAGTTTCTTCGTATATCTTTCCATCCACCATTCTGAATATTCTCTTCATCCTGTTTGCCAGCCTTTCGTTATGGGTTACAATAATCATGGTTATACCTTTCTCTTTATTGAATTTCAGAAGCAGATTAAAAACCTCATCTCCTGTATGCGTATCCAGATTTCCTGTAGGCTCATCTGCGAGCAGAATATCAGGCGAATTAACAAGCGCCCTCGCAATAGCAACCCTCTGCTGTTCGCCGCCGGACAACTCGCCGGGCTTATGATGCAATCGTTCCATGAGACCGACATCGGCAAGCAGCGCCTCCGCAGATTTACGCGCCACGGTTTTATCTCCCCCCCCTATCAAAACAGGCATCATTACATTTTCAACAGCAGTAAACTCAGGCAAGAGATGGTGAAACTGGAACACAAAACCTATATTCCTATTTCTGAACATAGCCAATTTCTTATCCGCCTGCTCAAAAACCCTTTCACCCCGATAAAACACACTACCTCTTGTCGGCCTATCCAATGCGCCCATCAGATGCAACAAAGTGCTCTTGCCAACCCCTGATGCGCCCACCACAGCCGCAATATCACCCTTTAAAACCTGAAGGTCAATACCTTTCAACACCTCAACTGTTTTGGCCTTATTGCCATAAGATTTATATAAACCTTCTATTTTTATCAGTTCCAAACTCTAAACCTCATTAAGTTTGAGGTATGAGGTTAGAGGTATAAGGCAAAAACCTCTCTCCTCTATCCTCTCTCCTCTATCCTCTAACCTTTAAATCAGCGCCGCAGATTGCAGACCCTTTATCTTTATGACATCTGTAACCCTTGCCTTTATAACATTTTCCAGGGTATTTTTTATTTCAGGATATTTGACAAGGATATCCTTTATCATTGGCCGCGAGAACAGAACAAGCTCTGCATTGGTCACGGTAGTAACATTTGCAACCCGCGGCCTGGCAGTAGCCAGCGCTATCTCTCCAAAAAAATCACCTTCTGCAAGGGTGGCAACCACCACCTTTCCTTTTGCAGGGTCTTGAATCCAGACATTAACCTCTCCTTCTTTTATCAAATACATGGTGTCGCCTATCTCGCCTTCCCTGACAATGTTCACACCCTGCTCAAATTTTTGCGAGGTCAACCTTGTAAGGATAGCCTTTCTGTCAGCAGGTGTTAATGGCTCAAATATAGGAGACAACGCCATAAGCCTGTCAACCACCCTCTCTTTGTAAAAATCAAAAAGCACCTGGGCAACTCTATTATGTTTTGCAATAATAGCATCTACATCGCCTTTAATAATCTCAAGAATGGCAATAGGCGACGATGCCCTCACTGACGCCTCTCTCCTCGCATTTGAAAAGAAACCGAACTCTCCAAAAAAATCGCCCTCTTTCAATGTTGATAGAACAACATCATTTCCTTTTTTATCTTTGCCGATAATATCTACTGCCCCGCTGTTCATGATGTATATAGAATCACCTCTGTCGCCCTCTTTAAAAATAAACACGCCAGGCGAAACAATATGATGCTTTACTTTACCAATAAGCGCCAGCAATTCATCTTTGGCAAGGTCAGAAAAAAGCGGCGTTCGCGGGAATTTAGCAGCCTCTTCCTCTGCGCCCTTTGCAGGTTTTGCTTCCTGCACAACTCCAGTCTTTTTCTCGCCTTCGGCTACAAAACCCTTTTTCGTGTATAACTCTGCTATCTTTTTCTGAATATCCTCCTGTGATGGGTCTATGTCAGTAATAATTTTACATACACCTATTGCCTTTGTAATAAAACCCTGCGAAATAAATACATTGACCGCCTGCTTGTATGCGTCTACCGCCTCATTATTCTTACCCATCTTCCTGCATATATCCCCTATCCGCAAAACAATTCTCGGATCTTTGCCGGAATATGACCGTATAGATTCATACGCATCAAGGGCATCTTTCAATTTGCCCTTAGAAAAATAACCCTCTGCCTTATCTTTAATAGCAGTCATATCTTGAACATCAGGCGGCATAGTATTTCCTCAAAAAAGTTTAAGCAAGAGCCAAAGGGTCAGGGCGTCAGAGTAAAAACTTTGACTCTACGGCGCTTTGATATTTTTATTTCACTCATATCTTAATGCCTCGACAGGCTCAAGCTTGGAAGCCCGCCAAGATGGATAAATCGTTGCCAGAAAGCTTATAATAATCGCCACTATTGCTATTGCTGCCACCATATAAGGGTCAACCTTTGAAGGAAGCTTATCAATATAATACACATCCGGCCGGAGGACCTTAAAACCAAAAAGCTTTTCTATAAATCCAACCACCTTTTCAAGATTAAGGGCTGTAATAACACCTAAAATAACTCCCGTTACCGTGCCGGTGAGTCCTATCACCAATCCTTCAATCATAAATATCCGTAATATATCTCCTGCGGTTGCGCCCATGGATTTAAGTATCGCAATATCTTTCCCTTTTTCCATAACTACCATAATAAGTGTCGAGATTATATTCATCGCGGCAACGATAACTATCAATACGAGTATAATAAACATCGCTACCTTTTCTAACTTTAAGGCTGCGAACAAGTTCTTATTCATATCCATCCATGTCCTCACATAATAAAAACCGTTCAGCTCTTTCTGTATATTCCTTCCTATCTTCTCAGCCTGATAAATATCTTTTACCCGTATCTCTACACCTGATACTGTATCGCCCATCCTGAAAAACCTCTTTGCGCTTTCAAGAGAGATAAAGGCCATAGATGAATCATATTCGTACATGCCAAACTCAAATATCCCGGCCACCTGAAATCTCGCAATCCTTGGAACAGGCCCTGCAGGCGTCATGGTGCCGGAGGGAGAGATAACATTCACCTCTTCGCCCACGGCGATGCCAAGGTTTTTAGAAAGTTCTTTACCTATTATTATGCCGGGCAGCGGCGAACCGGTTGTATATTTATTCTGCAATGAAGCGCGAAGCCCATCCAAACTGCCTGAGGTAATCTTCTTCGGCAATGCTATAACATCTCCAACGGTATTAATATCTAATCCTCTTACTGCAACCCCTACCACGCCATTCTCTGTTGAGAGCATAGCCTGATTATATATAAACGGCGTTGTGCCGATGACACCTTCAACCTTTTTTGCCTTTTCAGCCACATGGTTATAGTCTTTGATTCCCTTGCCGAATTCCATAACAACAAGATGCGCATTAACACCCAGTATCTTATCTCTCAAATCCTCTTCAAACCCTGTCATTACAGATAGGACAATGATAAGGGCAGTTACCCCAACCATAACGCCCAGTATTGATATAAGGGTGATGATAGAGATAAAGGTCTGTTTACGCTTAGCCTTAAGATACCTTAGCCCTATAAAAAGCTCGTATGACATGAGTCGCTTTGCTCCATTTTAGATTTACGATTTTAAATCGCAATTCGCAAATCGTAATTCATAAATCATTAACTTTTTTCCGGTCTTAACTGTGGAAATAGTATTACATCCCTTATGGATGCCGAATTTGTAAGGAGCATTACAAGCCTGTCAATGCCGATGCCCTCGCCTGCTGTCGGCGGCATACCGTACTCCAGCGCCCTTACAAAATCTTCATCCATTGCATGGGCTTCAGTATCGCCTGCCTCTTTTTCTTTTAATTGCTGGATGAACCTTTCATTCTGGTCTATCGGGTCGTTTAGCTCTGAAAAGGCATTGGCAATCTCTCTGCCGCATACCAAGAGCTCAAACCTGTCAACTATTGCAGGGTCCTTTTCATTCTTTCTGGAAAGCGGAGAAACCTCCAGCGGATAATGCGTAACAAAGGTCGGCTGTGTGAATTTTGGCTCAGCCACATGCTCAAATATCTCCAGAATCACCTTTCCATGGCTGAATGCCTCCGGTATATTGAGGCCGAGTTTTTTTGCAAAGGCCATGGCCATTTTCTTATCTGTAAATATTTCGCCATCTGCATCGGTGTACTTTAAAACAGCATCCTTTACACTGATTCTCTGCCACGGAGGCGTTAAATCAATCTTCTCACCCTGATATTCTATCACAACTGTTCCGAGAAGCTCTTTGGCAATAAAACCAATCATCTCCTCTGTGAGAACCATAAGGTCGTCAAATGTGGCGTATGCCTGGTAGAACTCAAGCATGGTAAATTCAGGGTTGTGCTGGGTGGATATGCCTTCGTTTCTGAAATTTCTGTTTATTTCATAGACCCTCTCAAACCCTCCAATAACAAGTCTTTTAAGATAAAGCTCAGGCGCTATCCTTAAAAACAAATCTATGTCAAGGGCATTATGATGTGTCTTAAACGGTCTGGCAGCAGCGCCCCCTGGAATTGACTGCATCATGGGCGTCTCAACCTCTATAAAATCCATCTTATTCAGAAACTCCCTTATGAGTTGAATTATCCTTGTCCGTTTAATAAATATATCTCTTACTTCAGGATTTGCTATAAGGTCAAGGTAGCGCTGGCGATATCGCGTTTCTACAGAAGTCAAGCCATGCCACTTTTCAGGCAGAGGCATCAATGATTTGGTGAGAAGCCTTATAATTTTCGCCTCTATGGTAAGCTCCTTAGTCTTGGTGCGGAAAACCTTTCCCTCAACACCTACAATATCGCCTATATCAAAAGTTCTGAAAATTTTATAGGCATCCGCTCCAATTAAATCTTTCCTTATATAAACCTGAATCCTGCCTGTCCTATCCTGAATATGCAGAAAAGACGCCTTGCCAAAATCCCTGAAGGCCATTATCCTGCCGGCAAGTATTGCCGTCTCATTTTTGGCCTCAAGCGCTTCTTTATCCAATGCGCCACACCTGTCTGTTATCTCTTTTGCGGTATTTTTTACGGCAAAATCATTGGGAAACGGGTTTATACCCATCTGCCTTAATGCCTCTAATTTGCTTATCCTCTGCTGAACTTCACTGAGCTTTTCTTGCATATAAAAAAATCCTTCCCTGCAAATTTTAAAATGGTAGATTATCTTAATTTAGCTTGGATAGTCAAGGATAAATGAGCGTATCAAAAGACGCTCAGTGTGGGGAAACGCAGATAACATGAGGTTTATTCATATCTTTTATAATAGTTTTTCCAGTGGAACAAAGTCCATACCTATTGCCTCTGCAACAGCCTTGTAGGTAATCTTGCCCTTAAACACATTTACGCCTTTTGCTAATGCATGATCTTGACGTAGAGCATTTATCCCAAGGTTTGCAAGCTTTACGATATAAGGCAGGGTTGCATTGGTAAGGGCAAATGTGGATGTCCTCGGCACAGCGCCAGGCATATTGGTCACGCCATAGTGAATCACACCATCAACCTCATAAATTGGGTCTGAATGGCTGGTTGGTTTTATAGTCTCTACACAACCGCCCTGGTCGATAGAGACATCTACGATAACAGAGCCTTTTTTCATTTTTGAAATCATCTCCCTTGTAACCAAATGCGGCGCCTTCGCGCCTTTAATCAGAACCGCACCAATAACAAGGTCAGCCTCAACGACCGCTTTTTTAATATTATAAAAATTAGACGCCAGTGTTTCTACCCTATCGCCAAAAATGTTATCAAGATAACGCAACCTTTCAATGGTCTGATTTATTATGACAACCTTCGCGCCTAATCCTATAGCTACTTTAGCGGCGCTTGTCCCCACCACACCGCCGCCGATGATAACTACCCTTCTTTTTTCCACGCCAGGCACACCGCCAAGGAGTACTCCCATCCCGCCATGAGCCCTCATAAGATAATATGCGCCCACCTGAACGGCTATCTTGCCGGCAACCTCGCTCATTGGCGTCAAAAGCGGAAGGCTTCCATTCTCAAGTTCAACTGTCTCATATGCAACAGCGACTATCTCGCTCTTCATTAAAGCCTTGGTCAGCTCAGGCACAGGCGCAAGATGAAGGTAGGTAAAGAGAATTTGATTTTTTCTTAATAACGGATATTCCTGTGGAAGAGGCTCCTTGACCTTTATAATCATATCGGCCTGTTTAAATACCTCTTGGGCAGTATCAGCTGTCTCTGCGCCTGCCTTTCTATACTCTTCATCGCTTATACCGCTTCCAACACCGGCATTCCTCTCAACAATCACCTTATGCCCTGCTTTTACAAGAACATCAACTCCTGCCGGGGTTATGGCAACGCGGTATTCTTTGTCTTTAATTTCTTTCGGGACGCCGATAATCATAGAAAACTCCTTTAAAGGTTAATGTTTGAGATTCGAGGTATGATACAAAAACCTCTAACCTCCCAGCATTTTATACCCACCAGTTATAGCTCTCAAAATCCTCTGAAGGGACTTTCAAAGCCACATATCCTTTTGACGGCCATCGCTCAAGGCCCCTTTCGCCTCCCTCTATTGTGATAAAAAATCTCAACTCATCGTTCTTCTTTACCGAAAGCCTTTTAAATGGGATTTCTATCTCCACTACATCTCTTGCAGCTACATTGAACGTGGTTATGCCCCGTTCAGCGGGGGCAGCAATAATAGCCTCTATTTTTTGCCCTTCACCAACTTCACCCTTCGCATCATCTTTATCAAATAGTTTTGCCTCAGCCTTTTCGCCCTCTATAGTTACCTTTATCCTAAGCATTTTTGGATGAAGGAAATTTATAAATATATTCCACTTTTGCTTATAAGGCGCAATCTCACTTAAATAATCAAATCTCAGAAATAATGATTTGAGATTAAAACCATACGATATGCTATCAACAATACCTGCCTTGACCTCTCTGTGCATTGCAGCGCCATAGCCTATCTTTTCCAGCCTGCCGGCAGAAAGCCATTCAAAATAATTAGATATCTCTCCGTCGATAACAGGGGTTATAAATCCCGTAGGTTTCACAGCAGGCTCATATACCTTTTCTTCCACCATTATGGGAACATCAAGGGACAAAGGAGGCTCTTTCCCAATATGGTGATATACCTGCTTGATATGTTTTCTGAAGAGTTCGTCAAACTCTTTATCGCTCATGGACGAATGTTCATCGCCATACCACCAAAACCAGTCACTCCCTTCAGCCGCATATATATCTTTCCATGCCATAACTATTTTATCCTGAAATCTCTCAAGCTCGCCTGTTCGTTTTAACGTATTTGTATAATCTATAAGCGCATCCCTGGCATCTTTGAGATAATCCCATGCAGTATTATCCTCGTTGTGGCCTATCCATATCTTAAAGTTATGGTTTATCCAAGAGCCAGAATAAAGCACAGACAGATATTCTTTAGGCTGATGCTCTTTGAGGTGCTCGCTTACTGTCACCAATTTGAATAACGGATTGTGAGACAGTCTTTTATACAATGCAATTAAAAAATCTCTGCCGTCATTTTTATAATATTCCCATGCATTCTCGCCGTCTAATATTATGCTTACTAAATATCCTTCATGGTTTTCGAGCGAGTCATATATTTTTATCAACCTTCCGATAAAATCCTCTGCTGCCTTTTCTGCATTCCATGTAGTATATACAAAACCTACAAGGTCGGAAAGGATATGGTCTCTGAATATGATAGAAAGTTCCTTTCCATCTTTTGTTATATAATAGGGTTTGTATAATATTTCAGGGTCAAGGCAATGGCCATTGCTGTCCCGCCTTATGGTTTTTTTTAGCGAGTTTGCCAGTATCTCTTCATCCGTAGCAATCCAGGTTATGCCTTCATCGGCAATAAATGGTATAATCGCCTCGCTCACAGATCCCTCTGACGGCCACATCCCATTTGGCCTCTTGCCAAAGGTATCCTTATGCAGTTGTATGCCTCTTCTAATCTGTTCTACGGCATCCTCTGGACAGCTAAATCTTTTGTGCGGTAATTCTACATTCGGCATAGCCTCTTTTGCAGAGTAGCTGTCGCATAATAAAGGAAGTATCGGATGAAAATATGGAGAGGTGGAGATTTCAATAATACCCTTCTCCTCCATCTCGCGATATTTAGGAAGTATCCGCTTCATTATATCTTTTTGTTTTTCTAAGAGCTTCTTCTTTTCGTCTTCAGTAAACCCCTTCTCTTTTTTTATAAGCCTTTCCAGAAATTCATCATCTTTTCTAATGCTGGGATCTATCCATGCAAGATTAAAGAATACTTGCAGGTCTAAAAAATCCTGTTCTGAGAAATAACGAACCACGCTTTCCATATCACCATAGTCCTGGAATCCGCTCTTTTTAAGGAGATCCCAGTATCCGTGAAACGGTTTAATCATATTCTCCCAATTCGCAAGAAAAAAATTCTTTATTATAAATAGTTTATCCTCAAAGGTCAGCTCTGATGCTGGTTTTAAAGAAAGGGTTAGGAATTTGTCTGGCGCTGTGCCGTCAACATAATCATTTATCTGCTCTACCAGTGAAGGCACAAGATTAAAAGTCTGATGAAGAGACGGGAATTTTTCAAGTATTGCAACCATATCATAGTAATCCTTTGTCCCATGCAACCTCACCCACGGAAGTATGTATTCTCCTGTAAAAGGGTCTTTATATAAAGGCTGGTGCATGTGCCAGAGGAAGGCTATGTTAAGCTGTCTCATAAGAATTGAATCTATTGGCTTGATTTATATATGCGGAGATGTCCCTTATCAGTTACAAAAAGCAGACTATTGTATGCAGCAGCGAGGGAAGTTGAAGTGGTTGAATCTATATTTTCACTCCACATTTTTTTGCCCTTATCCAAATCAAATATATCAACCAAACTTCCGATGCTACCGGAGAAGATACTTTCAGATTTGTAGTTTGATGCAATAATAAGATATTTATCGGCAATAATAGCGGAAACCGGAGTGCCCTGGCTGACCCTTTTCCTCCATACGATATCCCCGCTGGCTTTTTTCATTGCTATGATGCGGCCATCATACCCTGCAATGAACATATAATCCTTGTTCATGGCAAAGTCAGAGGATTTTATAATATCAAATCTCCATTTTTCATCGCCATTTTCTGCATCTAAGGCAATAATAAACCCGTTTTCATCAATAACATAAACAAGGCCATTATTTACCGTTGGCGTCAATCTGGCAATTACCGCTTCACTCCTGCTGCTCCATGTCTCAGAAGAGCTTCCAATCCTTTTGCTCCATATCTCATGGCCTGAAGATTTTTCAATAGCAACCATATAGCCGTCGCTAAAGTTACAATATATCTTATTGCTATATGCTGCCAGCGAGGTAAACATCCGCTTCACCATCCTCTTTATATATCTTCTGTTATACCGCCACACTATTTCGCCATTCTCAGATTTTAATGCATACACTTTATCATCTGCGGAATTAAAATAAACAATGCCATTCTCTATTACAGGAGAGGATATAATCTCTGTATTAGCCTGGAAATGCCATATTTCACGGCCGTCGTTGATATCCAGACAATACAGTTTGCCGTCATTGACGCCAAAATATACCCTGCCGCCGGCTACTGTTGGAGACGATTCTACTGCCCCGGTTGTCTCAAACCCCCATATCTCCTTTCCATTCTTAATATTAACAGCATAAAAATGTTTATCTGCGCTGCCTACATACACAACATTATCAACTACTGCCGGGGATGAATATTGCCGAGGGTCATAAATAGGGAAGAATCTTATACCGCTGGAGATTCTAAAGTCGCCGGCAATATTTGGCGGAGATACAAATGTATCCTCAGTTTCTCCATGTCTCTGGTTATTCAAAAGATATGTCTCCCATGGAATGCTCTTAATGTCTTTTTTAGCTGCAAGGTCTCCTGCGCAACCGATGATAAAGACAGGCAAGAGGCAAGAGGAGGCAATGGGCAATAGGAAAATCCTTCGCCTATAGCCTATAGCCCATAGCCCATAGCCTATCTTATAAAAGCCTTTGCAATATCTTCTCAGCATTTTTATTAATACCCCTAAAGTCATCTTCAGTAAGCCCTGCCCCAATTACTATTTTCATTGCCATTTCATCAGTAATAAGGTCAGAGGGAGAATGCGTGTCTGTGTTGACAACCATACTTGCGCCAATTTTTTTAGCCAACCTCGCCACATGCCCGTTTGTAAGGCTATGCCCTTTTCTTGCAGTCACTTCCAGATACACAGACCTTTCAGCCGCAAGCCTGACATCTTCTTCAGTAATAAGTCCTGGATGTGCTAATATATCAACCCCTGCATTTATGGCTGCCCTGTTTGTCCCAGGGGCAACAGGCTCTACGGGTGTTTCACCATGAAGCACAATAAGTCTCGCCCCCAACCCTCTGGCTCTTCTCACCATCTCCTGTATCTGTTGGGGAGGTATATGGGTCAATTCAACGCCAGGTATAACAGATATACTGCTTTTCAGCTCCTTACATACAGCAACTATCCTCTCTATAACAAAATCAATATTAGAGGCATCGCTGTGGTCGGTGATTGCGATGGCCTTATACCCAATCGCCTCCGCCCTCCTTACAAGCTCTGACGGCAACAAGTCGCCATCGCTTAATAAAGAATGTGTATGCAGGTCTATCATAATTAAGAGCAGTCTAAGAGCCTATGAGCCTAAGAGTAAAAGATACAACTCTTAGACTGTTTTTACTCTTAGACTGTAGTTATGCCGATATATATTCATCCTTCAGCAAGTAATGAAAGAATGAATTAAAAATCTGAAAAACCTTGTCGCGATTCATAGGTTCAAAGGTAAATATGCGCTCTCCCCTCTTTATTTCTAATGCCTGCCGAAGCTCTTCCTCCTGTTTTTTCTCAATCTCTTGCGAGGCAGCAACGGCGTACAGAATAGGGATACGTCTTATGGAAAGTATATAATTCTTAACCAATGCAAGCTGTTTTGCATCCTTTATACCTTCGTCATCACAGAGTATCATCATGCCTACAATATTCTTAGAAAACGCCTTCCAGAGAGGTTTCATCCGCACATTCTGTGGAAAAGCGAATAGAACCATTTCCATACCCCCATAGAGCCTCAGTGTCGCTATATCTCCCAGAGGGTTTTCTCTGTAAATAGGGGATGTAATAAATTGTCTGTTTACAGAAAAACCAGGCAGCTCTTTACATGAATCTATGAGATTTATAATAAGGCTATCGCTGGTAGCCAATATAAGTATCTTTCCAAAGGTCGCATCTTCCATATCCTTCCATCTGACAGAAATCTTCTCTCTAATCTTTAATGCTTGGCTGGATGTAAGTATTTCCTTGGCAGCAAGTACCCGCTTTTCTTCACTCTTTTTATCTTTAACCTCTTCCAACACCCCTTTACGAATCAAACCTGCCAGAGTTTGATAAACCTCATAATCAGGAAATGTACAATGGTCAACCAGATCGTTCACGAGAGGATAGAAATCTATCAAAAATAAAACTTCATAGATGATAGGCTTCAATCCCTTAGGCAGGGTGGAAATGTCAACTTTTAATTTCATCTGGGAATCAGGTTTCGGCAGCTGCTCCTTTGCCTTATTCCACTCATCGTACTGACGCATCCCTTCCATAAGAAGATTTCCAGCTGAACTTTGAATTTTCCTGGAAACATCAATCGGTTTTGGCGAGAACTCAAACTTACCGTCATGTAATGCCAAAAGTCTGAATAACGCCTTTTCTTTTTCCATATCGCCTATAACTGCATTATATACCGCTCCTTCTTTTATATAAATAAGGCCCTCTTTATCGCCGTAAGAAATATTTAATACACCTTCTTTTCTATTCAGATGCAGTATCTGCAACAGATCTCCCAATGAAATATGGGAAAGTCTTCCTTCAATCTCTTTATCGCCAATTTGCGCATTAGGCCCCGCTCTGCCGACAAACAAATTGTTGATTCTCCTTAATATCTCTTCACCCTTCACGGGCTGAAGTACAAGCGAGTCAACATCCCTGCGAAAGCCCTTAATATCTACAGTTTCTGCCCCTATAAATATAAAAGGCAGATCCATTGTATGCGGGTTATTTCTTAATATCTGAAAAACCCTCTCACCGCTTATAACAGGGAGGTCAAGTTCAATTATTACTGCCAAAAGTTTTTCATGTAAGGCAATTTCCATAACGGCTGCGCCATCATTCGCAGTAAGCATATGAAAACCCTTTTGCTTCAAGTACTCACCAACAGAAGACATACTGTCTTTATCATTCACTGTCATCAGTATTTTTTTCCCATCTATCATTCGCTACCTGCTTCCTCTGCTCATCTTATGCTTACTATGAGCATTTTTCAATTTCTATCCTATCGGTAAAAATCAATGTCTATTTTTGGACTATACCTGCTCTTGAAGGGAATAGTCTATCTGCAACTTGCTTATTAAGCCTTCTATTAAATACGGGTCTACGGTATGAAAACATGAATACTGCTCACCCCACCTCTCCCTTCCTACAACCGCATATGATAAATCCTCCCTGAGAAAAAAAATAAAGAACGTTTCTAATAAACGAGGGTCTGTAAGATATAATGGCGTTACATTTGCAAGGTTCCATCTCCCCTCTTCTCCTTCACCAATCACGAAAATTTTTGTAGCAGTGGCGCCTATGGTGTCCATGGCCTTTAAAATAGGAAGATTTGGGGAAATCTTTCTTGCTCCGATATAGAGAAAACCTTTCTTTCTCGGTTCACGCATAACTTCCTGAAGAACCATCTCCTGAAGCCTGTCAAGGAAGAAGATAGGAATGTCCAGCCCTTTTCCCAAATCAAACGAAGCTATATCCTTTGCTTTATAGTCTTTGCCTTCAAGCAGCGCTGAAATAATCTCCCAAAAAGATTTGTCTTCGAGCTCTAAGGTATGCCAAACGCCATCCTTTTGTTCTTTTATTCTTTGCTCAGCCGCGCCATGCAATTCACCGTAACCATTGCCGTCACGCGGATATGAGACATTAGAAAATATAATAGAGGCATATGGCTCACCCTTGGTAGTCAGGCGCTCAACAGCCTTTTTTAGCTTTCTTACACTGATACATGAGCCAAAATAGTCTGTCTCCGGAAGTATTGCAACAAGCCTCTTATCTTCTAACATCCCAATCACGTCGCAATCTCTCAAGGCTTCCATCATGGCCTTTATAAGCTCTTTCAGAAAATCCAGCAGTTCATTTTTTTCCAATTTTTTTTTGAGATGATGAAATCCTTCTATCGTGATAAGAATAACAGAAAAATTTTTATTGTACCTTTCTGCCCTTAATGTCTCCAGTTTGCCGTATTCCGTTACAAAAAAGGCATTATAAAAGCGGGTTGGGAATATTTTTTTAGAGTCATCCGAAATTGCGGAGCTTGCCTGCATAGTTACCGCAGAATCAAGGACAGCAACAGCTTGCTGTTCTTCACTTATGGCAAGATTTTTCTCATGAATAGGCTTTGCAATGTAATTACTTGCACCAGCCTTTAATGCAAAGGATATCTGCTTATCGTCACTAACGTGAGAGATAGCCGTTATCCATAAACCAGGGTAAAGATGCCTGATCCCGCTTATAACCACATTCGGTTTTGCAGTATCATCCATATCAATAATAACTGCCTCTACCCCTTCCTTCTTTAATACATCTAAAACACTTTTTTGTTCCACATGTTCTACGGTATATCCTTTTTGAGAAAGGATTTCATCAACGTCCTCACAAGCGCCTATTAGTATAACCTTCCTAATCATTCGGCAGACCTTTCAAAAAACAGAGGCTATAGATATGGGGCTACAGACTATTAAATATCAGCCTATCCTCTATCCCCTAACCGATAGCCTCTTTTTTTACATCTTGTATTTTCCAAAATTCTCAGGAGAAAGATTTTCCAACATATCCAACCATTCGGCCTGGCTCTTCCCGTCTTTAGGGGCGTGTTTCGCAGCATCAATATTTTTTGACTTTTCCAAAACCTTCTTTTCAACAAATATCGGAGAATTTGCCCGCAAGGCAACAGCAATTGCATCGCTTGGCCTTGCATCTATAAGATAACAATTATTGCCAGACGCCAAGTGGATGACTGCATAATAGACATTATCTTCCAAGTCTGTTATCTCAATCTTTGAAACAGTTATGCCGAGATTTTTAAATATCTCTTTTAACAAATCGTGCGTCATAGGTCTGGCTAACTGTATCTTTTCCAGTTCTGTTGCAATAGCGCTTGCCTCCAACGGCCCTATCCATATCGGAAGGACATTCTTGTCATCGGCATCCTTGAGAATGATGATAGGTGTATTATTAAATGGATCTATGGCTAAGCCAAATACCCTCATCTCTAACAGCATATATTTATCCTTTCCTCTCTATTTTTTACCATAATGCCCATCAGGGAATTTGCAGAAATTTTTTCTATTCTCACCGGCACAATCTTGCCAAGATATGCATTGCCTCCTGAAATGTTTACTATTTTACTGCAGGAAGTCCTGCCCATAAGCTGATTAATCGTATTATCATACGCACCTTCTGTTGTTTTGCTTCTTCCTTCAACTAAAATATCCACTACCTTTCCAAGCATTTTCTGATTGTTACGCATGGTTATATCCCGCTGTGTCTCCTGAAGTATTGCAAGCCTTTCTTCCTTTATCTGCTCTGCAATCTGGTCAGCAAATGCCGCAGCCTTTGTTTCAGGCCTGGGAGAATATTTGAATGAGAATATATTGTCATATTCCATTTCCTGAATCAGGTTCATTGTTTCTAAAAAATCAGATTGAGTCTCTCCCGGAAAACCAACAATAATGTCCGTAGTAATCCCTATGTCTGGGTAAAACCTCTTGAGTTTATACACTTTGCCTATATAATCTTCTCTTGTATATCCCCTGCTCATCCTTTTCAATATTGTATTGGAGCCTGATTGAACAGGGAGATGAATATATCTGCAAAGTTTTTTCTCTTCCCCAAAAAGCTCTATCAAATCCTCTGACATATCCTTAGGATGAGAGGTTATAAAGCGAATTCTTTCTATTCCGTCTGCCCTGCATACTGCTCTCAGGAGTTCTGCAAACGAAATATCTTCTTCTTTATTGCCGTATGAATTTACATTCTGTCCCACAAGGGTTATCTCTTTTATGCCCGCCTCTGCTAATCTTTCCACCTCTTGAAGAATATCATTACTTTTTCTGCTCATCTCTCTTCCCCTTACATAAGGAACTATGCAATATGAGCAGAAATTATCACACCCCCTCATAACAGTCACAAATGCCTTAACCCTCTGAGATAAATTTTTAGCATAATCTTTTTCATAGGTATAAGCAAATGATTCTTCTTCAATAAAATCAGAAAATTCAGTAAGTGCGCTTCTGCTTTTATTAAGTTTAACCTTACTAATTAAGTCAGGCAGATGGTGAATATTATGTGTGCCAAATACTATATCAAGATGTGGCGCTCTTCTTAAGAGTTTTTCTCCCTCCTGCTGCGCCACACAACCGCCTACGCCGATAATCAAATCAGGTTTATAGGTCTTAAGTTTTTTAAGCCTGCCTAATGCGCTATAAATCTTTTGCTCTGCCTTATCCCGGATACTGCATGTATTGAGGATAACCATATCCGCTTTGTAAGGTTCGTCCGTAGGCTTATAGTTGAGGCGCTTTAAGATGCCGAGTATTCTTTCCGAATCATTTTCATTCATCTGACATCCAAAGGTTTCAATAAAAATATATTTTTCTTCTTTATTGAGCAGTAATTCCATATATTTGATTTATATTAAAATTTTCTTGAATTTTAGTCAAGCCTAAATCAGGCAATCAGGCATTTCGCTATGTATAGGCCATGCTACTTGGATGTCTTGCTCGCATCTTCATACCATTTATCAAAATGATGCTTGAGCAAAAGTTTTGAAAAGTCCGAGCTTTTACTTACCATTTCATATACAACGGTCGGGGTTGCTGCTTCAAAACCCTTAAAGGTTATCTCCCCTGCCCGGCAGAACAGCTCTACATTCTTAATCCCTCCCGTGACAAATACGCCAAACCATAACTCAAAAATTTTAAAAGGGAAGAAGAATGTACTTTGTATCTCTCTATCCAGCTCTGATACCTGAATCTGCTTTTTAAAAAAGAACCCCTTCCCTTTATTTTCTTTAATATACGCCTTTAACGCATCCTCACTCAGCGCCTGGCCCTTATTATATATATCACTGACAGCAGCCAGTATCCTCAGAGATGAAAAAGATTCTCCGGCAATAATGCTCCTAAGGTCTTTATACGATTCCTGGGCGAGTATCTGGGCGAGATCCTTTGCCTTAGATATATCTTTATGAATAATTATATCTTCCAGCTTATCATCCAAACTTGCAGGCATCAAAATCCCGTAAGTCTTGTCTATATAAATATCAAAGGGATAGCTGAGTTTTGGATTATGCCTTTTAATTCTTTCTTCTTCAAGCAGCCTCTCCATTTTTGCCCTTATGAGAGGGCTCCGCGATGTGCCTCTTGCTGCCTCATTTATCTTTTCTCCAATAGCCACCATTACCTCGCCCCAATAACTATCTCTCATTGCAATAATCTCAGCCCTGCTCCCGTAAGCTATAAAAAGGCCTGCCTCCATCTCCTGCCCTATAGCAGCTTCCAATTCTTCTCTATATGTTTTCTCAAGCCTGTGCTCTTTATCTTTCAACTCTACTATCTTTGCTTCCATCTCCTTTTTACCGCTAACTGCGGCCTTTCCTGCTTCTGCTAACTCCTTTGCAATGTCTTCTTTCATTGTCTCAAAGTTCTTATGAATATTATGGAGAAGCTCTTCCTCTATAATATGCGGGACCCTTCTTTTTAATTGTTCCTTATACCTTTTCATAATCTGCTGAATGTCTCCTGCAAGGGCAATAAGATTCGCAACCCCACCGGAGAATATTACTGCATCACCCAGTAAATTATTCAGCTTTATGCTTTTTTTGTTATCCGCCAAACCAGCAGTTGAAGAACCGTATCTGCTTGCAGCGCTGAGGATAGGCTTATAAAAGTTTGACTCCATAAAATCAGCCATAGTGATTTCCTTGGCCCTCAGCGTTTTCCTTGTAAAATCCTTCATATCCACAAATAAATGCCCCTCAGCTCCAACTTCCAATTCTTTCAGGATTGGCCTATCATCTGTAGAAAAGCGATAGAGTCTGCCTCGCTCATACTCCATCTTTAATACTTCACTGGAAAACTCAGTGCGCCGGTCAATCATTAATTCCCGCATGGCGCTGATAAACTTTTCCACTTCTTCATCAAATCTATACGCAACAAAACCATCTATTACTCCCGTAATAGCTGCGCCCTTTTTCTTGCCTATCCCCAATAAACTGCCGAATGATATTCCTTTGACTGAGGATAAAAACTCCAATATTGCATTTATCCTTTCAAGCCTGTTTACATCTTTTTGAAATTGTGCCTTTATCTTCTCAAAACCTTCGGTTAACTTAGCTATAGCGTTTGAATCACTCAGCAATGTCTGGATAAGTCTGTTATCAGAATACATTTCAGCAAGCTGAAGATGCGTATCCATTCCAGATATGTCATAATTCAGGAGATAATCCGCTACAAGCTGCCTCATATAATTTATGTTGGCAAGCAAAGCAAGCTCTTCTAAGAGAGATTTATTCCTTTTTATTTCATTTTCTATGGCCGCGGCAATATCTGCTGTATTAGCCGCATTCACAGCGGCTTTATCATAAAATGGCTTTAATGGTGAAATTATCCCCTGATGCAGTCCATAGGGGTTGATATCGCTGTTAATAACATTCCCCTGAATAGCCAAAAAACTCCTGGGAGTAAAACATGCTTCAAAAAGGCCGACTGTCTCGGATGAACCATATGATGATGTGATTTGTTTCACTTCAGATATTACAGCCTTAGCAGCAGCTTTAAAAACAAAGTATAGCGCAAGGCCTATTATCTGATCCAATCTCTCATAATTTAAACCCCTTACTTTGACATTCTTTATGATATCTTCTTTTTTTCTTCGGGTTGCATTGATAACGGCCATAACCGCCAAAAATGATGTCCGCTCCATGCCTTCCATGCGCATCTCTTCCAGTACAGCCTTCCCTAATATTCCCTTAACCAATACATAGTATGCCTTCCCATAACCATTAGGGCCGAGCCATGTTTTCAATATTCCACTATCAATGAACGGCGTAGTAGTCAATATTTCAGAGGCGATATTTTTTTCAGCGGAATCCGGAAGAAAAAAATCCGTTCTGTATGTCTTTTCAATTAATGTCGTCTTGATATCAAGAAGGGAAGGAAGGCTGCCTTTTATTTCAGTCTCCACGTCCGGTTCAAAACGTATTTTCAGAAGTATTATTAATGCCCAAACAGCTTTTTCTATTACAGCTTCATCTTCTCCGCCAAACAGGTAGGGTATCTTTAAATCTTTTATAGATTCGCCTAAACGGAATCTCAGTTGAGAAGGTTCTATAAGCCACAACATTCCGGTCTTGAGATCAAACCCTTTTTTCAAAATAACGTTAAAGAGCTCAAGCCTATCTTCTATAAATTTATTGTAGCTGTATGCTGACATAAAATAAAATCAGAGTATTTAAGAAGATAGAGAAAGGATTCCCTCAAAAATACCTCTGCCGTCTTCTCCTCCAAGTATTGATTCGCAAACCCTTTCCGGATGCGGCATGGCGCCAAAGATATTACCCTTTGCATTTATAATGCCTGCAATATTACTAAGAGAGCCATTGGGGTTTGCATCATCTGTTATCTCCCCATCTTCTGTAGAATATCTTAAGATTATCTGATTGTTGTCTTCAAGTCTTTTAATGGTATCCTTATCCGCAAAATAATTTCCATCTGCATGGGCAATGGGTATATTTAAAATCTGCCCCTTCTGATAAGCCTTTGTGAATATAGTCTGATTATTCTCTACCCTGACATAGATACTTTTGCATATAAATTTCAACCCTTTATTCCTCATAAGAACGCCTGGTAAAAGCCCTGCCTCCGTCAATATCTGAAAACCGTTGCATATGCCGATAACAAGACCGCCTCTATTTGCAAATTTAATTACTTCGTTTACAACAGGCGAGAATCTGGCAATGGCGCCGGTTCTCAGATAGTCGCCATAAGAAAAACCGCCCGGAAGAATAATACAGTCAAATCCTTGCAGGCTTGTCTCCTTATGCCAAATATACTCAGCCTCTTGACCAAAGACATGCTTTGCCGCATGGTAACAGTCATGGTCGCAGTTGGAACCTGGAAATACAATAATGCCGAATTTCAAGAAAACCTCCCTGCATATCAATTGAGGCAGAAGGTTTGAGGTTTGAGGTTTGAGGCATTTGCCTCCATCCTCCAACCCCCTGCCTTCAGCCTATTCTATCTCCACCCTATAATCTTCAACAACAGTATTAGCCAAAAGCTTTTCGCACATCTCTTTGAGTCTTTTTTCAGTCTCTGTCTTAGATGAACCGTTCAGTTCAATTTCTATGAACTTGCCTATCCGCAAATCCTTAACCTCCTTATATCCCATAGACTCCAGCGCACCTCCTACAGCCTTTCCCTGCGGGTCAAGAACACCTTTTTTCAATGTTACATACACCTTCGCCTTCATAAAAATTGTCCTCCGTATCCGTGTCCGTTGTTCGTATATCAGTGATTTTAGCTTTGCGGTCACGGACAACGGTATTATCCTTCATAAACCACTTTTCCACCAACTATTGTTTTTACTGCCCTCCCTTTCATCCGCCATCCATCAAACGGCGTATTTCTGCTTTTTGATTTTAATTCTCTACTATCAACAATCCATTCCTTATTCAAATCAATAATCGTTACATCAGCATCAGCCCCAACTTTCAATGCCCCTTTGTTATCAAGCCCAAGCAATTTTGCCGGATTGGCAGACAATTTCTTCACCAAATCCGGTAAGGTTATAATATTATCAGAAACAAGCATTAAAGATAGTGACAGTGCAGTTTCCAAACCAATAATGCCATTGGCTGCCTTGTCAAATTCAATCTCCTTTTCAACAATATCCTGCGGCGCATGGTCAGTTGCAATAACGTCTATTGTTCCATCCTTAAGCCCTTGCTTCAATGCATCCACATCGCTTTGACTTCTCAGCGGAGGGTTCATCTTTGCGTTTGTATTATAACCAATAACGGCCTCATCTTTAAGTGTAAAATGATGCGGCGTAACCTCTGCCGAGATTCGTATACCGTTATCTTTCGCCCTTCTAATAAGCTCAACAGAACCCTTGGTGCTTACATGCGCAATATGGAGTTTAGCGCCTGTTAGCTCTGCCAATGCAATATCCCGCGCTACCATAATATCCTCAGCAGCATTAGGAATACCCTTAAGCCCAAGCCTTGTTGCTGTAAACCCCTCATTCATCACACCTTCTGCAGATATTGCCATATCCTCACAGTGGCTGATAACTAACAAATTAAAAAGCCCTGCATATTCCATGGCCAGTCTCATAAGGCCGGTGTTCATCATAGGCCTTCCATCGTCAGAAACAGCTACGCATCCAGCCTCTTTTAAATCTCCAATCTCCGCAAGGGTTTCACCCTTCAATCCTTTACTTATTGCACCCACAGGGAAGACATTTACAACACCCTCTTCTACAGCCTTTTTTAAGATATACCGTGTAACTGATGCATTATCATTTACAGGATTCGTATTTGCCATACATGCAATTGATGTAAAGCCGCCGGCTGCCGCTGCCATGGCGCCGGTTTTTATAGTCTCCTTATATTCATAACCCGGCTCTCTTAAATGCGTATGCATATCAATAAAACCTGGGCAAACGATAAGGCCAGTGGCATCTATGATAGTCCAGTCATCCAAATCCCCCACCCCCCCTTTTTCTAAAGGGGAGCCAGGGGGGATTGAAGGCTTTACCGCAGCAATCTTCCCGCCGAACACATAGACATCAAACAGACCGTCAATGCCGCTTACAGGGTCAATCACTCTGCCGCCTTTAATGAGAATTCTATTCAAACTGCCTCCAAATCTGATTTTTGATTTGAGATTTTTAAATCGTAATTCGTAAATCGTAAATCGTAATTCTCTTTACTCCCTGCTGCCTCCAAGCAAAAGATAAAAAAGCGCCATCCTTACAGCCACACCATTTTTAACCTGGTCTAAAATAAGAGAGTAAGGAGCGTCAGCAATATCAGATGCTATTTCCACTCCTCTGTTTATAGGACCTGGGTGCAATATCACTATATCCTTTTTAGCCTTTCCCAGTTTTTTCCTATCAAGACCAAAAAGCCTTGAATATTCCCTCACCGTCGGAAAAAGAGGCACTTTATGCCTCTCAAGTTGAATTCTCAACATCATAATCACATCCGCATCAGTTATAGCATCCTCAATCCTATTTTTCACATTGCAACCCATGGATGCAATGCCGGAAGGCATCATTGTGGGAGGGGCAACAACACTCACCTCAGCGCCAAGTTTTGTAAAGCCATAGATATTGCTCCTCGCCACCCTGCTGTGAGATATATCGCCAACAATGACAATCTTTAATCCGTCTATTCTGCCCAATTTTTCCTTAACCGTCAATAAATCAAGGAGCGCCTGGCTCGGATGCTCATGGCTGCCATCCCCTGCATTTATAACAGAGCACTTTATAAACCCTGCCAACACTTGAGGCGCACCGCTTGAAGGGTGCCGCAGAACAATGCAGTCTGGATTCATTGCCTCAAGGTTCTTTGCAGTATCTTTTAATGTTTCACCTTTTGCAACGCTGCTTGATGATGCAGATATATTTATTGCATCAGCGCTCATCCTCTTGGCAGCAATCTCAAACGATGTCCTCGTCCTTGTGGATGCTTCATAAAAAAGATTGATAATAGTTCTGCCTCTCAGAGTGGGAACCTTCTTTATTTCCCTTTCAGACACCTCTTTAAAAGACTGCGCAGTAGATAAAATAAGCTCTATCTCATCTTTCGCAAGGTCTTCAATGGTTAATATGTCTTTCCTCTTAAGCCTCACTCTGCCTCCACAACCACTTCATCTATGCCATCAATCTCCTGCAAATGCACCCTTACCTCCTCCTGCATTGATGTTGGCACATTCTTGCCAATATAATCCGGTCTAATAGGCAGTTCTTTGTGCCCCCGGTCAATTAAAACAGCCAGTTGAATACTGCTCGGTCTGCCAAAATCCATGATGACATTCATGGCAGCCCTGATAGTTCTGCCGGTAAACAACACATCATCAACTATAATAATCTTCCTATTATCAATTGAGACAGGTATATCAGTCTCTTTTAAGATTGGCTGCTCCTGCTTCATACCAATATCATCTCTATAAAGGGTTGCATCAACAGCACCAACGGGAAGGTCAACGCCTTCTATAGACTTCAATATATCTTTTAGCCTCTTTGCAATATAAGCGCCGCGTGTCGGGATGCCTAATATCACCATGCCTTCAGCGCCTTTGTTTTTCTCAATAATCTCGTGGGCTATTCTTGTAAGCGCCCTTTCAATACCCTTTGCATCCATTATATTTTTTGTATTCATACTATCCCCTACAGACAAAAAAATACCCCCTTGCCTTCCCAACGGCACGGGGGTATTTTTTTAATATCAATGCGAATTTTCATCTTTACTCCCTTTCTTAACCTCTCGGGGCCAAATTAAAAGGGTAATCAATACTGTTTTGCCTTAATCGGTTTAATCGAGCGTATACTGAAAAAAAGCGTCTTTGTGTGCCAATTCAAAAGATTTACATCAATTCTGTAACGGATAGAAACCTCAATAGCATCTTCCCACCGCTTAACCGTAATATCCCCTTCCCCAATAGGCATTTCAGAGTCCCTGGCTTTTTCAAGAATGTGCTTTACTATCTCCTGATCAGAATGCACATGCGCAGTCTGAGCCTCACCATCAACCTCGCCCTTGAACATATAGTATGTAAAATACGGGGGGACAAACTTTATTCCGAGATAGACTATAACCGTTATTAAAAAAAGCCAAATCAGGGTTCTAAAACTTACAGCGCCATCCTCATTCATCCATCTGCCCTGCATCGTGTATACTTATACACCGTTGCCATATATGAGTCAATGTAAATTTTTATCTATGTCAGCAACACATAAACTGTCCTTTTTATAGCACATGAATTGTCCTATTGTATGGTTTCCTAAATT
>MGRL01000042.1 GCA_001798165.1 Deltaproteobacteria bacterium RIFCSPHIGHO2_02_FULL_43_33
TAAAAAATCTCTACCGCATAATCGGTTGTGCCACCGTGGGGTTGGGTCTTGTAGGAAATAAGACCCGGAAATCTCAAGCCCCGCGTATCAACACCGAATTTATGAAAATAATAATCGCAGAGGAGTTCTCCTGTTACTTTTGTGATTCCGTAAATAGTAGTTGGGCGCTGGATAGTATCCTGAGGGGTATTATCAGGAGGGGTGGACGGGCCGAATGCGCCTATGGAGCTTGGAAAGAATACAGAGCATTGAAATTTACGGGCTGCCTCCAACATATTCCTGAGCCCGTTTATATTCACATCCCATGCAAGAAGAGGGTCTTTTTCTGCAGAGGCCGAGAGGAGCGCTGCCATATGATAGATAGCGTCAATGCGATACTCTTTTACGCTTTTTTCAATAGCAGCAAAATCCCTTACATCAAGGGATAAAAATGGCCCACTGTCCAAGAGTTTTTTATCAGGCTGAGTTTTATGCCCTGCTGCAATAACGTTCTCAGACCCATATCTCTTCCGCAAAGCCGGGATTAGTTCAGAGCCTATTTGGCCTGTGGCGCCGGTAACTAATATTCGGTTCATTATTTACCCTCTATCACTTTTTATACAGAGCGTCATAACTTTGCATACCTGCGTTGCTCCTCGGCTTGTCGTTGCGGCGTATGCTAAAAATACGCCTCACTCCTCACCTTCATCGCGCCTTGGTCTGCTGTGTTCTGACGCTCTGTATGAGACTCTATTTATGTCGTTGTGTTTAACGCCTCAATCAGCATCGGCACTATTTCAAACACATCCCCAACTATCCCGTAGTCAGCCCACTGGAATATTGGCGCCTCAGGGTCTTTGTTTATGGCAACAATGCATTTGGATGTGGACATGCCTGCAAGGTGCTGTGGTGCGCCTGATATGCCGCAGGCTATGTAAAGTTTTGGCGACACTACCTTCCCTGTCTGGCCAACCTGTGCCGAATGCGGCATCCAGCCTGCATCTACAGCAGCGCCTGATGCGCCGATAACTCCACCTAAGATTTTTGCCAGCTCTTCTAATATTTTAAAGTTTTCAGCTGATTTCATGCCCCTGCCGCCAGAGATAATAATATCTGCCTCTGTCAGGCCAAGCCCCTTTTGCGTCTGTTCAATGCCTTTTATGATTGTTTTTATGTTGGCAGGAGATAGGCTAACAGTATTGCTTTCTATCTTTACAGTTTTTGGGGTATTAGCTGTCTTTTCAAATGCCCTTGGCCTGAGCGTTATAATCCACGGCTTTTCACCGCGGCAGGCAATGGTGGATAAAAGCCTGCTGCCATACACTGGCCTGGTAAAAATGATTTCACTGTTATCAATATCTATCCCGCTTACATCAGATATGTAGACTGTTGTAAGCCTTGCTGCAAGTTTCGGAGCAAGGTCTCTGCCGAGGCAGGCGGATGGCATGAGTATAAGAGACGGCTGGTGAGTTTTTATAAGAGGCTCAAGGCCGGCAATATATGCATCAGATGTGTATTGTAACAGGAGCGGGTTCTCTAATATATAAACATTGTCTGCGCCTGCATTTGACAGGCTTTTGGATAATGCAGACAATCCATGACCTAAAATAACAACAGACAATTCTGTATTCAATTGATTTGAGATAAGCCTGCCGGCGACTATTGCCTCTAATGTGCCGGAAGTCAATATATTGGCTTTATGTTCAGCAATTATCCAGATATCGCCATTCATTACACAACCTTTGCCTCATTTCTTAAAAGATTCACCAGCTCTTTTGTTACAGCCTTTGAATCGCCTTCTAAAATTTTGCCCCTTTTTCTTACCGGAGGGTAGGAGAGTTTTTTGACATTTATCCTTGAGGCATTTTTCCCAATTTTATTTGGAGAGATATTCAATGTGACGGCATCCCATGCCGTTATCTCCTTTTTCTTTGCCTTCATAATGCCGGGGATGGATGCATATCTCGGCTTGTTAATGCCTTGCTGGGTTGTAAAAAGGGCGGGAAGGGGAGCCTCGACTATTTCAAGCCCTTCATCAATCTCTCTCTGTGCTGCGGCTGATTTTTTATCTTGCGATATTTCAAGTTTAAGAATTGAAGAGGCAGAAGGGATATTTAATATCGTTGCCAATGCAGGTCCCACCGCTCCCCACCCGTCATCCACTGCCTGTTTGCCGCATAGAATAATGTCGTAGCCTGTAAGGTTCATAGCCTTACTCAATATATATGCTGTTGAATATGCATCTGAACCATCAAAGATAGTATCCTTTAAATGAACAGCCTCATCAGCGCCCATAGCAAGAGAGCTTCTCAGAATATCTACAACCCTGTCTGTCCCCATAGAAATTACTGTTACGTTGCCGCCATGCTTTTCCTTTATGCGTAAAGCCTCCTCTACTGCGTATTCATCGTATGGGTTTATAACCCAGGGCATGTCCCGATATTCAATATCTGCGCCGTCGGCATTTATCTTTAAAGATATAGAGGTGTCAGGAACCTGCTTTATAAGAGCGATTATTTTCATCTCTCTATTTTACCTGCTATTGCCCCTCTCCATGCGCTTACCATCTCTTCATCTACATCAATCAGTATAATCTTTTTTAGATTCTGGGCCTTAAAATCTTGTATAGCCTCAATCATTGCATGCGCTGAAGCCTCTTTTTTTACTCCTCCTATACCTGTGCCCATGCCAGGGAGCGCTATTTTAGAGAATCCATGCTCATCTGCCAATCTTAAAGCTGCCTTTGTCGCCTTGCCAATGCTCACTAATGGGATGCGGATGCCGGGTATCTCCATGGTAGGCGCATGGATAATGCCTTTAAATTTCAGATTGCCTGCGGTTGTCAGCACAGCCTTGCCAACAGCTATAGGGGCAAGATTTTTTACCTCTTCTTCCACTATATCGCCGCCGGCCTTTTTAATAGCCTCTGCTACGCCGCCGCCCATAACGCCGAGACTGTTTGCTGCATTTACAATCACATCTGCGTCAGCCTCCAGAAGGCTTCCATTGATGATGACAATCTCCATATAAACCTCCTATAATATAGGCTATGGGCTATTGGCTATAGGTTTTTGTTTTCCCCCTATTGCCTCTAACCTATTGCCTATTGCCTGCTCTTTTATATTTCAATCTCTTTCCATTTTCCAGCCTTAAATTCCCATAGCATAGCCATGCCAAAGGTGAGGCTGTACACAAGCACGCTTAGCCATGCGCCATAGAGGCCGAAACCGAATATCAAACTGAACAAATAGGCTGTCGGCAAAAACAAAAACAACACAACAAGTATTTCTATCTTCATGACCCACCATGTATAACCTGCGCCTTGAAGGGCGTGTGAAAGGATGAGGCTTATTGCGTCAAAGAACTGTATTATTCCAAAGAGTATTAAGATGTTCTTCCCTTTATTTATGATTGCGCTCTGGTCAGTAAATATCTCGAAAATAGTTCCGGGAAAAAGCATGAATATAATTCCTAAAAGACCCATGCCCGTCATCCCCAGCCAGAGGGCCTTCCATACGTAGGCTTCTGCTGCTGCCGTGTCTTCTTTGCCAAGCTGCTGGCTTACTATAGTGGCTGCTGCAACGGCAAATCCATAACCGACAAGGAATGTAAGGGTAGAAAGGGTCATGAGTATATTGCTTACTGCAAGCTCTATATTGCCTATCTGTCCCACCATCCAAAGAAATATGGTAAGGCCTGACATTATAAAGAATACTCTGACCATGGCCGGGAAGGCAAGCTTGAAGATGGTAGTGAGAGTAGAAAAATCAAGAGAGAACATGCTGAGATATCTAAACCTTCTGATAAATCTGTTTGCCTGACTGAGGTAAAAGCAGTAGCCGACGCCTATCATGGATGAAAGAAGCGATGCAATGGCAGCGCCCTTTACCTCAAGCCTTGGGAAGCCGAATTTTCCAAAGATAAGAATATAGTCAAATATGATGTTCGCAATATTCATTGTAATCGCAATCTTCATGAATTGATGGGTCTGGCCAAGGCCGTCAAAGAAGCTTCGGAATGCGGTTATGATAAGGAAAAAGAATAGAGATAAAAAGCTGTATTTCAGGTAGTCTATCCCATATTCAACAATCTTTATATCATGAGACAGATAAGGGAATATAAGCGGGGCAAGCAGATAGCCGCCAATGGCAAATAAAAAACCAAACAATGCAGCAAATGCAAGCGTATTATCAAGAAGTCCGCTGCATGCCTCCCAGTCTCCTTCTCCAAACCGCCGCGCAACGAGGCTTTGGGCGCCAACCTCTATGGCCATGAGGCTGCTCCCAAACAGCCACACGACAAACCATCCGAGGCCTGCTGCTGCAATCGCCTCCACCCCAACCCTTCCCAGCATTGCTGTGTCAACCGCATAAAATATGGTTTGAGAAAGCGTGCCAAAAAATACAGGAGAGGCAAGCTTAAGAATGTTTCCGTATGAAGGGGCTGATAAGAGGCCCCTCATTTTTTCTCCCCTGTTAATTCACTTTCATTATCTTGGAGGATAGGGCGGCTGGCTTTCAGTCTTTTTTCAAGATACTCCTTATCATATTCCAGAGAGCCCAGTATTTGCAAACCAAGAAACACTAAAATACCCGTTCCAACACCTATCATAATAGATAATGCAATGGATAATTGTCTCGGCAGATATGGATATATAAGCCCAAGCATTATAACGAGAAGGCAGCTGAGCATACCGTATTGAGGGGCTTTTTGAAAAAATATCCTGTGGTCTTTAATCTTGCTTTTTTCTTTAATATCCCTTACAGCCTTTGAATAATCCAGCTCACAGTAGTTGTATTTAATAGATAAGTCTCCTGTCGCAGGCGTAAATCTGGTTATGGCGCAGTGTGCCTTATATCCATCAAGCAGCAGAGGAGATATTGTCTTCATTGCATAAACATCTTTTAATATATCCATAATCTGATTAGATTCAAGAATAACATCCATTTCTATTTTAGAGATGCCGAGTTCCCTAAAGAAATATGACACCTCTTGAGATGCAGATATGAGCAGCTCTAAAGGGCTAACTTTCAAGCCTGACTCCATTATTTCAACAGATGCCTCAATTGCCTCCCTTGCCTGCAATTTAGGAAAAATATCATCTTCAAGGGATTTTGTTATATTTTGCAGTTCAGCATAAACCCTCTTTTTAAAAACAACATCCTTGAGGAGATATGTCTTCCAGATTAAAGTTTTCATGCCTTGAGAAAACATTTGCTAATTCTATAAGAGGAATCTAAATTAGTCAAATAAACTTAACAACGAGAATTATTTTTCCTTTCTTTTTCCATTTAATTATTGTAGAATTTGGCAACATGGAGTCTGAACAACATGTAAAACCTCAGAAAAAGGAGTTCTTCAGCCCTACCTTTGGGAATCTTTCTTTTGAAGATGTATTTAATAGACTTGTTGAGTATATAGAGGAAGATACAAGCTATAGATACAGTATCATCGTCGGGACCGACTCTTTTCTGGCCGCAGAGACAATATTCATAAGCGCCATTATCATTCACAGGATAGGCCACGGCGGCCGTTATTTTTACAAAAAGCTTCGCCACAGGAAGCTTGAAAATCTGCGCCAGAGAATCTTTTACGAAACATCCCTTAGTCTTGAAATGGCAGCTATATTGAAAAACAAGCTGTCTGAAAATGGTTTTGCTAAACTGCCTGTTGAAATACATCTTGATGTGGGCGATAAAGGCGATACAAAAGAAATTGTGAGAGAAGTTGTTGGTATGGTTACCGGCTCAGGCTATGCAGCAGTTACAAAACCAAATGCCTATGGCGCAAGTAAGGTGGCAGACAGGCATTCCAAATAATTAGGTTGAGGTTGAGGTTAAGGTTAAGAATTTTACTCAACCTCGACCTGAGCCTTTCTTAGATATGGCTGTCAAAAGAGAAATCTCAGAGGCATTGCATAGGATAACTCACGGCGTGTATGTCATAAGCACGAAACATGGCAAGAAGATAAATGCCATGACAGCAGCCTGGGTTGCAAGGGCGTCATTTGTTCCGCCGCTTGTTGCTGTAGCCATAGGAAAGACACGTTATTCCCACGACCTTATAAAAGACGGCAGCGTTTTTGCCGTAAATATTTTAGGAAGAGAAGAGGTTCCGACCGGTAAACACTTTGGCCTTACAACAGGGAGAAAGATAGATAAATTCAACGATGTACCCTATGATGTAAAAGCTACCGGCTCGCCGATTCTAAAAGACGTCATTGCCTATCTTGATTGCAAGGTGGTATCACACCACGACGCAGGCGACCATACGCTCTTTATAGGCGAGGTAGTGGACGGAGGCGTTCTGAAAGATGAAGAGCCTATAGTTTACAAGAAAGAAGATTTTTTTAAATAGGAGGTAAATGTATGACCGGGTGGATAGTTTTAGTTGTTTTAGTTCTTCTTATTGTTTGGGTTGTTGTAATGTACAATAACCTTGTAACATTGAAAAATCAGGTGCAGAATGCATGGCAGCAGATTGATGTGCAGCTTAAGAGGAGACACGACCTTATTCCGAATCTATTAAATACCGTAAAGGGCGCCATGGAGTTTGAAAGAGATACCCTCTCAAGGGTTATTGAGGCGAGGGCAAGGGCAGTTGGCGCAACAACTGTTTCAGGGAAGGGAGAGGCAGAAAGCATGCTTACCCAGGCGCTGGGTAAGCTCTTTGCCCTTGTAGAAAACTATCCTGAACTTAAGAGCAATCAAAATATTCTCCAATTTCAGGAGGAGCTTACGTCTACGGAAAACCGTATAGGCTTCAGCCGCCAGTTCTATAATGACATCGTCGCCCAGTTCAATACGAAGCAGGAGGTCTTTCCAGTCAATATCGTTGCCGCACTATTTGGTTTTAAGAGGAGTGAATACTTCCAGGCAGAGACTGCTGCCAGAGAAGTGCCAAAGGTAGATTTAAGCTTGAAGAAGTAATGACGAAGTGCGAAAAGACAGAAATGAGGGGTATGTCTCCCTGCCCCTGGTCACTGTTCCCCGCTCTCTGTAATTATGACAGATATTTATTCACAGCAAAGACGAAACCGCAGGCTGACCCTTGTTTTTATCATAATCTTTTTTATTATCCTTGGCATTCTGGGCTATTCAATAGACAGTTACACCTTTGGAACGATTAAAGCCACAGGTCTTCCAATTGCCACTATAATTGCTGTCTTATTGGCAAGCATCAATGGATTTATAGCCTATTTCTACGGTGATAGCGTTGTTGTTTTTTCTCTCAGGGCACAGCCATTAGAATTTGAAAACCCCTTGCATAAAAAACTCCATAATGTTGTGACAGAGATGGCCTTGGCAAGCGGTCTTCCCATGCCAAAGATATATATTATACCTGACCCTGCGCCAAATGCCTTTGCAACAGGCAGAGATCCGCACCATGCTATAGTTGGTGTAACGGAAGGGCTTCTGGAGACAATGAACAGAGAGGAGCTTCAAGCAGTTATAGCACATGAGATGGGGCATATAAAAAATCAGGACATACTGCTCATGACTGTAGTTACCGTGCTTGTAGGGACAATAGTTTTGTTGTCTGATTGGGCTGTAAGGGTATGGAGATACGGCGGCATAAGGACAAGGCGAAGCTCACGAAATAAAGGTATGCATCCTGTAATCCTTCTTATTATTGTTCTTTTTGCCCTGCTTGCCCCTCTGCTTTCCAGGATTATTGCAATGTCTGTATCCCGGCAGAGGGAATATTTGGCAGACGCATCTTCAGCAGAGTTTACCAGAAACCCCCTCAGCCTTGCCAGTGCATTGGAAAAGATAGCCAAGGCATCATCCCCTGTTATGACAGCTCATAAAGGAACTGCCCATCTGTTTATAAGCGACCCATTGCAAAGGTCGCTTGACAATAAGGAAGGCCTGTTTGCCGATGTTATGTCTACACACCCGCCAATAGAAAAGAGGATAGAAAAATTAAGGCAAATGTCGTATACCTATGCCAGAACAACCTGATAGGAGAATTGTATGCCCTGAATGCGGCAACAGCCTGAAAGAGGTGTATGCAGGGGCAAACTACGGAAGGGTGCTGCTTCTTGATCAGTGCGAGAGATGCGGCGGGATATGGTTTGACTGCTGGGAGCTTTATCATCTTAAGGATGCTGAGACTAAGAGGCTGGATACTATAGATCTCAATACTCTTTTAGCATCCGTTCCCTTACAAAAAGGGAGCGGCCTTTGTCCAAAATGCAACAATATATCTCTGGAGCAGTTTCATGATACTAATCTGCCGGCTGACTCAAAGATAAACAGGTGTCCAAAATGCAATGGTTTGTGGCTGAACAGAGGAGAGCTGACTAAGTATAGCGAGAATAAAATCAAGCGGTGCAGCAGGTTTGAAGAGGCTGAAGGCTCAGAAGATGTTCAAGACGTCATTGCAATTGACAGACAGATGGCAAAATGGGAGACGATCAGCAATCTTACAACTGCTTTGAGGGTGCGGCCAGAGCAAGATGTAAATATAGCCTACGCAGAAGACACAAGGCAGGGCAGGGCTGAATTGACAAAAGATGCCATATTCCTAATTCTTCAAATACTATTTAGGGTTATTTTTAAGATATAGAGTTTAAATGGAAGAATACAGAATAAATACAAATTACTGAAATACTGTTTTGTGTTCTTTGTTTGTATTCTTTTCTTCTGACTCCTAAATTCTGGCTGCTGTATTCTAAAATGAGATTTCATGAAAAACAATGCCCCAAAAATAGACTTTGATTTTTGGGGAAACCTGCAAGTTGCCTGCCAGACGAGGCAGAGGCCATTTTTGCGACGAGCCGTATATCACCAATACGGTGAGGAGCAAAAATGCGCCGATAACGAAGTATGGCAGGCAAATCGCAGGTTTGTAAAATAGCGAGGTTTTTAATCGCTACTTTATGGAATGCCTTTCTTCTTGCTGTATTATATGTGCTTATCTGGATATAGCGCCTGTCTTTGAGATTGTATGCCCAACGATTGAACAGACATAGTGATAAATCAATATGGTAGCTTCTGAAAATCAGAGGATGAATAAATATGAAGAAAAAAACTATCCTTCTGGTAGATGATGATGCAATAATCAGGGATTTAATCAAGGGCGCCCTTGAGCGACACTATAAAGTGTTTGCGGCGTCAACATATTCAGAGGCTGTCAAGCACCTCAAGAACCCTATAGACCTTGCGCTTCTTGATTATAAACTGCCAAATGGCGATGGGCTGGAGTTATTAAAAACAATCAGGAAAGAAAGACCGTCTCTTCCTGCAATAATGATGACAGGCTATAGCGACGAGGCAGTGGCGATAAAGGCAATCAGAAGCGGAGTGACAGACTATGTAAAAAAACCGTTCAACCTTCGTTATCTTATGCAGAAGATTTCGGAAATACTGGGAGAGGGAGTACCTATCGGTTATAAGGAAGAGAAGAAATATTTTGAAGGTGTAAAGAACAGAGATGAATTTATCATGGATGGGATAGCAGCCTACATAGAGGAAAAGTATACGGAAGAATTGACGCGCGAAAAGATTGCTGAAATGGCAAATATGAACAGAAATAAATTTTGTATAGCCTTTAAAAAAAGGTTTGGGCATACATTTACCTCATATCTGAACCATATCAGAATTAATAAGGCTGTTGAGCTTCTTAAGAACCCAGATTTGAATATAACCGAGATAGCGTATTTTGTAGGATATGGAAACGTTGTGCATTTTGAGCGGGTATTTAAAGAAAAATATGGAGTTTCGCCGAGAAAATATCGTAAGATGAGGAAACAGAAAAACAGATAGGCTTACAACGTCGCTATACTCCTCTAACCCCCTCCTCATGTAACCAGAAATAAAAAATGCAATACTGCAAATTATACGCTGCAAATGATTTTTCCGTAAGGCTTCATATGATTATACACAGCGACATAAATAGAGCCGCATACAGAGCGTGCTATGGCGGTTAAAAAGAAGATAGTGCAGAAATGTCTAATAAAAATGACAGAATGTGTAGACACTTACTAACCTATTAGGGTATATTACCTGACAAAATCGCTCTACTAATCATTCAGGGCTAACTCAATATAGAATCTTTAAGAAGCATTGATGGAATAAAGAGGGCAGTTATATCTATCAACCACAGGAGGTATAATTTATGAGGAATATAGGCTTGAAGACGAAAGTAGCTTTTAGCTTCAGCATATTAATCGCCTTTCTTGGAATCGCTGTATTCGTAGGGTATAGAAGTATGAGCGAGTTGAAAGTATTTCTTGAAGAGATGTATGAAGAGCATTATACGGCTTCAGTAGGGGTAGAGATTCTTCATAGCAAGGTTAATGCCGTAAGAATTGCCCTTATGAATATGATGAATGAGAGCGAAAAATCAAAGCAGGATAGCCAGTATAAGATTATAAAGGACTTGACCGGTGAGATAGATACCCGTTTTAATAATCTTTTAAAAAATACTGCCATGAAGGAAGATATGATTGCAATCATTAAAGAGGCTAATAACATCTGGATTGCCTTTAAGGATACGAGAGACAGTGAACTTATACCTGCCATATATGCTGGGAGGCAGAAAGAGGCAAAGGCGCTTGCTATGGGTATTCAAAGAGAAAGGTATAATAAATTTGTAGCGCTCACAGATGATATGATAGAAAAAGAAACTAAAGAGGCAAAAGACGCTGTTGAAACCTCTCAAACACGATATAGAACTCTTATAATAATATTTGGGATTATAGGTTTTGTAGCTATAGGTACGAGCATATTCATGGCTATTCTTTTTATCAGGGGTATTGCTGCGCCGGTAAAACGTATGGCCGAGATAGCCAGGAGGGTTGCGGGTGGAGACCTTGATGTAGAGGTAGAAACAAGAAAATCAAGAGATGAGATAGGCTTCCTTACCGGTTCGTTTCAAGAGATGATTGAAGGGCTTAGGAATATTATCGGTGAGGTGAGGGGAGGTTCTGAGCAGGTAACCTCTGCCGCATCAGAGATTGCAGCCTCATCAGAACAGTCCAGCAGAAACACCGAGTCATCCGCTGCTGCAGTTGAGGAAATAACATCCACCATGCATGAGATGAGCGCCAATATACAGAATGTGGCAAAGAATGTACAATCTCAATCTGCGGCAGTTACGCAAACCTCCAGCTCTATAGAAGAGCTTATAGCATCTATTCAGCAGGTTGCCGAAAATGCAGGAAAGCTTGCGGAGCTTGCGTATAAATCTGCCGAGGCTACAGGCGCGGGTATTATTACAGTTGGTAAATCATCGGAAAGTATGAATGATATTACGAAGGTAATAACAATCTCTGCTGACACCATGCGGCTTCTTGGAGGGAGGGCAGAGGATATTGGAAGGATTGTAGAGGTGATAGACGACATAGCGGAGCAGACCAATCTTTTGGCGCTCAATGCGGCTATAGAGGCAGCGAGGGCAGGCGAGCATGGGATGGGTTTCGCAGTTGTTGCAGAAGAGGTGAGGAAGCTTGCTGAAAGATCAGCTAAATCTACAAAAGAGATAGCAGAGCTTATCTATGGGATACAGAAGGAGACTCAGTCAGCGGTCAATGGAGCAGAGAAGAGCGTGGCTGTTGTAGAGCAAGCATTAAAACTGTCTAATGAAGTTGTTTGCTCCTTAAAAAAGATAGAGGCTGAGGTAACAGAGGTTTCAAGATATTCAGCTGAGATTAATGCCGCAACAACTGAGCAGGCCAGCGGGTGTGACCAGATAAGCAAGGCGGTTATAAAATTAAATGAAGTGACGCAGGAGGTAAGCGCTTCTGCGGATGAGCAGGCATCCGGCGCAGAGCAGGTTGTAAAGGCTGTTGAAAAACTTCGAGATATGGTGCAGCAGAATGCAAGCAGCGCTACTGAACTTGCGGCATCTGCAGAACAGCTCTCAAGGCAGGCTGATACCTTAACTGCTGTAGCCGGCAGATTTACCATGAAGGAAGAGAGCAGCCCAAAATTGAAGGTTATAAACACAGCAGATAAAAAAAAGAAAACAGTTGGGTTTATTGTAAAGTCTCAAAAGCTCTCTAATTAATGCCAAATTAAAGAGCCGTGCAACTCGCTGCGGGGTTCTCCTCGGTCATGCTTAGCGTGACTCGGCAAGGAATTTTGTTATCTATAGTGAACGAAATAAATAAGTAGATGTAGTTTGCCCATTTATGGGCGTCCGCCTGAGGCGGATTAAAGTCGCCGATAAATCGGCAGACTACAAATTTATATCGCTGACTATAGATAGAGAGCATTCCATTTAACCCAATTCATCGCCCATCTTCATCTTCAGATATAACTATCTCAGCAAGGTTGACAATCTGACAATCCTCCTCTATTACTTGATATACAGGAATAAACTCTACAAAGAGGAGGTATAAAGCCATGAATATGATTGACCGTATTAAAGGGATTTTGCTTCAACCCAAACAGGAATGGCAGACCATATCAGGGGAGACTGCAACAGTTGCAGATTTGTATAAAAACTACATCCTGCCCTTAGCAGCCATAGGCCCTGCGGCTTCTGTTATCGGCATGTCTGTTGTAGGGGTCAGGATACCCTTCGCAGGGGCATACCGCATGTCCATTGCTCAAGCCGTTTCTTATGCAGTTGTCCGATACATACTGACCCTTGTCAGCGTATACATTCTGGCCCTCATAATTGACGCACTGGCAACTACCTTTTCCGGAGAGAAAAATCTAAGCCAGGCGCTGAAGGTATCAGCCTATTCTGCCACTGCTGCCTGGGTGGCCGGGATTTTCGCTATCATTCCCCAGTTAAGCGTCTTAGGGATTCTTGGGCTCTATAGTTTATATCTTCTCTATGTGGGGCTTCCCATCCTCATGAAATCCCCTCAGGAAAAATCTATTGGATATACTGTTGCAGTAGTGGTTGCAGCCATTGTTATTTTTATAGTGGTAGGGGTGGTTACCCGCTCTGTTATTCCGTATTCTATGACAGGCCCTATGCCAGAGATGAAATAAGGGTTGGCAATGAGCGAAGTTATCACGCTTCATAACACTTGTCATGCTAAGCGTGGCCTTTTATCCCGCATCTGTCCTTTCATGTAAGGGGAGCTGTGGATTTCTCCTGCTTAACCCAAAAAATGCAGTTGCATTTTTTGGCAGCCGCAATATTTTGTCAAATACTGCGTCAAATCAGGCTGTCCAAATACTCACATACGTAAAAGAGTATGCTCCGTTTTGTCCAGCCTGCTTTTCCTTGTCTTTGAACAAAATCTCGCGGTTGTCCCGAAAAATAAAAACCAAATACATTTTTCGGGTTAATGGCTGTCACAGGTTATCTGTCTGCTGTGTTCCTGATATGCCTGTTTCAGCACATCCTGCTTTGTTGGCTGATGGGATGCGGTGTGCAAGTAATCCGGTTTATACTGCATAAGCAGCTTATCCTCCAAATCATCATTTGAACACAAACTGTCGTCCTTGAGGATATGATTGACTATTATTCCTTGCATGGTAAGGGCATGCGAAACTGATGCAAATCTGTGGCAATGAAACGGTTCTTTTTCCGAGCACATAAAAACAATAACCCACCCTTGTTTTATCTCACCGATAACCTGCTTAATTGCTCCTTTAAACTCCTTTATTTCCCATATCTTTGTATAATCAACCTTGCCGTCTTCGAATTTTAAATTCGCATCGTCATATTTTGTCCCAAGTGCCCTTCCCCCGAAATAGCGGACACACCGAAAGGTTAGGTTATAATACAATCTTAAAACCTAAGGAGGTGTGAAATGCA
>MGRL01000043.1 GCA_001798165.1 Deltaproteobacteria bacterium RIFCSPHIGHO2_02_FULL_43_33
CCAAGCGGTTGCTTTTGTCATGCGTCCGAGCCACAAAGCTGCCATGGGAATAATATGATTCCTATTACTTTTGCAAAGTTCAATAAACTATTGGCAAGTGATGCAAACAGTGGTGGGCTTGATACCAGCGATAATGGGCACGTAGCATGGATAGGGAACGGAGTATACATTTACAATGGCAATGAAGTGAAAAAATTGACTGGCTCTTATTGGAATACTGAATTACGCCTTAACAATAAAGGACAATTAGCTTGGACACAATTTTATGGTTACGGCTGTGCAGTTGCCGTGTTCTTTTATGATGGTAATGATATAAAAGAAATATTTTATCCGTGTGGAGGGCATCTGTCTCGTCTGAATGATAAAGGGCAAGTATCTTTTTCATCTCAATATGGCGTATATTTATACGACCATGAAAAGAGTGTTGCGGAAAAGATATATGATTCTCAAGATTTTGTATCACCACAGGTTAACAACGTGGGTCAAGTTTCTTGGACATCAGAAGGACATCTTTATTTGTGGGATGGTAGTACAGTTATAAAAATTTCTAAGGATATGATATCATCTCCCTACAACTATATTTCTTCTTTCCAACTAAACGATAAGGGGCAAATAGTCTGGAGCTGGATTTCTTGCCCTGAGTCTGGTGGACGTTGCAATTCATATGTGTATCTATATGATGGCGGTATTTCTAAAAAGCTATCCAATAGTGAACAATCCTTTTCATCTATACTCAACAATAATGGTGTTGTAGTATGGGCGGAAGGGGAAGAATATGGATGGAATATTTTGTCAATATTTGACGGGCGTAATACAACAACAATATCAACTATTATTAATATAGCAACTATTCGTATTAACGATAAGGGCAAAATTGTTCTTTCTGGAACAGAATTTGGTGATTGGGATTCTGAAATATTTTTCATAGATACAACTAACGATATAGATAAAGATACTATTCCTGATTTCCGTGATAATTGTTTCTCTGTTCCTAATCCCAATCAAGAGGATTTTGACGGTGATGGCACTGGTGATGCCTGTGACCCAGACGATGACAACGATGGCATCTTAGATGAACTTGACAAATGCCCCTTTGAAAATCCACAGGGTAAAGATGCGAATCAGGATGGTTGCACTGACAGGGTCTGCGATCTATCCAGTATTGTAATATCTACAATAGCGGATGACGATGTAAAAAACAGCCTGGTTCAAAAGGCAGAAAATGCCTGTGAAAAATATCAGGAAGGGAATATAGCTACTGCTATAAGTAAACTGGAGGCATTTATTAACGAGGTTGAGGCGCAGAGCGGTAAATATATTGACTCAGCCACTGCCAACATGTTAATAACCTTTGCAACCAATGCTATAGCAGGGATGTGAAAAATATATGATAAAAGAAGATTTACTCTCAAGGATAACATTTGACCCTAATGTTATGGTGGGCAAGCCCACTATAAGGGGGCTTCGCATAACCGTTGAACAGATACTGCTTGCCCTTGCCAATAATGTGCCTGCAGAGGAGATACTTAAGGAATACCCGGAATTAGAGTCTGAAGATATCCAGGCTGTTTTGCTCTATGCCGCAGAAAAAATCTCTGAAGAACAGGTCTATAAAGTAGGATAGGATGCGTCTGAAGTTTATTGTGGATGTTGGAGTAGGCAGAGCAATTGAAGATTGGCTTGAGAGTTTTGGCTATGATGTCCTGTCTGTAAGAGAAATAAACCCTCGAATGTCAGACAGAGATATCCTTTCCCTGGCAGTAAAAGAAAAGAGGATTGTTATAACCATGGATTCTGATTTTGGAGAATTAGTTTATCATTCCGGGCAACCTCATGCTGGGGTTTTATTGTTAAGATTAGAAGGGGCTCGAACGGAGGAGAAGTTGGTTGTTGCAAAAGAAATTCTTTCTCATTATGCGGATAAGCTGCCAGATCATTTTTGTGTGTATCAAAATGGAAAGTTGAGGGTAAGATAATGTCTGCCAGCAGTGCCATAATCAGTAAAAAAAACAGTTCCATCTCCCCTTGCGGGAGAGGGTGGGGGTGGGGAGAGGGAAGAGCCTGCCTCTGAATGTTTTTAGTTTTTATCAGGGGGTGAGGGGTGAATAATCATAGGGAGATAAAAACTGAATTGCCTGATAAATTATCCTTTTTATCACAAAACATTGCATATGATAGTTGTATAATTGTCGGACAGCCTGCTTGCTGGCGGGTATCTAACTTAAAAATGCGCCGATAACGAAGTCAGGGCACCCAAGCAAAGCTTGGGTCGGGCATCCACCTAAGGCGGACGCAGGTTTGTAAAATAGCGAGGTTTTTAATAGCTATTTTACCGTCAAAGGTGCCAGTGGCACGTTTGACTGGAGGGTGATAGAATTGTCTATGCTTCACCCCCACCCCTCCATCCCCGATGTCACATCTGGGTGGAGTGGGAATAGGGTTTGGTTCTAAAACATTTCGCCTTACAGCCGGTTTTTATAAAAGGTTCAATTATGAAATATGCAGTTTTCTTAGGATTCTTCCTTCTGTATCTCTCTATATTTCTACCGCCATCTTATGCTTCCGAAATACCTGATGGCCGCGCCTTATATATTTACTGGTGCAGACAGTGCCACGGTGTTGAGGGCAGAGGGGATGGAGTAAATTCTACACCTGATATGCTGGTGAATCCCAGGGACCACACTGATGCGGCGTTTATGTCTTCAAGGACTGATGCACAATTGGAAGAGGTCATACGGTATGGCGGAATCAGCGCAAGCAAGTCAGCTATTATGCCGCCATGGGGAGCTACACTTACAGACAAAGAGATAAAGGCCTTGCTTGTTTATCTAAGGAAACTCTGCAATTGCAAGTTCGAAGGCGCTGTATCTGATGAAAAGCTTAAAAGAATTTCTCCCGGATTCAAATAATATGTATTTTAGAAGGCATAGTAAAATAATAGGTAAGGTTATCCCCGTTGTAATCTTTATCTTGCCGGCATTGTTTCTCTATAATGCAGAGGTTCATGCAGATGCATGCAAAGACTGCCATACAAACCCTAAATATAAGAAGGAAGATGTAACAAGGCTTAAAGAATGTCTTACCTGTCACGGAAGCGCAGGCCATCCCTATAAGAAAATAATAGGCACAGCAGAGGCAGCAGAAAGAATACCTCAGCCAACACCTATGCCGTTGGAACAATCTAAACAGGTTGACACAAAGGATATGCTGTTAATACCTGAGGGTGAATTCATTATGGGCACAGATGACAGATTGAAGGATGAAAAACCGGAACATGCGGCCTATTTGAAGGCATTTTATATAGATAAATTTGAAGTTACCAATGAAGGGTATAAGAAATTTGTGGATACAACAGGTCATAAGGCTCCGGATAATTGGGGAAATAATAATTATCCTTCTGAGAAAGGGAAACACCCTGTAATATTTGTAGACTGGAATGATGCCAATGCATATTGTAAATGGATAGGTAAACGACTTCCCAGGGAGATTGAATGGGAAAAGGCTGCCCGTGGCACAGATGGTCGCATATACCCATGGGGGAATAAATGGGATATGAATAAATCAAATAACCCCCTCAGGGGCCATGAAGGAACCATGCCGATTGGTTCATTTGAGAATGGGAAGAGTCCTTACGGCCTTTATGATATGAGTGGAAATGTCTGGGAATGGGTTGATGATTATTATTCCCCTCATCCAGGCTCAGACTATGTAAGCCCTGAGTTCGGTAAGAAATACAGAATGTTAAAGGGCGGGTCATGGTGGGACTGTATGTTTTACGGCTGCGGGATTTCAGCGCCAACGTTTAACAGATCTTTCTTTGACCCCATCACTAAGAATGACAGCTTTGGTTTCAGATGCGCTGTGGATGCAAAATGAAAGATGGGCGAGATGCTATAGGCAACGGGCGATAGGATAAAATCTGCAATCTATACTCATGGGAGGCAATAATGGTTAATAAAAGAATTATTTTCATATGTCTATTGTTTTTACTTTCCTGCTCCAGAGAGAATGCTCCCAAAATAGAAGGTATGGTTTATATCCCCTCTGGCGAGTTTATTATGGGAAGCGAAGATATTGATACAGAAGGATTGGCAAAAGAGTTTGGGGAAAGACGGGGGCGCTTTTATGAAGATGAACGGCCTGTGCGTAAGATATCTCTTGGAGGTTTTTATATAGATAAATACGAGGTGACGAATAAACAGTATAAAGCGTTTGTTGATGCTACAGGCTATCCGCCTCCACAAACATGGGAAGCCGGCAAGTACACGGATGGACAGGATAACCATCCTGTAAATAACGTGACATGGTTTGATGCCAATACCTATTGTACCTGGGCAGGGAAGAGATTACCAATAGAAGAGGAATGGGAAAAGGCCGCCAGAGGGCCTTATGGAAATAAATATCCCTGGGGAAATGAATACGATGAAAATAAAGCCAATCTAACTAAGGGGGCTACAGCACCTGTGGGAAGTTATGCAACAGATAAGAGCTATTATGGGGCCTATGATATGGGTGGAAATGTCATGGAATGGATAGATGCATGGTATGAACCATACTTAGGAAGCAAGGCCGAGAACAAGGATTTTGGTAAACAATACAAGATACTGCGCGGCGGCTCAGGCAGCGTAGCCGGCCATTATAGTTTAGGCAAGTTATATGCCAGAACCTCATTCAGACACTACTACCTGCCGGACGGAGCAGGAAACGATGGCGGTATCAGATGTGCAAAATCTTTTGAGAGCAAGTAGGTAATTGAAATTGAAAGATATAGCTACAAATAAAATTTTTAGCTTCGTATGGTTGATAACTATATTCATCTTATGTGGCTGCAACAAACAGCCGGAGGATATGGTCTTAATTTCAGAAGGTGAATTTATTATGGGGAGCAATATGGAAGCACAGGATGAAGGCCCTGAAAAAAAGGTTTTCTTAAAAGCCTTTTTCATAGACAAATATGAAGTGACCAATGAAACATATAGACAATTTGTTAAAGAAACAAACCACAGAGAGCCGAAAAATTGGATCGTTTATGGTTACAGAGAAGAAGAAAAGGACTACCCTGTAATCTTTGTAGATTATGCTGATGCAGCAGAATACTGCAAATGGGCAAACAAAAGACTTCCTACAGAAGAGGAATGGGAAAAGGCTGCACGCGGTAGAGATGGCCGTATCTATCCATGGGGTAATGAATTTGATTCAAGCAAGGCAAATACCAGCCTGTCAGGCATAATAGGCACAACAAAAGCAGAGACATATAAAGATGGAATTAGCCCGTATGGTCTCTATGATACGGCAGGAAATGTATGGGAATGGACAGATTCTCAATATAATGAAAGCAGAAAGGCGGTAAGAGGCGGCTCATGGGGTTTAAGCCATAGGTTTGCAAGGGCATTTACGCGTGTAGGGTATAAACCTGATACAAGGATAAATAATCTTGGTTTTAGGTGTGCAAAGGATAAGTAAGGAAGGGGTGGCCGTTTTTTATATTTCATGCTTTACCCCGTTAGAGCAGAATGCCTCGCCTTTTAGGGCGATGATGAATGCGGTAATCTTTTCTCCGAACCAAAATGCCTCGTCCTTTAGGACGGGGTCTCTAACTGGGTTTACTTCCCATTTTTCTCTTCCCGTAGCCTTGTCACCTCTTTACCCACATATTTAACCAGCTTATCCAATCCCTCGCCTGTTGCAGCAGATATAGAAAAAACCGTTAAATATTTTGCTTTGAAAAATTTAAGTAATTTTGTAAGGCTTTCTCTCGCCTCGGTAACATCTATCTTGTTCAGAACAATAATCTGCGGCCTTTTTGCCATGTCAGGATTAAAGGCCTTAAGTTCTTTATTTATTGTTTCAAAGTCTTTTATAGGGTCTCTTTCTGTCTGAGGTGAAATATCTATTAAATGCACAAAAAGACTTGTCCTTTCAATATGCTTTAAGAATTTTATGCCAAGGCCTTTTCCCATGTGTGCGCCCTCTATAAGCCCTGGTATATCTGCAATCACAAAATCCTGATGCTCTCCAAACCTTACAACCCCAAGATGCGGCTGTAGTGTTGTAAAAGGATAATCTGCTACCTTTGGCTTTGCAGCAGATATATGAGATATAAGGGTAGATTTGCCGGCATTGGGAAAACCTATGATACCAACATCTGCCAAAAGTTTTAGCTCAAGATGAAGCCACCTTTCTTCCCCTTTTTCTCCTGGCTGGGCAAATTTCGGAGCCTGACGGGTTGAGGTTGTAAAAAAGGCATTGCCTTTCCCGCCCCGCCCTCCTTTTGCAATAACAATCCTTTGGCCAGCTTTAGTTAAATCATCTATAGCTTCCCCGGTTTCTGCATCTTTTATGATTGTTCCAACAGGAACTCGTATTATGATATCTTGGCCGCTTTTACCTGTACAATTACTTCCCTGTCCATGCTCTCCTCTTTCTGCCATGTAATTCTTTTTATACCTAAAATCCAAAAGACTTGTCAGTCCATCATCAGCAACGATACTAACTTCTCCGCCCTTGCCGCCATCCCCGCCATCTGGCCCACCCTTTGGGATATACTTCTCCCTTCGAAAGCTGATACACCCTCTGCCTCCGTCACCTGCCTTAACATAGATTTTTGCCTCATCAATGAATTTCATCTTATATAGAAAAATAAAAAGGCGAGAGCCCTAAGTATTGACCTTTGCCCTCGCCTTATTGAGTATGCCGTGTATTGTTGTCAGCAAAACCATAAAGGTCTTGCTTTGTATATATATAATTACACTGGTAGGATATTTACCTGCTTCTTGCTACCCCTGTCTTCATATTGAACAACACCGCCAATCTTTGCATACAACGTGTAATCTTTTCCAAGCCCCACATTTTGACCTGGATAAATTTTTGTTCCTACCTGACGGACTAGTATACTTCCAGCAGAAACAACCTGACCTCCATATCTCTTTACACCGCGTCTTTGACCATTACTGTCTCTGCCGTTTCTAGAACTTCCGCCTGCCTTTTTATGAGCCATAAACCCTCCCTTTCAACTACAGTGCTATGTTCTTACGCCTTTATCTCGTTTATCTTAATGCTGGTAAAGCTTTGCCTATGGCCGATCTTTTTATGAAATCCCTTTCGCCTCTTCATCTTAAATGCAATAACTTTTTTAGATTTGTCTTGCTCAAGGATTTCGCCTACAACCTTGGCCTTTGCAACTATAGGCTGACCAACCTTCACTTCTTTGTCAGTTCCAACCATCAATACATCTTTAAATTCTATCTTGCTGCCCACATCGCCAGAAAGTTTTTCTACCTTTATTACATCACCTTCTGAAACAGTTTGTTGCTTCCCACCTGTCTTTATTACTGCATACATATTTCTATCCTCCAATTCCTCTCTACAAATTATATAAAATATATTTAAAAACTAAAAACCCTGCAACATCTACATTCCAGTATGCAGGGCTTAAAAACAAATCATCACTTAATTTAAAAATTATAACGTAAGAGATATACTGTTCTTATAACTTCTTCCTTTTCATCACGCTTATCTTTCATGATATCGGTTTTTACTTCAGGCACATTTAAGCTTATCTTATTGCCTTCTATCTCTGCTAATGCCTTTGTAGAGCTGGCCATTCCAATAGCAGCACCTGCTATGATACCGCCTCCTGCACCATAGGCAACATAGTTCCAATGGTCTGTCGGTTTCTCCCTAAGCAGCATAAACCCCACGCCTATCAGGGCACCTACAGCACCACCATAGAACGCATCTATAAATACATTTCTCATTACTGTAGTATCCTCAACTGCCAAAGCACGTTTAGGCATAACTGGAACTACAAGAAAGAGAACAAGTAGCACTATGGTTAATCTTTTAATCATTATCTACTCTCCCATTCATTATAATGAGTCGCTTGGTAAAATTATATTAGTATTTATAATATTTGTCAAGAAAATCTTTTTAAATTGTCAGCAACACATAAACTGTCCTTTTTATAGCACATGAATTGTCCTATTGTATGGTTTCCTAAATTTCAAGGAGGAGAC
>MGRL01000044.1 GCA_001798165.1 Deltaproteobacteria bacterium RIFCSPHIGHO2_02_FULL_43_33
TAAACGCTCCAAGCGGTTGCTTTTGTCATGCGTCCGAGCCACAAAGCTGCCATGGGAATAATATGATTCCTATTACTTTTGCAAAGTTCAATAATATGTTCCAGCCTGTAGTGAGTTCACGGCCATCTACAGTAACTGCGCTGTGCCATGTGCCGTTTTTCAGGAACTGAATATTGATTATGCCCTTTAGTGTATTGACAAGATTAATGGCTATACCATCGAGCTGCGCTGGTTTGTCAAAGGAAAATGTTAGGACAGGGGTTTCAGCCTTTACTGCCGCATCACTTGGATAAGGCATCCAGCCAGTAGAAAGGTCACCATCATATATATGGTCTGCAGGATTAATCGGGTCTGGCTGATTATCACTTGCCTTTTCTACAAAGTTTGCGCCGCTCTCCAGTTCAGCTATCAGGTAAACATCCTTTATAGTATAGGTTCCAGTGGATGAGGGAGGCGCTGAAAAGGTTATCTGATTTTTGCCTATTTTTAGCCACTGGGGATTAATAGGCTCACTCTGTGTTGTCCATGTATCGCTGACAGGCAATACAAATCCTCCCAGAGTGGTCTGGCCATTGATTGAACGCACTGCACTTGCCCAGTGGGAGAGCCCTAATACCTGATATGCAAGGTATGCCCTCTTAAAATCAGAAGGCATTCTATTCAATGTGAAGGTAAATGTGTTGTCAGCGGTATCATCTAAAGAACCTGCCGCTGTTCCAATCACTCCCTGCTGAGGCGCGGCAGTGTAGAGCCTCGTATGGCCTGGCGAGTTCGCGGAGAGCATAGCTGTAAGAAGGGCGCTGCTATCTTTGATATTTACCCTGCTGCCATTTCCCCATATCTCAATTGCCTTGAGCCCTTTACCTGTGTCTGTGGTGGCGCTCACTGGGGTCAAACTAAAGCGCAGCTTAGAGGTGGTTACTGGTGTCGCTGCATAGAAAGTGTTCCATGCATCTGATAGTGTCGTAAGATCAAGGTCATGCAATCCTTCAATGGACAGCCATGTGTCATTCTGGTCAGCGGCAATGCTCAGCATATACGACGAAGCGCCATAGACCTTTACTGCGCGGATTTCAGTTGCAGCATCGAATTGCGCTACGACATGGGAGCTGTCATATGCGATGTGCTCAGTAGTGGTGTCTCTATCAAAAATGAATGAGGCGGTTTGGGCCTCTAATGATTGGAGTTCGGTTGTAAGATTTGGAGAGGATTCATTTGAGATGCTTAATGGCGTAACCTTAATGCCGTCTGGCGAAAGAATGACCTTGCCTGTAGCTATGACCTCAGCATCTGACAATAATATCTTACTAAAGGCTATTATCAGAAAGAAGGGGAGGATTAGGGGTAATGCCTTCCTGACAGATAGGTGCATAGGTCTCCGCTAAGAACAACAGTTTTATTGCTGCTTCGACGAACCTATTTTTATTGAAAGTACGCGGCGGATGTTACTACACCTTTTTAGACATGTCCAGAAAAATCACGCATGGTAACACCATGGTGTTAAAATTGTATTTTAACCCTTCCCAAATATAATAAAGTGTGATAGCCTTTTTTCTTATGCAACACGCTAACTTTATCCATTTACACCTGCATACTCAGTATAGTCTTCTTGACGGGGCAATAAGGCACGATGATCTTTTTACCCTTGCCAAGGAATACAAAATGCCTGCCCTTGCAATGACTGACCATGGGAATATGTTCGGCGCAGTTGAGTTTTATGAGAAGGCCTCTCACTATGGCATTAAGCCTATTATCGGATGCGAGACGTATGTTGCGCCGGGCAGCAGGTTTGATAGAACCATCAATAATATAGGTAAAGAAGGCGGAGAGGGCGAGGCATCATTTCATTTAATCCTTCTTGTTAAAAATACCAAGGGGTATAGAAATCTCTGCAAGCTCCTCTCCTCTGCCTATCTTGAGGGTTTTTATTATAAGCCGAGGATAGATAAGGAGCTTTTAAAGGCAAATAACGAAGGGCTCATTGCCCTCAGTTCATGCCTCCACGGAGAGATTCCCTATCTTCTCAACAAGGGGAATAGGGAAAAGGCATTGAAGGCTGCTGAGGAATACAAGGCAATCTTTGACAACAACAGGTTTTATCTGGAGCTTCAGGATAATAAGCTTCCTGAGCAAAAAAAGGTAAATGAGGGGCTTTTAGAGATAAGCAAAAAACTTAATATCCCATTAGTTGCTACCAATGATTGTCATTATCTCAGGAGGGAAGAGGCAAGGGCGCATGATATCCTTGTATGTATCCAGACAGGAAAGACCATAAATTCCACAGACAGGCTCAAATTCAGGACAGATGAATTTTATTTCAAGTCTCCAAAAGAGATGGAGCTTTCTTTCAGCGCCTATCCGGAGGCAATAAAAAATACGATTGAAATTGCAGAGCGGTGCAATTTAGAGCTTAAGCTTAAAGAGCATCACTTGCCGGTTTTCCCTGTTCCTGACAACGGAGATATTGATGTGTTTTTTGAACATCAGGCGAGGCAGGGTTTGGAAAAAAGGTTAAAGAGCCTCCATGATAAGGGAGAGGATGTAGAGTCTCAAAGATGGCATTATTATGAGAGACTGGAAAAGGAAATCAAGGTAGTTAAAGCAATGGGGTTCCCGGGATATTTCCTTATAGTGGCAGATTTTATAGACTTTGCCAAAAGGAGTGATATACCAGTAGGGCCTGGCAGGGGGTCTGCTGCAGGCAGTCTGGTTGCGTATGCCCTCGGTATTACAAATTTAGACCCCATAAAACACAATCTCCTTTTTGAAAGGTTTTTGAATCCGGACAGGATAAGCCTTCCTGATATTGATATAGATTTTTGCATTGAAGGGAGAGACGATGTAATAAAATATGTTTCAGAGAAATATGGAAAGGATAACGTAAGCCAGATAATAACATTCGGCCAGATGAAGGCAAAGGCTGTTATAAGGGATGTGGGCAGGGCAATGGATATGCCATACAGCGACGTTGATAAGATAGCAAAGCTTGTCCCCAATGTATTAAATATAACCATTGAGGATGCTGTCAAACAAGAGGTCAGATTAAAAGAGCTTATTGATAAGGATGCGAGGGTCAGAGATTTGATAGATGTGGCAAAGACCCTTGAAGGGCTTCCGAGACATGCATCAACGCATGCTGCGGGTGTTGTTATATCAAATAAGCCGTTGATAGAATATCTGCCGCTTTACAAAGGCCCTAAAGAAGAGGTTGTAACAACACAATATCCGATGAAGGATGTTGAAAAGATAGGCCTTGTAAAATTTGATTTTCTCGGGCTGAAAACACTGACTGTTATAGACAAGGTAGTTAAACTTTTAAAGAGTAATAAAAATATAGAGCTTGATATAGATAATCTGATACTTGACGATGCTGAGACATATAAACTTCTCAGCTCCGGGGATACAGACGGCATATTCCAGCTTGAAAGCTCAGGCATCAAGGAACTGCTGAGAAAGCTGAAACCTGAGACATTTGAAGATGTCATGTCAGTGGTTGCCCTGTATAGACCTGGTCCGCTCCAGAGCGGTATGGTGGATGATTTTATCAAGAGGAAGCACGGCAAGGCGCAAATAAAATATGAGCTGCCTCAGCTTAAGGATATGCTGGCGAACACATACGGCGTTATCGTTTATCAGGAGCAGGTCATGGAAATCGCCAAGGTTTTGGCAGGTTTCAGCCCCGGCGATGCTGACGTGCTCAGAAAGGCGATGGGCAAGAAACTCCCCGAGGAGATGGTCATTCAGAGGGAAAAATTTATTGAAGGCGCAAAGAAAAACAAGGTGCCGCAGCCGAAGGCGGAAAAGATTTTTGACCTGATGGCCAATTTTGCCGGCTATGGGTTTAACAAATCTCACAGCGCTGCATACGCCCTCATTGCATATCAGACAGCTTATCTCAAGGCGCATTATCCTGTAGAGTTTATGGCCGCGCTTCTCACCTCTGACATGGGTAATACGGATAATGTCATAAAGTATATAGGCGAGTGCCGCGATATGGGCATTGGGATACTGCCGCCGGATATCAATGAAAGCAAGATGAATTTTACGGTCACATCCTCCTCTCTCCCCCTGTGGGGACAGATTTCATCCGCCAAAGGCGGACTGTCCCCAGAAAAGGGGGGCAGGGGGAGGATTAGGTTTGGCCTTGCTGCGGTAAAGAATGTTGGCGAGGCTGCAATAGACGTGATATTAAAGACAAGAGAGGAAGAAGGACAGTTTACTTCTATTGTAGATTTTTGCACAAGGGTTGATTTGAGAAAGGTAAATAAACGTGTTATAGAAAGCCTTGTAAAATGCGGCGCCTTTGATTCTATGGGCGTAAAAAGGGCGCAGCTTATGGTATCCCTTGATAAAATTATGGATATATCGCAGAGCATACAGAAGGAGAAGGCGAACGGCCAGATAAGCATATTCAGCGCCATGAGTGGAGGAAGGAACAGTGCAGCGGCTCTGGGGACAGATTTGAAATCTGTCCCCAAGCTTCCACAAATAGAGGAGTGGCATGAGGCAGAGCTGTTAAGCCATGAAAAAGAGGCCCTCGGTTTTTATATAACAGGCCACCCCCTTGAAAAATATGCCAAAGAGCTCAAATGTCTCGCTAATACGGACACAGAAGACATAAAAGAAAGGCATGATGAGGCAGATGTAAGCATTGCCGGCATAGTGGCCACTGTGAAGGAGATAAATACGAAAAAAGGCGATAGGATGGCCTTTATTACCCTGGAAGACCTGAAGGGATCTGTTGAGGTAATCATTTTTTCTGATGTGTATAAAAATGCTTCTCAATATTTTAGCGGTGATGTGCCGATATTGGTAAGAGGTAAGGTTGATAAGGGCGAGGAAAACATAAAGGTTATTGCAAGCGCGGTGAAGCCTTTGGAAGAGGCAAAGGGTGCGGTTGCCCAGATAGTTCATATTAAGGCAGATGCAGACAAGATTGCCCCAGATTCTTTAAATGGGCTAAAAGGGGTTTTGAGCGCTCATGCAGGCAGTTCCCCGGTATACCTCCATCTCTTATGGTCTGATAGAGAGGTGGTAATGGCTATGCCTGATGACCTCAAGGTTAAGCCTTCTGAAGAATTTATAAAAGGCATTGAAACATTTTTAGGGAGCGGAAGTTGCAGTATAGCCCAAGGCCGCGCTTAACGTGTTATACAGAGCGTCATAACTTCGCATACCTGCGTTGCTCCTCGGCTCGTTGTTGCGGCGTATGCTTAAAAAATACGCCTCACTCCTCGCCTTCGTCGCGCCTTGGTCTGCTTTGTTCTTACGCTCTGTATTCTGCTATATTTATGTCGCTATGTATATCAAGGAGGTTTAAATAAGATGGCGCTTCAGCAGTTTTTGGAATTTGAAAAACCTATCGTTGAACTGGAAAAGAAGATAGAGGAACTCAAGCAGATAGCCGCAGAGGAGAGGGTTGATAACAGCGTTGAGATAGAAAGGCTGAGCAGGAATATGATAAGGCTTAAGGCTGAGATATTTTCAAATATTACGCCTTGGCAGATAACCCAGATTGCAAGGCATCCGCTTCGGCCATATACCTTGGATTATGCACCGCGTCTATTCAAAGATTTTATTGAACTGCATGGCGACAGAAACTTTAGGGATGACCCTGCAATAGTCGGCGGTTTTGCAATGCTTGATGGCGAGACTGTTATGGTCATAGGTCATCAGAAGGGGAGGACGACAAAGGAAAAGGTTTTCAGGAATTTCGGCATGCCTAATCCGGAGGGTTACAGAAAGGCCATTCGGCTTATGAGCATGGCTGAAAGACTGAATAAACCTATTATAACCTTTATTGATACACCAGGCGCATTTCCCGGCATAGGCGCAGAGGAGCGCGGGCAGGCAGAGGCAATTGCCAAAAACCTCATGGTTATGTCAAGGCTTAAGGTGCCGATCATAATTGTTGTAATCGGAGAGGGCGGCAGCGGCGGCGCATTGGCAATAGGCGTTGGAGACAAGGTTTTGATGCTTGAATATGCCACATATTCAGTAATATCGCCGGAGGGATGCGCTGCCATATTGTGGAAAGATGGAAGCAAGGGAGAGCAAGCTGCAAAGGCCCTGAAGATAACAGCCGCTGACCTTCATAGATTTGGGATAATTGACGAGATAGTTAAAGAGCCGCTGGGCGGCGCTCATCAGGATGTGGAGGCAATGGCAAAGGCATTGCAAGAGGCGCTTGTAAGGTCATTGCAAGATTTGAAAAAAATCTCTACCGATGATCTGGTGCATAACAGATACAGCAAATACAGAAAGATAGGAAAATTCTACGAGGCAGTGGTTTAAAATTGGTTGCAAGTTGCAAGATTCAAACAGTAGGTTGGGTCAAGCGTAGCGGACCCAACACAAATATAGGTTTGATGGGTGCGCTACGCTTCACCCATCCTACAAGCTGGTGCATAACAGATACAGCAAATACAGAAAGATAAGAAAATTTCAGGAGAGCAATTAAGAATTAGGAATTAAGAATGAGGAATTATAAAATAGCAATTCATAATTCTTAATTCGTAATTGTATTCACTATGGATGACTTAAAAAAAATAAAAGAACTGAGAGCGAAAATAGACAGCATTGATGATAAAATTCTGGAGCTCCTCAACCAACGGGCGCGGTTTGTCATTGAGATTGGCAAGACTAAATTGCAGGGCAAGCGGGACTTTTATGCGCCTGAAAGGGAAAAAGAGATATACCATAGATTAACTCAGAATAATCAAGGGCCTTTTCCAAACCAGGCATTAAAAAATGTATTCAGGGAAATTATGTCCGCATCGCTCTCTTTGGAAAAACCATTGAAGGTGGCCTATCTCGGGCCAAAGGCCACATTCACCCATCAGGCATGCATGCAATATTTTGGCCTTTCCGCAGAGTTTGTCCCTAAAAAGGATATAGCAGATGTGTTTGATGATGTGAACAGGGCAAAGGTAGATTTCGGCGTTGTGCCTATAGAAAACACTACTGAAGGCGTTGTAAGCCACACCATTGATATGTTTGTGACATCAGACATAAAGATATGCGGAGAAATAACAATAGAGGTGGCGCTCTCTCTTTTAAATAAGACAGGCAAACTTGGGGATGTAAAGAAGATATACTCCCATCCTCATGCCATTGCTGAGTGCAAGGAATGGCTTAAAGAGCATGTTCCGGATGTTCCTGTATTTGATGTATCATCTACTGCAATGGCAGCCCAGACTGCCGGCGAAGACCCATCATCTGCTGCCATTGCCAGTGAATTTGCCGCCGCACTGTATGATTTACAGGTGGTTGAAAAGAAGATAGAAGACCATGCAAATAATTTTACACGATTTCTTGTCATTGGAAATAAAAGTTCTGAGAAAAGCGGCGGTGATAAGACATCTGTTATGTTTGCAATAAAGGATATGCCGGGCGCACTATACAGAATGTTAAAGCCTTTTGCAGAGAGGGGAATAAATCTCACCAAGATTGAATCTCGCCCCCAAAAGGGCAAGGCATGGGAATATGTATTCTTTGCGGATATGGACGGCCATGTTTCGGACAGCAAGGTGTCTGATGCGCTCAAGGAGCTTGAGGCCCAATGCTCGTTTATGAAGATATTGGGGTCATATCCCAAGGGTGCGGCGAAATGAGAGAGGTTTTATTTCAAAAAGTTCAGAGGTTGCTGGAAGAAACGAAATATCTTGAAGATAACAAAGAGAGATTTCTTGGGCAGATGCAAAACTCTCTTGATGTGAAAAAGATAGTGGAAAGGTCTGTATTTCGTCTGTATTTCTATGCGTTGAAATGGCTCTGGATATAAGCGACTTGCTGATAGTAGAAAAAAGGTTTCCCAAACCGGCTACTTACCGGGATGCGATATACAAGCTCGGCGATTTTAACATAGTGCCAAAAGATTTTGCTTATAACTTTGTCTACATTGCAGGCTTAAGAAACTTTCTTGCCTATGAATATCTAACAGGCTGTTGAAAAAGGCATCAACAGCCTTGATTACACAGATTAGGAAAAACGATTACACAGATATTTCAATGGGTTTTAA
>MGRL01000045.1 GCA_001798165.1 Deltaproteobacteria bacterium RIFCSPHIGHO2_02_FULL_43_33
CTCCTTGAAATTTAGGAAACCATACAATAGGACAATTCATGTGCTATAAAAAGGACAGTTTATGTGTTGCTGACAGTTTTTCTATTTTGCCTCTTTGGGAATAGGAGAAGGCTGAAGCAGACATGAATCACTGCGCCTTGTTTTCTCCTGCTTGAGAAGAGTAATTTTCTGTGGATAAGTATTTTCAGAAGGGCAAACGAATGTGCATCGATGCTTATCTTATATTATGGTCCCCAGAAAAGGGGGATAAAGGGCTCGTCTCAAAAATTGTCCGCTGCCTCGTCTGGCAGGCAACTTGCAGGTTTCCCCAAAAATCAAACACAATTTTTGTGTATGGTAAATACTATATTAACTGTTAGCTTATTTTCCTTTCATTTTATAAGCCATAATATAACTCTTCCCTGTGCCGCCATCCATGACAATCACAATTGCCAGCTCTTTCTGGCTGTCATTGTCTATATCACTTACAGCATAATCTGCTATATAGCCGTCAATCTTCTTTGTCTTCCAGTTTTCTTCAAGTTCATATCCTTCCCATGTCATGTCTATCATTTCACTTTTATCATACGACCTTATCACCTTCATATAGCGTCCTACAAGCCCTGGATCGTTCCTGCTGATTATTATCTCACCCATTCCATCACCATCAAGGTCTTCGTAAATAATTCTTGCCTTTATATCTATGAAATCGCTTGCCTCACTATTGGTTGAAGATGCCCCAAGCTCCAGACGATTCAGGCTTCCGCCATAAAATTCTCCGCTCTTCCACATCTCTTGCCATAAACCATCATTGCCTTTATTGTACACATGCAGATAATCTCTTTCATCTAATGCAATAACATTTGTCGTTCCGTCTTTGCCAAGGTCTGCCATTGCAAAGTTGTATACATTTAAACCCTTGGGAATGTCAAGAACAGAAGACTCCTGCAACTTCCCATCTTTCCATTCAAGCCTTTGCACTGCGCCAAAGAAGCCGCTTGCGCTGCTATATTTTTGCCCTATCAGGGCAGGCCCTGTCTTTGGCTCTTTCACTACTCTCATAAACCATTTTAAATCCGATGCAATGGTTTTGAATTCATTTTCTTTATATTCCAGCACATAGGAGTTCAATCTATCGTTCAGTATCCTTGTGACATAAATCTCGGGAATCCCATTATTGTTCATATCAGCGATAGAGATGCTGTAATTTTTGACAGAGACATCTTCCTTAAATTCCTTGACTATCTCCAGTTTCTGACCATTCAACCGATAGATAAAGAGACTGTGACTGTCAACCATAACTATTTCATTTTTCTTGTCGCCGTCAACATCAGCAATCTCAATATATTTCATGGCAGTAGGAAATTGTGGGCTTTTCCAGATGCCCTTTGCATTAACCTTCTCTGCAATCACAAAGTCGTCATCCTTCGCTATTTCTGCCGGCTTTTCCTTTGCGACAAATTTTCCGGTATAGGAAGGAGTTTCAGCACCAGGGGCGGCCTTGGCTGTTATCCCTTCTGCATTTAATATCTTTGTCTTCGTATCTTTAGCCGTCTCATTCACAAGCAGGATGATATTTTCCAAGCCTTTGCCCTGAGAGGCAAAAAAGATAGGCGCTATAACTTTCTTTGGGGCTACACTCTTAGCGTCAATACTGATACTATCGGCAATAACGGTAATGCTCCCATAAACCACATAATCCGCATTCACCTCTTTACCTATGTTTTTGGCAATATCTTCTGTTATAGCTTCTGAGCCGTATTTGGATAAGGCTGATTTAATGGAGGATTCTTTTATAATCTCAATAGGCGGCTCGCTTCCGATTCTGGATGTAAGCATATCGTTAACAGCGCCTTTGAGATATTCAAGGCCTTCCGGCGCATTTATCTTCCATGGAAGAATGGCGACTTTAACGCTTTGCGGCGCTGCCTTTTCCTCTGCTCTGCAATCATTACTGCCTGCAAGCATGAGTATAAAGATTAGAAGAAACAAAATGTATCTTTGATACTCTGACACTCTGATACTTTGACACTCTGTCCTCATCACATCTCCTCTGGCGCTGAAACGCCTAAAAATTTAAGCCCGTTCTGCATTACCCTTTTTACAGCCTCGCACAGATACAGCCTTGCGTTGGTTAGACTTTTATCATCCGCAACAACCCTGTTTTTATTATAGTACGGGTGAAACAGGCCTGCCAATTCCTGCAGATAAAATGTTATTCTGTGCGGTTCCATTGCGATGGCGCTCCCCTTTACAATATCCGGGAAAGAGGCAAGTTTTTTGATAATATCTAATTCCTCTTTAAGACTCAAGAGTTTAATATCTACGCCCTCTGTTGTGGGGAGGCTGATTCCATTTTCTTTTGCATGCTTGATGATACTGCATATCCTCGCATGGGCATACTGGACATAGAAAACAGGGTTTTCAGGCGCCTGTTTCTTGGCAAGCTCCAGGTCAAACTCAAGTTGCGCATCAGACTTTCTCATAAGAAAGAAAAATCTGCACGCATCTTTCCCAACCTCATCTATAACCTGTCGTAATGTGACAAACTCGCCTTCCCTCTTTCCCATCGGCACCTGAACGCCGTTCCTTAAGAGAGCTACGAGCTGGATAAATATGATTTTGAGAATATTGTCGTCGTAACCGAAGGCCTTTAAAGCTGCCCTTACACGCGCCTCATAACCATGATGGTCAGCACCCCATATATTAACTATAGTTGAAAATCCGCTCTCCGCTTTCTTCTTGTGATAAGCTATATCTGATGCAAAATAGGTCTTCTCATTGTCAGCCTTTATTAAAACCCTGTCTTTATCATCACCAAGCTGTGTAGTTCTGAACCATACGGCGCCCTCATCCTCATAGATATAACCATTTTTACGCAGTTCCTCAATAGCATTATTAACAAGCCCCTCATCCTCAAGAGTCTTCTCGCTAAACCAGTTGTCAAATTCAACGCCAAAGTCCTGAAGGTCTTTCTTTATACGCTCCAGCATTGCTTCGCATGCAAAATCCTGCACCGTGGACGTTGATTGAGCTTTACCAGCACTACTCCGTTCTGCCAAAAAGTCTTTGGCTATCTCTTTTACATATTCACCCTTATAGTAATCATCTGAAAATTCTACATCTTTGCCTTGAAGTTCTTCCATGCGCTTACGCACAGACTCCCCCAGTATATATACCTGTCTGCCTGCGTCATTAACGTAATACTCTTTAACAACTTTATAACCGGCTGCCTTTAAGATATTGGCAAGAGAATCTCCTACTGCTGCCCCTCTTCCATGTCCAATATGCAGCGGCCCTGTTGGGTTGGCGCTGACAAACTCTACCTGAACCTTTTTCCCTGAGCCGGCATCTGATGTCCCGTATTTTTCTTTAAGATTGTGAACCTCCTTCAATAGACTGAGCCAGTATTCGTCATCCATAAATATATTGATAAACCCATGCCCGGCTACTTCTACCTTTTTTATATTCTCTATTTGTCTTATCTCTTTTGCTATCGCTTCCGCAATCTGTCTCGGCGGCTTGCCTTCCTTGCCTGCAAGGAGCATGGCCACATTCGTAGCAAAATCGCCAAACTCATCTCTTTTGGGTTTTTCAATGATGATATCCGGAAGATCTTCTGTTTTTATAGTTGTGGCCCTTTTGCAATTTTCTATAGCTTTTCTAACGATGTCTGCTGCGGTTGCTATCATTTATTTATCCCTTTAGCAGGCTGCTGAAAAAGTCACCAACAGCCTTGATTACACAGATTATAAAAAATGATTACACAGATATTCCAAGGGGTTTTAATCTGTGTAATCTTGTCTTTTATCTGTGTAATCAGAGATTGTTGAGTTTTTCAACAAGCTCTTAGAAAACAAATCCCCACCATTTGGTAGGGCAGTGTAAAAATACAGGTTAAGATTTAGGTTGAGGTCGAGAAAACACTTGCCTCAATCTTAACCTAAATCTCAACCTTAACCTTCTTGAATTTTGGCCGGCAACCTGCCAACCTAAATTAAATCCCTCAGGTGCCGCCAAAGCCAACAGTTACCGTTGGCCCTTCCACAATTACAGGCACATCTTTTCTGCCCTTGGAATATTTGAGCATCTGTTCCATTCCAGCGGCATCCTGTTTTACATTCACATACTGCACCTGATACCCTTTTTTGGCAAAATCCTCACGGGCTGCATTAGTATAAGGTCAGGTGTCCTTGCCGAAGATGAGAACCTTTTCTATCATAATTGATCCCCCTTGCTCATTACTGTCAGGTTGAATATTATCATCTGACAAAACGTAATTCAAGCCCATTATAGGCAACTACGTCTATTGAAACTATTATTTTAAGCAAAAAGGCCTTGAATATATCCTTGCCTTATGATAACTCTACTAAAAACTAATATTTTACTACTTACCATTTACAATTTACGACTTACGGTTCTGACATGGAGGTTTTATGGCAATCACAAAAAAAGATGTTCAACACGTGGCTACCTTAGCGCGTCTTGCCCTTTCAGAAAAGGAAACCGAACTTTATACTGAGCAGATGGGCAAGATACTTACCTATGTAGAAAAACTCGGCGCTTTAGATACAAAAAATATAGAACCTACAACTCATACAATTTCATCAAGAATATTTAGAAAGGACGAGGCAAAGCCGTCCCTGCCGCAGAACGAGATATTAAGCAATGCCCCTGAAAAGGCAAAGGGGTGTTTTAAGGTGCCGCGCATTATAGAATAAGTTAGAGGATAGAGGTTGGATGTTGTTGCTTCAAACCTCATACCTTTAACGGTATTACAAGGAGACCACTTTGGAACTTTACAACTTAACCATCCACGAACTGCATGAAAAACTCCAGAAAAAAGAGATAACTTCTCTACAACTAACTGAGGCATTTCTAAAAAGAATTGAAGCGGTAGATGGAAAAATCAAGGCGTATATCACTGTCACAAAAGAAGATTCCATAAAACAGGCGAAAGAAGCTGACAAAAGATTGGCCTCCGGCAAGGACATAACACCTCTTACCGGCGTGCCGATTTCTGTCAAAGACATATTCTGCACTAACGGAGTACGCACTACCTGCGCATCAAAGATATTGAATAATTTTGTCCCGCCTTATGACGCCGCGGTTATTAAAAAATTAAAAGACGCCGGCGCAGTAATACTCGGCAAAAACAATATGGATGAATTTGCCATGGGCTCATCCACTGAAAATTCTGCATACTTTGTCACAAAAAATCCATGGGATGTAGAAAGGGTTCCCGGCGGCTCCAGCGGCGGCTCTGCAGCAAGCGTGGCGGCAGGCGAATGCACGGCATCCATTGGCACAGACACCGGCGGCTCTATCCGCCAACCCGCATCCTGCTGCGGCATCGTGGGTTTAAAGCCGACTTATGGCAGAGTTTCAAGATACGGCATGATCGCCTTTGCATCATCCCTTGACCAGGCAGGCCCAATGACAAAGGATGTCACAGACTGCGCCATTATGATGAATACAATGGCTGGTTATGATCCGCAGGACTCCACGTCCATTGATGCGCCTGTGCCTGATTATACAAAGGCATTAACAAAGGATGTAAAAGGCTTAAAGATTGGCATTCCAAAGGAATATTTTATTAAAGGTTTAGACAGCGATGTGGAAAAGGCAGTAAAGGATGCAATTGAGGTGTTGAAGAAACAGGGCGCATCGGTTGTTGATATAAGCCTGCCTCACACGGATTATGCCATTGCAGTTTACTACCTTGTTGCCACAGCAGAGGCAAGCAGCAATCTTGCGAGATTTGATGGAGTGAAATTTGGCCACAGGGCAAAGGATAGTAAAAATTTGCTGGACATGTATTGCAAGACAAGGGATGAAGGATTTGGGCCGGAAGTAAAAAGAAGAATCATGCTCGGCACATATTCCCTTTCAGCAGGCTATTATGATGCATATTACAAAAAGGCATCACAAGTCAGGACGCTGATAAAAAGAGACTTTGAAGAGGTATTCAAGAAATGTGGTGTTATTTTAACACCAACTGCGCCAACCCCTGCATTTAAAATCGGCGAAAAAACAGCAGACCCTCTCACCATGTATCTCTCAGACATCTTCACCATCTCCTGTAACCTCGCAGGCATCCCCGGACTATCTCTTCCTTGCGGATTCACAAAAGACAACCTCCCCATCGGCCTGCAAATCCTCGGCAAACCCCTTGATGAAGAAACTGTATTAAAGACAGCATATTCTTATGAGCAGGCAACGGAATGGCATAAGAAGAGGGCGGGGGTTGAGAATTAAAAAAGCAGCTTTCCTTATAGGTTAACAGCAGGTGGTGTGATAGAATATTCACAAAAGGAGTGGCTTTGAAAAAGATAAAGTATTATCTGGATACAACGATATTTAATTTTGTATTTGCAGAAGGCGATATAGAAAAGAAAGATATTACCATAAAACTTTTCGGAGACCTGCCGTTAATATCTGAGGGAATATATATTTCAGATGAAGTAATCAGGGAGATTAGCAGAGCGCCGGAGCCGAGAAGATCGCAATTGGAGAAACTCTTAAGAGAAACCAATCCTCTGCTGCTTGAAATTGACATGGAAACAGTGGAACTGGCGGAAAGATATATTAAAGAAGGCATCATTCCTGAAAAGTATAGAAGTGATGCACTCCATATATCCATTGCTGTAATAAATGGGATAGAAGTAATTGTCAGTTGGAACTTTGAACATATTGTAAAGCTTAAAACCAGAGTCATGGTTAATGGATTAAACAGATTATCAGGCTATCGTGAAATCGAAATATGTTCGCCAGAGGAGGTGATAGAATTATGAAACGGCTTAAAGGATTGGATGAAATTCATGAGATAATTGAGAAGGTCTATGATGAAGAAAAAAACTTAACCTTTGAGCAGAGAATTAAAAAACTGCGGGAAGAGTCTGAAAGGTTTTTATCCGAACGGAAGCTGGATTTAAAAAGAGTCCAGCCCAGGGAATTAAAACATATTGCGGTATAATTGCCTATGAACAGGCAACGGAGTGGCGTAAGAAGAGGGCAAAGATTTAGTCAAAATTCTTTTACTATTTAATTGTAACGACAGGATCACTTGCGGCCATGAAGCGGCGCGGAATGGCCGTCAAGTGCAGTCTGTCCACTGGTTCGGCTTGGGTATGCGTTCGTCTTAGAGCTGTGTAGGCTCGAAAGAAACCTGATTTCCCGAGTTCAGTCACATGCTGAACCGCTTCGGCGGAGAGGTGCCCAAGGAAGGTTTTCCTCCCCTTTTCGGTTAGCAGAGAAGGCCTATGGAGCGCAAAATAAAGTATGTAGGCTTCTTCGGTTTCATTATGCTGCCGCCCAAGAAGCTCGAACCCCAGCAAACTGAAGAGGATAAACGATTCGGTTAGTTCCGTGTCCAACTCAACGGTTCCATCGGCGTCCCAATCTCCGTGTTTGAGGAAGTTATATGGGTTCTTGATCAACCGGATCCACTTCCTACGAAATTCGTCCTTTATGACAAGGGTGTCGTAAAGCAGGTCGCGCCAGCCTTGTTGGAAGTTCAGGTCGTGGATGATCTGGTGCGCCGAGCACACAAGGGAATGCACTGCCACCGGATCGCCCTCAGTGAACCACAGGCGGATAGCCTCGCGCAGTTGATGTTCTGCAGCCTCAAGTTTGTTTATGACCAATTTCATCGCGAATTCCTTTTATTTTATGCCGAACGCTTGAACTCATCGGTGGCGATCAGCCGTCCGCTGTAAATTGTTAGGCGCCGCCATCATCGTATGTATTGATTCAGCGCAGACCCCAAAGAGCTGTATTTGTCAACTAATCTTTCATATATCGCCACATCCGACTTGTACTGATCCATGGTGTAGCTTTGGAGGTCGCCTTGGCTCTTGTCATATAGTCGTTTGCACATGTCACGAAGGAATCTCATTGCCCTTCCCCCGAAATAGCGGACACACCGAAAGGTTAGGTTATAATACAATCTTAAAACCTAAGGAGGTGTGAAATGCAAGAGAGAAAGGT
>MGRL01000046.1 GCA_001798165.1 Deltaproteobacteria bacterium RIFCSPHIGHO2_02_FULL_43_33
CACTTCGGGCTACGCCCTACGTGCCTTTCCTGCCAATCTAAAAGTGGACAATTCATTTGCTCTAAAAGCGGACAAATCTATTTGTTGACAACAGAAATTGATTTTTATTTTTAATCAAGCTCTCCCCAACTGCGGCCAACGGTTATATGAACCTTTATGGGCACAGATAAAACATCTGATACCTCCATCTCTTTTATTACCAGCCCTTTTAACAGCTCTATCTCCTGCTCAGGCGCCTCAAAAATAAGTTCATCGTGAATCTGGAGTATCATTGCTGATTTGAGTTTTCTTTCTTTCAACCTTCTGAATATATTTATCATCGCCATCTTTATCATATCTGCTGCGGTCCCCTGGACCGGCGTATTTATTGCCATCCGTTCTCCGAGCTTTCTTATCTGATCGCTTTGGCTGAGGATTTCAGGTATATATCTGCGCCTTCCAAAGAGCGTTATTACATAACCTTTTTCAACCGCCTCATTGATCAGCTTATCCATAAATGTCTTGACGCCTTTATAGTGGAGAAAATAATTTTCAATATAATCCCGCGCCTCGTCCTGCGATATGCCGAGTTCTGCTGCCAAGCCATATGTCCCCATTCCATAAATAATGCCAAAGTTTATTGCCTTAGCCCTTCTTCGCATTTCAGCGGTAACCAGCTCTGGCGCAAGGCCAAAAACCTCTGATGCTGTTTTCGTATGAATGTCTTCCCCTTTCCTAAATGCCTCTATAAGAAGCGGATCCTGCGATAGATGCGCAACAATCCTTAATTCTATCTGCGAATAATCTACAGACAAAAACAAACAATCTTTATCTGCAATAAACGCCTGCCGTATCCTTTTCCCCCATTCGGTTCTGATAGGGATATTCTGCATATTTGGCTCTGAACTGGAAAGCCTTCCTGTTGCAGTAACTGTCTGATTAAACGACGTATGCACCCTCTGCGTTTTTGGGTTTATAAGCCCTAAGAGGGCATCTACATAAGTTGACTTTAGCTTTGCGAGCTGCCTGAAGGTTAAGACCTCATTGGGAAGCTCATGCTGAGTGGCAAGTATGCGCAAAACTTCTTCGTTTGTAGAAAATCCTGTTTTAGTCTTCTTTATCGGTTTTAGTTTAAGCCTTTCAAAAAGGACTTCTGCAAGTTGTTTAGGTGAATTGATATTAAATTCTATACCGGCAACAGTGTAGATTTTCTTCTGGAGGCTGTTTATTTGACCATCCAATTCTTTGGAAAGATTCATAAGATAATCTTGGTCTATTTTTATGCCCATAAGTTCCATGTCTGCAAGAACTTGGGCAAGGGGAATCTCTATCTCTTGATAAAGCTTTAAAAGCCCTTGGTTTTCCAGCTGCGGCAAGAATCTTTTTGCAAGTCGAAAAACTGCGTCTGCCTCATTGCAGGCATAACTCATGGCTTGCTCTATGGGAAGCTCATTGAAAGGCATTCTATCTGGTTGTATTACCGCATAGTCTAATTGCTCATGCGCAATATCAGAAATATCATGACCTGACCTTGAAGGGTTGAGCAGATACGATGCAATACTGGTATCTATAGCTGTCCCCTTCAACCGGATATTGTTTTGTCTGAAAAAGCAATAAACCGCCTTTATATCGTGCGACACTTTTTTTATATCTTCATCTTCAATAACAGGCTTCAGTGTATCCATGAGAGATGACATGCTGAGCTGAACAGGAGCGCCCAAGTAGTGGTGGCCTGTTGGAATATAAAACGCATGGTCTTGTTTAATACAAACAGCGAGACCTGCAATATCGCCAAAGAGAGCTTTGTCTCTTTTAATAACAATTGCCATCGCGCCTGACTTTCTTATTTCAGCAACAAGGCCTTGCAACTCCTCTTGCGTGCTTATAGAGCTATAATTCCCTTGAACCTGTGGCTCGGCTGGGATAATCTCCTTGAGCAGTTTGGCGAACTCCAATTCTCTGAGCAATTCTTTGAGTTTAGAGTAATCCGGTGAAGAAACAAGCAGGTCTTCAAAATTGTATTTCACAGGAGCATTTGTATCTATGGTGGCCAGCCTCTTGGAAAGACGCGCATCTTCCGCATGAGCCGCCAGTCTTTCCTTAACCTTTTTTTCAGCAACCTTATCGATATCCTGTAAAATCTGTTCTATAGTCCCAAACTGCTGGATGAGCCTTATTGCAGTTTTTTCACCTATCCCTTGTACGCCTGGTATGTTGTCAGATGCATCGCCTGCAAGCCCCATAATCTCTGTAATATATTTTGGCTCTACCCCAAATCTTTCTATTACCTCTTTCCTGCCGATCTTTTTATCCTTCATCGTATCAACAATAATGGTATTATCATCTATGAGCTGCAGCATGTCTTTATCAGCCGCAATTATTATCACCTCTATATCCTTTTCCTTCATATGTTTGGATATTGTGCCGATAACATCATCAGCCTCATATCCTTCCAATTCAAGACAGGGAATACGGAAGGCCTTTACAATCTCCTTTATATAAGGTATCTGCGGCTTCAGGTTGTCCGGCATCTCAGGCCTGTGCGCCTTATACTCTTCATATAGTTTATGCCTAAAGGAAGGCCCTTTAACATCAAAGGCAACAGCTATATGGTCGGTTTTAAAATCCCTTACAACCTTTAAAAGCATTTGGATAAAACCATATATGGCATTGGTAGGAAGACCTTTGGAATTGGAGAGATGCGGAATAGCGTGAAATGCCCTGTAGATATAGGCAGTGCCGTCTATGAGGAGGAGCTGTTTTTTATTTTCCATGTTAGGCGGTTGGCCTCAGGCGAGTAGTTCTCAGTATCATTTGAATCTACATTAGCAGTTTTAAAAACAAAGTTCAAATGCGCTTTTTATCAGTTCAATCTCGTTTTTGTTTTCTCGTATAGTAATCCCCACCACATCAAATCTTGCCGGATGAGCATTAAGGTTTTTTTGTGTAAGATATGCCAATGCTGCCTTTGATAGTTGTCTCTGCTTTCTTAAATCTACCGCCGTCTTTGGAGGGCCAAATGCATTATTTGTCTTTGTCTTAACCTCCACAAATGCAATGGCCTTCCCTTCTATGGCAATAATATCTATTTCGCCATATCTGCATCTAAAATTATTTTCCAGAATCTTGTAGCCGTTCTTTTTCAAGAAATCAACAGCCAGAAGCTCTCCTCTCTTGCCAATATCAATCCTTGCGTTAGTCATCTATCGCTTCGCTCTATTGTAAAATGGAAATTGAAAATTTTAAATTGCAAAATGTATTTACCTTTCATCTTGAAATTTGCATTTTGCAACCTTCAATTTCCGATTAACCCGAATAACGCATTTGATTTTTATTTTTCGGGACAAACGCAAGATTTGAGCCAAAGACAAGGAAAAGCTGGCTGGACAAAACGGAGCATACTGTTTTAAGTATAGTAGTTGCCCATTTATGGGCGTTTTTAAAATCGCCGATGAATCGGCAACTACAGTATTTGGCCAGAGCCTGCCCCTGAAAGTTTCTATCAGTGGATTGCGTTTGCCAAAAAATGCAACTGTATTTTTTGGGTTAAACGAGGTGCTCTTTTACACCTTTAAAACCCCTCCGATGGATTGGAGACGGTCCGAAATATTTTATAGCTGCAAGATGTTCTGATGTTCCATAACCTTTGTTTTTTATAAAATTATATTGGGGGAAGGCATTGTGATATGCAGCCATAATATTGTCACGGACAATTTTGGCTACTATTGAGGCAGCAGCCACGCTTACGCTCAAGGCATCGCCTTTTATAATCGGCAGTTGTGACGTTGATATGGTTTTTATTGGGAATGGACCGTCTACTAATATAAATTGAGGGGAAGGGTTAAGCTTTTTAACTGCGTCAGCCATAGCCCTGAGTGACGCTGCATGGATATTGGTTGTCTCTATCTCGTCCATCCAGACAACTCCGACACCAACGGATACAGCCTCGCGATAGATGTTTAATAGGATATTATCCCTTTGTGAAGGAGAAAGGGTTTTTGAGTCTCTTATGCCCAAATGAAGCGGCGGTGGAAATTTGAAAATAACCGCCGCTGCAACTACAGGCCCTGCAAGAGGCCCGCGGCCTGCCTCATCTACCCCTGCAATAAGGTTGTAGCCTTTTTTAAAGGCCGCCTGTTCGTAGGCATCCATCATACTTAGAGTCAGAGAGTCAGAGGGTCAAAGAGTCAGAGCAACATGGAGAATAGTTTTTTAATTTTGACTCTATGACTCTTTGACTCTGCTCTTATGCCTCTTCCTTTATTCGCGCCGCCTTGCCTTTTAGGGCTCTCAGGTAATAGAGTTTTGCCCTTCTCACGGAACCTTTGCCTGCTACCTTAATACTCTCTATTGCCGGTGAATTTAAGGGAAATGTCCTTTCCACACCAACGCCCGAGGAAACCTTTCTGACCGTGATAGTAGACCTTACCCCATTGCCTCTTTTCCGTATAACGGTACCCGCAAAGGCCTGTATGCGCTCCTTATCGCCTTCTTTAATTTTTATGTTTACCTGCACAGTATCGCCAGGTCTAAATTCAGGCACATCAGTACGCAGATACTCTTTCTCAATATTAGATAGTGGATTCATATAAAACCTCCTTTTTTAAATTATGAATTAAGAATTACGAATTGCGAATTTTTTAATTCCCAATTTTTAATTCTTAATTGCCTTCTTTTCTTCTTCAGTCAATTGAGCCTTTTCTAATAAATCAGGCCTTCTTTCTAATGTCCTTTTAATTGACTCCCTCCTCCTCCAATTTTTTATCTTCTGATGATTGCCTGATAAAAGGATATCCGGAACCGTCAATCCCCTGAAACTCTCGGGTCTCGTATACTGAGGATATTCCAAAAGACCCTCTGAGAAGGAATCATCTCTTGCAGACATATCTGATCCTAAAACACCAGGTACGAGCCTTGTTACTGCATCTACAATCACTAAGGCAGGTATCTCACCGCCGCCGAGAACATAATCGCCGATAGATACCTCCATATCAACTACCAGTTCTTTCACCCTTTCATCCACACCTTCATATCTACCACATATAATAATCAGATTGCTTGATTGAGCAAGCTCAGCGGCTATCTGTTGATTCAACTGTCTTCCCTGCGGTGTGGTGAGAATAACTTTTACCTCAGACTTTCGGCTGCCCTTAACCGCTTCAACTGCCCTTACAATGGGCTCTACTTTCATGACCATCCCATCTCCGCCGCCATAGGGAGAATCATCTGTTGTGTTGTGCTTATCAAGGGCAAAGTCTCTTATGTTGTGTATACCGACATCTATAAGCCCTTTTTCTATTGCCTTGCCAAGGATGCTCTGTTTAAGAGGCGATCCAAAAAAATCAGGAAAGATGGTCAGTATGTCAAATCTCATATTGAATACAGGCTATAGGCAATGGGCCATAGGCGATAGGTAAGTAATTATGTTTTTACCCATGGCCTCTCGCCTATTGCCTATTGCCTGCTTTTGGCAAAAGCCCCTCTAATATGTGGATTACCATCTTCCCTTTTTTAATATCAATATTCAGCACCACATTGCTTGTAGCTGGTATCAATACCTCACCCACAGGGCCTTTTACTACATATACATCATTACTACCCGTTGAAATTATGCTGGTTATAACGCCGACTGTTCTGCCTGCATCTGTTACAACCTCCATCCCTTCCAACTGAAAGTTATAATACTCATCTTTGGGAAGTTGTGGAATTTCTGCTGTATCTACAAAAACATTATAACCTACCAGTTTACCGGCGCTGTTTCTGTCAGTATATCCTTTAAGGATAGCAATGATGACACCCTTATTAGGTCTATTGCCCACAACTTCACAGACTTCATTCTGTTCATCCATGGAAAGATAGAGCTTCTTCCACGGTTTTTTATCACAGCTGCCATAGGGAAATATCTTAACCTCCCCTTTGATGCCGTGAACGCCAACTATCTTACCTACTAAAAGAAACTGCTTTTTACTAAGCATGATTACACCGATTTTTAAAACGATTACACTGATTTTTAATCTGCATAATCTACTCTTTAATCTGTGTAATCAGATTCCCTTTTTTACTCAATTATTTCTAATACTGCCCTCTTTTTTATCTTTGTTGACGCGGCAGTAAGGATTGTGCGTAGCGCCCTGGCTGTCCGACCTTGCTTACCAATAACTTTTCCGAGGTCTTCCTTGGCAACAGCAAGCTCTATCACCGATGTGTTCTCTCCTTCAACCTCTGTCACCTTGACCTGCTCTGGATGGTCAACAAGTGCCTTTGCGATTGTCTCAATCAGGTTTTTCATTTTCCCACCTCCGGTTTAGATTGAATAGCATGGCCGTAGACTGCGGCTATTTTTGTATACACTGAGCTTTCTCTATTCTTTATTTTATACTGCCTGAGCAATCTTAGATAGAATACCTGCCCTGTTCAAAACCTTCCCTACGGTCTCACTCGGAATAGCCCCTTTTTTAAGCCATCCACGTATAGCGTTTTCCTTAAGCTCTGCCTTTGCGGGATTTTTTGTCGGGTCGTATGTCCCGACTATCTCAAGGAATTTTCCATCCCTCGGAGAATTAGAATCCGTCACTACTATCCTATAGAAAGGCTTCTTCTTTCCACCCATCCTTGTAAGCCTTATTTTAACTGACATCTTTATTATACCTCCTTTGTTCTCTTTGCGAGAATTATAAATTTTAGATTTTACATTTTATAGAACACTTTTGAATTTCCAATTTCCAATCTTCGATTTACCATTATTCTTAAAACGGCAGAAACCCTCTTCCTCCCATCCTTGGAAGGCCGCCTTTGGCAAACTTTTTCATAAGCTCCCGAGTTTGAACATACTGTTTAATCAGCTTGTTTACATCCTGAACAGATGTGCCGCTGCCTTTTGCAATTCTCTGTCTGCGGCTTGCATTCAGGATTATATGGTTAAGCCGCTCCACGTTTGTCATTGAATTTATTATGGCCTCAACCTTAGCCAAACCCTTTTCGTCAGGCATGGCACCTGTCTTTTTTTGCATCTCTTTAAAACCAGGGACCATTGCAAGTATATTTTCTAAAGACCCCATCTTCTTTATCTGCCCCAATTGTTCCTTAAAATCTTCCAGGGTAAACGCATCTTTTCTTAGTTTCTTTTCAAGGGCCTTTGCCTTCTTCTCGCCCACTACCTCCTGAGCCTTTTCTATAAGTGTAAGTACATCTCCCATGCCGAGGATTCGGCTGGCCATCCTGTCAGGATAAAAAGGCTCTATCGCATCTATTTTCTCTCCAACACCGATAAATTTTATAGGCTTGCCTGTAACAGACTTTATGGAAAGGGCAGCGCCGCCCCTTGTGTCACCGTCAAGTTTTGTAAGGATTATTCCTGTAATGCCTATTGCTTCATTAAATCCCTTCGCAGTATTCACCGCATCCTGGCCTGTCATGCTGTCCGCAACAAATAATATTTCCTTTGGATTAAGGATACCCTTCAGTTCCTTTAACTCATCCATCAACTCGTTGTCTATATGCAGCCTTCCCGCAGTATCTACAAGAAGCGTATCATATCCTTTAATGCCGGCAATCCTTAATGCCTCCTGACATATGTCCTGCGGTTTGGGGACAGATTTTAAATCTGCCCCCATGCTGTCGGCGTCAAAAATATCCACATGTATATCTTGCGCCAATCTTTTAAGCTGGAGCATGGCTGCCGGTCTGTAAATGTCAGCAGGAACAAGATACGGGTTTCTGCCTTTGGATTTAATATGGCGCGCAAGTTTGGCAGCAGTTGTTGTTTTACCAGAGCCCTGCAAACCAACCAACATGATTGGAACAGGTGGTTTTGTCCCAAACTCAATACCAGAAGAGCTTCCGCCTAAAATCTCTACCAGTTCATCACTAACAATTTTAACAAACTGTTGTCCAGGGGTAAGGCTTTCTAACACTTCCTTGCCGACTGCCTTTGCCTTGACCCGTTCAGTAAAATCTTTTACAACGGCAAAATTGACATCAGCCTCAAGAAGAGCCATCCTAACATCCTTTAATGCCTCATGGATGTTAGCCTCGGACATACTCCCCTGGCCTCTCATCTTTTTTATTATTACGCTAAGTCTATCACTTAAACCGTCAAACATTTATAATCCTTAAAAATTTAGAATATTTTAGACTACAAGATAATTATAGGTATTGTCAAGGTTTTTTTGGGTTTTGGGTTTTGTTTTGAATAGTTGGCGTGTAGAATTAGCTGATTGCTGATGGATGCCATTGGATAGTTAACAGATTGTTGAAAAACTCAACAATCTCTGATTACACAGAGAAAAGATTAGATTACACAGATTGAAACTCCTTGAAATATCTGTGTAATCATTTTTTATAATCTGTGTAATCAAGGCTGTTGATGACTTTTTCAACAGCCTGTTAATAACCCCGCCTATCCGCCTCAGGCGGACGGGGCATACGGCGGGCTATGGCAGTTAAACAGTGGCCCTCATTAATGCGTTGGATCGGTAAATTCAGTACTGCAATATGGACAATGGGACCAATCAGTTTCTCTCCTCTTACCGCAGTTAGGGCAGTTGAGAGAAACTGAGTAGCCGCAGTATGGGCACGATGTAAACTCTACACTCATGACCTCGGAACAATGTGGGCAGACTGTGTTTATTGTCCCCTCTTCAGCAAAGACCACACGCTGCAGTTCTTCAAAGGTAGTAACACCTTGCATTAGCTTAGCTATTCCATCTTCATACATAGAAATCATGCCGCCGGAAACAGCTGCCTTTTTTATAGCATCTTCTGCTGTATCAGAGGCTATCATATCTTTTACCTTATTCGTAACTACCAATGCCTCAAATATAGCTGTTCTGCCGTGATATCCAGTCCCGCTGCAGTCATTACAACCCTTACCCTTAAAAAGCTTCGGCTTTTTGTTGCTTGTTGCCTTCATACCAATCTTTGAAAGGTCTTCCTCTGTCGGAATATATGGCTCTTTACATGATTGGCAGATTTTTCTTACAAGCCTTTGAGCAATAATTCCATTTAAAGCAGATGCAATAAGATATGGCTGTATACCCATATTCTTCAATCTCGCTATTGCTCCCACAGCATCTGTTGTATGAAGAGTAGAAAATACTAAGTGGCCTGTAATGGACGCCTGATGCGCTATTTCGGCTGTTTCGGCATCCCGCATCTCGCCAACGAAGATTACATCAGGGTCCTGTCTGAGAACAGACCTCAAACAGTACGCAAAGGTGAGCCCGACCTTTTCGTTAATCGCTACCTGATTGACTTCTTCCAGTTTATATTCAATAGGATCTTCCAGGGTAATAACGTTAACTGTTGGCGTCTTGATATAACTGATCATTGCATAAAGACTTGAAGTCTTTCCGCTGCCGGTTGGTCCTGTGACAAGCACCATACCCTGCGGCCTATCTATAATATTGCCCACCCTCTCTTTCGCAATTTTGGAAAGCCCAATTTCGTCCAGCGTAAGTATTGTAGATTTTGGATCAAGGATACGCATGACCACCTTTTCTCCATACTGTGTAGGCAGTGTTGATATCCGCAAGTCCAGTTCCCGCTCTGCTACCCTCACCTGTATCCTTCCGTCCTGCGGAATCCTTCTCTCTGCAATATCCATCTTTGACATTATCTTTATCCTTGATGTTACCGCGCCCTGTACCCATTTTGGCAGTTGCATAACATCTCGCATAAGACCGTCAACCCTCTCACGCAGCTTTACAGTACGTTCATGAGGCTCTATATGTATATCACTTGCCCTGCTGTCTATACCATGTATTATTATAGAATCCACCATCTTTATAATGGGAGGCGCCTCGCTTTTTTTTAACAGCTCCTCTGTATTTTTTAAATATTCTCTTTCATAAATTACCTCTACAAATTTTTCTCTGACCATATCCCCTACAATATCTTCTATAGGAACAGAAAGATGATACTGAGTCTTTATTGCCATGAGGATATCCGTAGTCGTAGCCACCATAGGTGAGCATTCGCGGCTCGTAGCAAAGCGGATATCAGTCAACGCCTCCATGTTCAGCGGATCTGACATGGCAATTTTAATAACATTTCTTTTCTCCAGTGAAATAGGAATAACGATATGCTGTTTCGCAAGCTTTTCCGGCACCAGTTTTACTGCCTCAGGGTCTATTACTGCGGTATGAAGGTCAAGATATGGGATATTGAGCTGATATGCAAGGGTCTGGGCAATATCCAACTCTGTAGTAAACCCTTTCTCCACAAACAGGCTGCCTAACCTTTTCCCTTTCTGCTTCCTGCTTTCTTCAAGTGTGCTGTCCAATTGCTCTTGTGTAATAAGGGCCGCATCTACAAGAAGCTCTCCCAGTTTTTTAGTCGCCATTTAAAGCCTCCAGACATATCCAGAATTCTTTATTTCCCTTAGCCCCTTTAATTACTGATTCACAAACACCTTTTACAATAAAGCCTAATCCTTCAGAAAATGTTTTTATCCTGTCAATTACCATTTTATGCTTTGCAGGGTCTTTTATAATCCCTTTTTTCTCAATATCTTTTTTTTGAACTTCAAATTGTGGTTTTATCAGACAAAGAATAAGCCCTTTAGGTTTTACAAATTCTTTTACCTTTGGAATAACCTTTTCCAACGAAATAAATGAAACATCTATTACTGCAATATCGACCTTTTCTCCAATATCTCTAAATTCAAGATACTTTATATTCCGCCCCTCTAAAACTACAACCCTTTTATCATTTCTCAGTTGCCAATCCAAAAGCCCCTTCCCAACATCCGCAGCGAAAACCTTCTCTGCCCCTTTTTTCAACAAGCAATCGGTAAAACCGCCGGTGGACGAGCCGATATCCATGGCTACGGTATCGTTCGCATCTACGCCAAAAAAATTTAATGCCCCTTCAAGTTTTACCCCGCCTCTGCTCACATAAGGGCTTGGCTCAAGAATGATTATCTCTGTCTCGTTTTCAATCTCTGTGCCTGGCTTATCAATTATATTACCTTGTGCCAGCACCCTGCCTGCCATAATAATAGCAGCAGCCTTTTCTCTGTTTTCTGCCAATCCTCGCTTTACAAGAAGCTCATCAATACGCCCTTTTTCTTTCACCTATATTACCTGCATGTTTAGCATGACCTTTCATTATGTCCTTCACTGCCTTTTCTATCCCATCTGCGTCAATACCGAGAATGGCTCTCAGTTCGTTTTGAGAGCCGTGTTCCACAAATTCATCTGGAATACCTACTCTTCTCGCCTTACACTCTGAAATCCCATATTGCTCAAGAAGCTCAAGCACAGCGCTGCCAAAACCGCCTTGAAGCGCATTCTCTTCCACAGTTATAATCTTATCCGTTTTTTTAACTATAGAGACTATACTATCCTCATCAAGAGGCTTCACGAAACGGCTATTCACAACGGCTATTTTTAACCCTTGCTTTTCCAACCTATGAGCGGCCTCTAATGCAGGATAACAAGTTGAGCCTATTGCCAATAGCGCTGCGTCGCTACCATCCCGTAAAATCTCTGCCTTGCCTATGGGTATTTTGTTTAATGGCTGAGAAAGATCAACGTCATATCCTTCTCCTCTCGGATAACGGACTGCTGCCGGCATTTTGCACTCCACAGCAGTTTTTAACATATGTCTCAATTCATCTTCATCCTTTGGGGCCATAACAACCATATTAGGTATATGGCGGAGATATGATAAATCAAATAAGCCGTGGTGTGTTGGTCCATCTGCGCCAACTATCCCCCCCCTGTCAATGGCAAAAACTATAGGCAGATTCTGCAGGCAGATGTCATGGAGTATCTCATCATACGCCCTCTGTAAAAATGTAGAGTATATTGCTACAACAGGAATGAAGCCCTGTTTTGACAAACCGGCTGCAAATGTCACTGCATGTTGCTCTGCTATGCCTACATCAAAGAATCTTTCAGGAAATGTTTTTGCAAATTGGTCAAGACCTGTGCCCTCAGGCATGGCAGCAGTTATAGCAACAATCCTTTTATCATTTTCAGCCAATTCAACAAGCGTCTGCCCAAAGATTTCTGTATAGGTAGCAATCTTCTTCTTAGACTTTACTGCCTTGCCTGTTTCTTTTTCGAAAGGACCAATACCGTGAAACCGCACCGGTTCCTGCTCAGCCGGCAAATACCCCTTCCCTTTTTTTGTCAGCGCATGAATTAATATGGGCCCTTTTAATTCTTTTGCATCGTTAAAGGTATTTATGAGCTCGTCTATATTATGACCATCTATCGGACCTATATAGTGAAAACCCAGTCCTTCAAACAACATACCAGGCGTGAGCAGGGCTATGAGAGAATCCTCTGCCCGTTTTGCAAAAGAAAGAAGCCTGCTGCCTATTCGCGGGATGGACATGAAAAACCCCTCTGCCTCTTTTTTCAGTCTTGTTGCCAATCTCCCTGTAATCTTTCTGCTTAAAAAAGAGGAAAGTGCGCCTACATTCTGCGATATACTCATCTCATTATCATTCAGGACAACAACAATATCTTTCTTGAGATGGCCTGCCTGATTCAATCCCTCAAAGGCAAGGCCTGCCGTTAAAGAGCCGTCTCCAATAATAGCTATAACCTTGTAATTTTCCTGCTTTAAATCTCTTGCAACAGCCATACCCATAGCAGCAGAGATAGATGTAGAAGAATGGCCCACACCAAAGGCGTCGTATATGCTTTCGGATGGCTTAGGAAAACCGCTTATACCGCCCATCTGGCGGATAGTCTTAAAGGCTTCTCTCCTACCTGTTAAAATCTTGTGGGCATACGCCTGATGGCCTACATCCCAGATTACTTTATCCCTCGGGGTATCAAATGCATAGTGTGCGGCAATGGCAATATCTACAGCGCCAAGACTTGATGCCAGATGCCCCCCTACCTTAGAGGTGGTAGTTACAATCTCATCCCGTATTTCAGCGGCAAGGGTCGGCAGGTTTTCAAGCGTCAGCTTTTTTAGGTCATCTGGATTTTTTATGGTGTCTAATAGTTTGGACATACGATTTTAAATACAATTACGAATTAGGAATTACAAATTAAGAATTACCGATGAGAATGTTTTTCAAATTCATAATTCGTAATTTTTAATTCCTAATTGTTTTATCTTCTCCTCTTTACCAAATATCTTGCAATCTCTCTTAATGGCTCTGCCTTTCTACCAAAATCATTGAGGGACGCTACAGCAATGCCCGCTAATTCTTGCGCCCTTTTCTTTGATTCATCAATACCGAGAACAGACGGATATGTGGCCTTCCCCTTTTTTACATCCCCTCCTACAGCCTTGCCAGTCTCTTCTCTATTTCCCTCTATATCAAGTAGATCATCAGTTATCTGAAAGGCAAGACCGATGGCTTCTCCGTATTTTGTTACAGCATCCAGCGATTTATCATCTCCGTTTGCCATGATGGCGCCGGCCCTGCAGCTGGCAAGGATTAATTCGCCGGTTTTATGTATATGGATGTATTCAAGCAGAGGAAATGCCACCTCTTTTCCTTCTGACTCTATATCCACAACCTGCCCGCCGACCATGCCTGTAGAACCGGCCGCCTCTGCTATCTCATAGACAATCTGTAGTAAGGTCGAAGGCTGATGGTGGGCAAAGCCCACCCTACCTTCTGACTTCTGGCTGATTATCTGAAACGCCTTTGTCAAAAGCGCATCGCCTGCAAGTATTGCCATTGCCTCTCCGAATACCTTATGGTTTGTAGGTATTCCTCGCCGCAGGTCATCATTATCAATGGCCGGAAGGTCGTCATGTATCAATGAATAGGTATGTACCATCTCAATGGCACAGGCCACATTGATAATATTATTACTGACTCCTTCAAAAATCTCCGCAGAGGCCAAACACAAGATAGGTCTGATGCGTTTCCCGCCAGCAAAGACGCTATACCGCATTGCCTTGTGGAGTTTCTGGGGAAACTCATCCTCCTTTGGCAGAAGACTATCCAATGCCTTATTGATAATATTTTCTTTCTCTTTTAGATAACTATTAAGATCCAAGGCTACTCCTTAGCTGGTTCAAATGGTTTAACTCCTATTTCTCCCTTTTCATCCTGCATAAGTATCTCTACCTTCTTTTCAGCCTTGTCTAACATCTTATTACACAACCTCGAAAGCCTTACGCCTTCTTCAAAGATTTTTAAAGATTTTTCCAGCGGGAGTTCTCCTCTTTCAAGGATATCCACAATCTCCTCCAACCTTTTCAATGCATCTTCAAACTTTATCTCTGCCATAAAATAAATACCTCTTGATTACACCGATTTTTTAAATACGATTACACAGATTAAAAGTCTACTCTTTATCTGTGTAATCTATCTTTGTAATCTGTGTAATCAGAGAGCTTTTTGCCACCTTACAGAACAATTCTCCTTCTGAGAGTATTATATTCACATCTTCGCCAACTACTGCATCCTTTGCATTGCGCAATATAATCATGGACGGAAGTTTTCTTGTAATGCTGTATCCCCTTCCAAGAATATGGAGCGGGCTCAGGATGTTGAGCCTTTCTGTTAGGTGGCTATAATCTTTCCTAATCATCTCAAAATAGTGCGATGTGGCAATGCTCAGCCTGTCTGTTATATCTCCAAGCCTCAACCTTATCTCCTTTAGCCGTCTGGATGGATCAACCAACCCACGCTCTAATCTGTGAAGAAAGATTTTTTTACCAGACAAAATATCTTTGAATGCAGAACATAATTGAAAGTTGAGGGTGCTCAGTTTTTCTTTAAACTCCCCTTTTGAACGAATAACCATTTCCGCAGCAGCAGACGGGGTAGATGCTCTGAGGTCTGCAACCATATCTGCAATAGTCCAATCTATTTCATGGCCAACTGCTGAAACCACAGGGATATTTGAATGATATATAGCCCTTGCTACTATATCTTCATTGAATGCCCACAAATCTTCCTGAGAGCCTCCACCCCTTGCAATGATAATGATATCAATGTCTTTCATCTTATTGAGCGCCTCAATACCTCTTGAAATTTCTCCTGCTGATTCTATGCCCTGCACCCTGACAGGATAGATCAAAAGAGCTAAACCAGCAAACCTTCTCTTAAAGACTTTTAAAATATCCCTGATTGCCGCGCCTGTCGGAGATGTAACGATACCTACCCTTTTCGGGAAAAACGGGAGGGGCCTTTTCCGCGCTATATCAAAAAAACCTTCCTTTGCCAATTTTTCTTTAAGCTGTTGGAGTGCAATTTGTACTGCACCAATGCCCTTTGGCTCAAGATAATCCAGTATGAGCTGATATTCGCCCCTCTCTTTATATACACTGACCATGCCCCTGCATATCACGTGAAGGCCATCAGCTAATTTAAATTTCATAAATCTTGCCTGCCCGCGAAATATGACAGCCTTTATTTGGGCGTCCTCGTCTTTTAAAGTAAGGTAGATATGGCCTGAGATTGGCGACCTTAGATTGGAAATCTCACCCTCAACCCATACATAATAAAGGCTTGTCTCAAGCAAGGTTTTTATCTCTTGAGTAAGCTCCGATATGGTGAATATTTTTTTGGATGGAAATTCCATCTGGAAAGGATAGCAAACTTTGTAAGTAATTACAAACAAATACCCCCCCAATGTTAACATCGGGGGGGTATTTGTTTGTTAAGGAATAGAGCAATACGGGCGAAAGCCCGTAGTAACTATGCCTTTTTTACATTGGAAGCCTGAGGCCCTTTCGGACCTTGAGTTATATCAAACTCAACTTCATCGCCTTCCTTCAGGCTCTTAAAGCCTTCCGAAGTGATCGCAGAGTAGTGGACAAAAACATCTTCGCCTGACTCCTGCTGTATGAAGCCATAGCCCTTGGTGTCATTGAACCACTTTACTTTACCTTTTGCCATTTTATTACCTCCTTTCAAAAGCTCAAAATCTGCCCCTTTCAGGGCTGTTTTGGTAAACAGGATTGAAATGATTACCGTAATTACAAAAAAAAAGCCGTGGAAGATTTTTTGCAAGCCTCCCACGGCCTGATAACCATCGTTTCAACAACTATTGATATTACTTAAAAACAATTCCTGCATACTTCGTTTCTTGCATTTCAATTTCGAATTTCGAGTTTAACATACCAGAAACATAATTATCTGTCAAGCCCTTTTTTAATATGTGTCAGCAACACATAAACTGTCCTTTTTATAGCACATGAATTGTCCTATTGTATGGTTTCCTAAATTTCAAGGAGGA
>MGRL01000047.1 GCA_001798165.1 Deltaproteobacteria bacterium RIFCSPHIGHO2_02_FULL_43_33
CCTCCTTGAAATTTAGGAAACCATACAATAGGACAATTCATGTGCTATAAAAAGGACAGTTTATGTGTTGCTGACAATTAATGCTTAATCATCTTGACACACCCTATAATTCCACCTTATTATATCAAGGATAAAATACAGGCTATAGGTTATGGGCAAGAGGCTATAGGGGAAGACTATGGGCATAGAATTTTCTTATAGCCTATCACCTATTGCCCCTTGCCTGTCTTTTTGGAGGTTAAATGTCGCAAGAAAAGATACCGGTTTACATTGAAGACGAGATGAAAAAATCCTATCTGGGTTATGCCATGTCCGTAATAGTAGGAAGGGCATTGCCTGATGTAAGGGATGGCTTAAAACCTGTTCACAGGAGAATCCTTTACGCAATGCATGAGATGGGGGTCGAGTGGAACAAGCCCTATAAAAAGTCTGCCCGCGTTGTTGGAGATGTAATTGGCAAATATCATCCACACGGCGATACTGCTGTTTATGATGCGATGGTAAGGATGGTTCAGGACTTTTCTTTGAGATACCCGCTCATAGACGGTCAGGGCAACTTCGGTTCAATTGACGGAGATTCACCAGCTGCCATGCGTTATACTGAGGTAAGGATGTCTCGGCTATCAGGCGCACTTCTCGCCGATATAGAAAAGGAGACGGTTGATTGGGGGCCTAACTATGATGAGTCTCTGAAAGAGCCGCTGGTTATGCCAGCCGCATTTCCCAATCTCTTGGTAAATGGCTCATCCGGCATTGCCGTGGGCATGGCCACAAACATGCCCCCGCACAACCTTTCAGAGGTTATAGACGGCATCGTACATATCATCAATAAACCTGACGCAACCATCAAAGAGCTGATGAAACTTATTCCGGGCCCTGATTTTCCTACCGCCGGCTTTATCCACGGCAAGGAAGGCATCAAAGCGGCGTATGAAACTGGCAGGGGCATTATCCAAATGCGGGCAAGGGCAACTACAGAGAAAAATCCAAGGACAAACAGGCAGGCCATTGTCATAACTGAAATTCCGTATCAGGTCAACAAGGAAAAGTTGATTAAACAAATAGCTGAGCTTGTGAATGATAAAAAGATAGAAGGCATATCTCATATAAGGGATGAATCCGACAGGGAAGGGATGAGGATATTTGTTGAGCTTAAAAGGGATGAGGTTGCAGAGGTTATACTGAATAATCTCTTCCTTCATACGCAGATGCAGACCACATTCGGCATTATAAACCTTGCCATTGTGGACGGACAGCCGCGGGTTTTAAATCTCAAGCAATTGCTTGAGTTGTTTGTGAGATTCAGAAAAGAGGTCGTAACCAGAAGGACCATATTTGAACTGAAAAAGGCAAGGGAAAGGGCGCACATATTAGAAGGTTTAAAGATTGCGTTAGACAATCTTGACGCAGTCATAACCTTGATAAGAAAGAGCAAGAGCCCGCAAGAGGCAAAAGAAGGCTTGATGAATAAATTCAAACTTTCTGATGTTCAGGCTCAGGCAATCCTTGACATGAGGCTCCAGAGGCTTACTGCGCTTGAGAGGGAAAAAATCGTTGAAGAGTATAAAGAGGTTTTAAAACTCATAAAGCGGCTTGAGGAGATACTTGCAAGCGAAAAACTGCTCATAGAGGTTATTGTTGACGAGCTTAAGGAGATTAAAAAACAGTTTGGAGATGAAAGACGGACAGAGATTATTGAGAAAACAGGCGAGATAACCATGGAAGACATTATTGCTGAAGAGGACATGATGGTGAACATCAGCCACGGCGGATACATCAAGAGAAATCCGACAAGCTTGTTCAGAACACAGAAACGCGGCGGCAAAGGCAGGACAGGCATGACAACAAAGGAAGAGGACTTTGTGGAAAATATGTTTGTGGCGTCAACGCATAGCTATATCTTGTTTTTTACGGACAAGGGCAAGACATATTCGCTTAAGGTATATGATATTCCGCAGGCAGGCCCTGCTGCAAAGGGCAAGGCCATTGTAAATCTCTTAAACCTTGCGCAGGGAGAAAAGATGACCGCATTCCTGCCGGTAAAGGAATTTACCGAGGGCAAGTTTATTGTGATGGCCACGAAACATGGCGTTATAAAGAAGACTGATTTGACTGTTTTTGCAAATATCCGTTCAGGCGGGCTTATTGCCCTTGGCCTGGATGAAGGCGATGAACTTATTGCAACGAGACTTACCGATGGCTCTAAAGAGATATTCCTCGGCACAAAGGAAGGTCAGGCGATAAGGTTTAATGAATCGCAGGTGAGGGATATGGGAAGGGTTGCAAGGGGAGTTCGGGCGATAAACCTTGGCAAAAAAGATGTAGTTGTGTCAATGGAGGCCATTGAAGAAGGAATGACTATCCTGACTGTCACAGAAAGGGGTTACGGCAAGCGGACAGAATTGAAGGAATACAGAAGCCAGCTCCGGGGCGGGAGCGGGATAATAAATATCAAGGTAACAGAGAAGAACGGCCATGTGGTCGGCATTGCCCAGGTTAGAGATGAAGATGAGCTTATGATTACCACAAATATAGGGAAGATTATAAGGATAGCAATGAAAGGCGTATCGGTAATCGGCAGAAACACGCAAGGCGTAAGGTTGATAGATGTGGAAAAGGAAGAAAGGGTGACCGGCATTGCGCCTATTGCTGAGAAAGAGGAAGAGGAAGGGGAATGAAACAAGTCAGGAGTCAGGTGTTAGAAGTCAAAAATCATTGGCAAAAAAAGCTATTGCCTATTGCCTATTGCCTATTGCCTCTCTTTTTCCTATTTACCGCTTGCTCCCAAGACCCTTCCCTTCCGCTCTATCAAAAGGCAGAGGAGCATTTTAGCAAGATGGACTATGTGCAAGCTGTAAAGGGCTACAGCGATGTTGTTAATAAATACCCGGAAAGCCAGTATGCCCCTGCCAGCCAGTATAAGATTGGCCTTATTAATAATCTTTACCTGAAGGATATGAAAAGGGCTATGAATGCCTATGCAACATTGATGCTTCTTTATCCCGGCAGCGAAGAAGTGATATTGGCAAGGCAGGATATGGCAGATATATACATAAGGAAGGGCGATTATCGGAGGGCAATAGGAGAGTATCAGTGGTTGATGAAGAATACAGGCGGCGCACAGCGCGATAATGTTCAATATCAGATAGCAATGGCTTACTTGAAACTTACTGATATTAAACAGGCGAGGATAGAGTTTCAGGAGATTCTAAAAAACTCTTTCAATTCCCAGTTCAACCCTCAGATATCTTACCAGATAGCAAACACCTATTATCTGGAAGGAGACTGCCGGGAGGCTATAAAAGCATATGATAATGTGGTTTCATTATATCCATCAAGCCCTTATGCGCATGAGGCAAGGCTTGGCAAAGCTGTCTGCATTGAAGAGGCAGGCAACATTGCAGAGGCAATGGAACTCTACAAGGAGTTGGAAAAGAGCTATCCCAATCCGGAGGTTATACGGGTGAGGATGGAGGGGATAGATGCGAGGGAGAAAAAAAATACCCCTGTAGCGCTCAAGGAGAATTGAAATGGAAAAGATTTGCGTCCTTGGCGCCGGAAGCTGGGGAACTACACTATCCACGATACTGGGTGAGAAGGGGTTTGATGTAACCCTTTGGATAAGGGAAGAAGATTTATATAAAACCATTCAGAAAACTAGGGAAAATACGCTCTTTCTGCCTGGCATAAAGCTTGCCCAAAATATAACGGCTGTTCGTTCAGTAGAAGAGGCTGTCAGAGACAGGCCTGTTATCATCTGTGTAATACCATCTCATGGTGTAAGAGATATATTCAATGAAGCCGTCAAATTTTTATCCAAAGACGCAATTATAGTGAGTGCATCAAAGGGATTAGAGCAAGGAACACTTCTCACGGTATCTCAGATTCTGAAAGAAACCCTTCCCAAGCCTTTTCATAAAAACCTTTCTGTGCTTTCAGGCCCATCCTTTGCCAAAGAGGTGAGTCTGAAACTTCCAACAGCAGTTTGTGTCGCATCTGATAAAAAATCTGTAGCAGAAAAGGTGCAGCGAATTTTTAACACAAACTATTTCAGGGTGTATACTAACAGTGACATGATAGGCGTTGAGCTGGGCGGCGCATTAAAAAATGTTATTGCAATAGCGGCGGGCATATCTGATGGGTTATCCCTTGGCATGAATGCGAGGGCAGCCTTGATAACCCGCGGCCTTACCGAGATGGCAAGATTGGGTGTTAGCATGGGCGCAGGCCCTGCAACATTTGCCGGTCTCTCAGGACTTGGTGACTTGGTCCTTACCTGCACAGGCGAGCTGAGCAGGAACAGGTCTGTTGGCATGCTGTTAGGAAAAGGGCAGAAACTTCCTGATATTCTATCAGAGATGAGGATGGTTGCAGAAGGGATTAAGACCTCGGAAGCAGCCTTTGATCTTGCCCAAGAAAATAACATAGAAATGCCGATTACAGAACAGGTATACCGCGTCCTGTATGAAAATAAATCGCCAAAGGATGCAGTTATGGAGCTGATGACCAGGAGGCTGAAGGAAGAGTGAAAAAAAATAGAAGTCAAGAGCCAGGAGTCAGAAGTCAGAAGTTTTTATTCTGTATCCTGTATTTTGTCTTCTGGATTCTGTTTTTTGTCTCCCCGGTTTTTGCAGAACAAAAATCTCTTACCGTTGCCGCTGCCAGCGATATGTCTTTCGCATTAAAAGAAATAGCCAAAAAATTTGAGAAAGATACCAGCATAAAAGTTGTGCTGTCATTCGGCTCTACAGGCATGCTTTCTCAACAGATAGAAAACGGTGCGCCATTTGATATATTTTTTGCAGCCAGTGAAAAGTATATTGACGAGCTTGGGAAAAAAGGATTTGTTGCCTCCGATACCAAACAGCTCTATGCCCAGGGCAGGATAGTTTTGGCTGTTCATAAAAATTCTCATTTAACTATAAAGAGGTTGGAATATCTCCTGTCCCCTTCCATTAAAAAGATTGCTATCGCAAATCCAAACCACGCCCCTTACGGTATCGCTGCAATGGAGGCCTTAAAAAAACTCAACTTATGGGATACATTAAAGTCAAAGCTCATTTATGGTGAGAATATAAGGCAGACATTACAGTATGTTCAGACAGGTGATGTATCTGCTGGTATAATTGCATTATCAGTTGCAAATGTGCCTGAAATAACTTATACGATGATTGATGATAACCTCCATAATCCTATCAACCAGATAGTAGCTGTAGTCAAAACAACGAAGGCAGAAAAAGAGGCACGGCTGTTTATTGATTATATAAACAGCTCTGCCGGAAGAGCTGTCATGAGAAAATATGGTTTCAGGTTGCCGGGAGAATTTTAGGTAAATACAGAATACAGAAGTCAGTATTCAGATACAAATAAATAAGTTTTTAAGTAAATTTTTGCAACCAGCAATGCCGCCTAAAGTTTTCCTCCCCCTTGATGGGGGAGGGCAGGATGGGGGTGAAAACTTTTCGTAATAATGCACACCCTCCCCTTAGTCCCCTCCCGTCAAGGGAGGGGAGATTTTAGGTTAGATGCCCGCCCCGCCTAAGGCGGGCTGGCGGGTAATTCACTCTGACTCCTGACCCCTGCTTACTGCCTGCAGGGGCAGGCTTCCGGTTTCTGAATTCTTTTTTACATTTTGACATTTGAGTTTTAAGTTGACACAGAGTGGAGCTTAAAAATGATTGACATCTTCCCCCTCTACCTTACCCTCAAGGTTTCCATTTTTGCAACTTTCTTTTCTGTAATCATTGGGCTGGGCCTTGCATGGCTCATGGCAAGAAAGGAATTTTACGGCAAAGGCATTTTGGACGCCCTTGTAATGCAGCCCCTTGTGATTCCGCCTACTGTTTTGGGATATTATTTACTTGTGTTGTTGGGCAGGTCAGGCCCGCTGGGAAGGTTTCTTGAAGACACATTAGGAGTAGCCATTGTTTTTACATGGAAAGGAGCGGTAGTTGCAGCAACTATTGCATCTCTACCGTTATTCGTAAGGCCGGCAAGGGCTGCAATTGAAGGGGTGGATAAGAATCTGGAAAATGCGGCAAGGCTTCTCGGCAAGACGGAATGGGAGGTTTTAAAGAGCATCACCATTCCTCTGGCATGGAGAGGGATTGCAGCAGGCGCTGTTATGGCATTTGCAAGGGCAACGGGCGAATTCGGCGCAACGCTTATGGTTGCAGGCAATATCCCCGGCATGACCCAGACGCTCTCTATCGCTATCTATGATGCAGTGCAGATGGGAAATACTAAGATGGCAAATTTGCTGGTTGGAATCATAACTATTTTCTCGTTTTTAATTCTTTATTTTGTGAACAGATTTACCAGAGGTAGGTATTAAGAATTTACGATTTACGAATTGCGATTTTCGAATTAAAATCTAAATCGTAAATCTGAAATCGTAAATCGCAAATCATTATGTCCCTTTCATTCCATCTAAAAAAGCGTTTCCGTGATTTTTCAATTGATATAGGGTTTTCCACTAAGGAGAACATGTCTGTCCTGTTTGGTCCGTCCGGTGCTGGGAAAAGCCTTTTATTGAATCTGCTGTCAGGTATTATAAAACCTGATCAAGGTTTTGTGAGCATTGATGGCAGAGAGGTTTTTAATTCTGCGGCCGGAGTAAACGTTCCCATAAGAGATAGGAAGATAGGCTACCTGTTTCAGGACTATGCCCTTTTCCCGCACATGACTGTTTTTGAGAATATTGCATACGGCATAAGCCATGAGCCTAAAAACTCGTCCCGTGTAGAAGAGCTTCTTGACCTCATGCGGCTTGGCGGGCTTGAACACAGATTTCCAAAGGAGTTGTCCGGAGGGCAAAGGCAGAGGGCTGCCCTTGCAAGAACGCTTGCAGCAGAGCCGAGAATACTCTTCCTGGATGAACCATTTTCAGCCCTTGACTATCAGGTCAGGGAAAAGCTCAGGGCAGACCTGTTGATGATACATCAAAAATACCCCATAACAACTATATTTGTCACCCATGACCTTGAAGAGGCCTTTGTCATGGGAGAGAATATTGCTATAATAAATAACGGCAGATTGGAACAATTCGGCACAAAGGAAGATGTTTTTTATAAACCAAAGACAAGAAATGTTGCAAAGTTTGTAGGCGCAAGGAATATCTTTAGCGGAAGCATTGTTTCTTTAAACGGTACAGCGGCTGTTATAGAGAACCCTGAGATTGGGAAGATTAAAACTTTGGTGGATATAAAAGGAGCGCATCTTTCAATAGGAGAAAAGATAACTTTCGGCATAAGACCAGAAGAGATTATGATTATAAGGCCTGATAAACCGATAGACAAAAAGGTTCAGGACAACATACTGGATGGCGAGGTTTTGACAACACTTGGCAAAGGGGCCAGCCACACCGTATATTTTAAGGTAAAAGACAGAGATGCAACCCTGAAGATAGAAATTCCTAACTTTGCTTATAGGAAGCTTAAGCTCCATAAAGGAAAGCTGGTAACGGTATCATTAAAAAAGGAAAGTATCTGGATAATACCGGCAGAAAAAACAGAGGTTAGAGGTTAGAGGTAAAGGCAAAATCTTTTGCCTCAATCCTCATACCTCATGCCTCAAACAATTGATATGTCCGATGCCATTGACATAGAGCTTAAAGGCAGATTTAAGCTCGCCATATTCCTCACGGCAGTTACCTTTATTGCAGAGTTTATCGGCGGATTCATCTTTAACAGCCTTGCGCTTCTATCTGACTCAGCCCATGTGTTTATGGATGTCTTTGCCCTTTCGTTAAGCTGGCTTGCCCTTTATATATGCGCCATGCCGCCCACAGAAACAAGGACATACGGCTGGCACAGGAGCGAAGTGTTTGCAGCGTTCATAAACGGCGTAACACTCTTGTTTGTATCTCTCATTATATTTTATGAGGCATATCAAAGGCTCATTTCTCCGGCAGAGGTCAAAGGACTCGGCACAATGATTGTGGCGTCTATTGGTCTTGCAGTTAATATTATTGTTGCATCATGGCTCAAAGGGCATAGACATGAAGATTTGAATATACGAAGCGCATACCTCCATGTTGTCTGGGATGCGGTTGCATCCGTTGGCGTTATTATAAGCGGTATCATCATTTACTATACGAACTGGTTTATTGCCGACCCGCTCATAAGCATCGGCATAGGCATAATTATTATCATAGGCGCGGTTAAGATAATTCTGGAATCGGCCCATATCCTTCTGGAGGGCGTGCCAAAAGAGGTTGATATTAAAAAAATTGTTGAGGATATAAAGGCCATAGATGGCGTGCAAGGCATCCATACCCTGCATGTCTGGAGCATCTGCTCAAACATCCATGCAATGAGCGCGCATATTGATATAAAAAAAGAGGCGCAGAGCCGCAGGGGTGAAATCCTGGATTTGATAAACCAAAAACTTGCCAAAGACCACCACATCTTCTATACTACGCTTCAGGCAGAGTGCAACGGCTGCATTACAAATCAGCTTTTCAGAGCTATTGAACATAAGGAGCATGGGCATTAGATAAATCATGAAAGAATTGTCTAACAATAAACTTGAAAAGATTGTAAGCCTTTTGGAAAAAGGGAAGGCATTGCCAGAGGATTATAGGGAATACCTCATCAAATACCTTGAGCAAACCAACAATTCTCTCCTTTTTGATACCAAAAAAGAATACGAGCTTATATATGCTGATAAGGAGCGGGAAGAAGATATTCTCGCTGAAGTGGAAAATATTATAATTTGGTAAAAATATGGTTAAAGGTACTCATAAATATAAAACCGCAGAAGAATTTGAATCAGCAGGTTATGTAAAAGACTACATAACCGATGAATACATACCCGGAAAACCTGAGAACATAGACGCCAAGATTATCTTTGAAGAGAGGCTTCATAAAGAATATGATTACGACCTCGGCCAGATGCTACCGGAATTTAAGATTCAGAAAGGGAGCGCCCTTATTGGTCCCGCCGATATTGTGATCTTCCACGATGGAAAAGACAAGACACAGGACAACATCTACATTGTCGTTGAATGCAAGAGGAAGGAGAGGACTGACGGCATCCAGCAGCTCAAAACCTACCTTGCCCCGCTACCATCAGCAAAATATGGAATATGGTTTAATGGCACAGAAACCGTATATATCAAGAAACTCGACAAGGCGCCGCATTTCAAGTTTATTCCAAACATCCCAAAGAAGGGCGAGACCTTAGCGCTTCCCAAGAAGAACGAACTAAAGCCCGCCACAGAGCTAAAAGCAGTCTTTGAGACCTGCCATAACTATATCTATGCCAATGATGGCCTTTTAAAAGACAAGGTCTTTAACGAGGTTCTCAAGGTCTTATTCCTCAAGATGGTTGATGAGAAGGATATTACTACCTCTATTGCCAAATTTGGCATAACAGAAGATGAGTTTGATAATCTCGTTGAGGGGAAAGACAAGACTTTTCTCCCTCGCATGGACGAACTCTTTAAAAAGGTAAAGAAGAAATACGGCGATGTCTTCACTACGGACGAAAGAATAAACCTTAAGCCGGCAACTCTCGGATACGTAATAGGTCAGCTTCAATATGTAGATATGAGAAAAACCCCTGCCGATGTGAAAGGGCTTGCATTCCAGACATTCGTCTATGCGCACCAAAGAGGCGACAGGGGAGAGTTTTTCACACCTGAGCCAATCATTGACCTCATGGTCAAGATGCTAAACCCGAAGGTGGACGAGATGGTTCTCGACCCTGCCTGCGGTTCCGGAGGTTTTCTGGTCGCAGCCATGCGGCATGTATGGAATCAAATAGAGGAGAAGGTCAAAGACCCTGTTGATGCATACCGAGTAAAGGTAGATTACGCCATAGAGAATATCCGGGGGATAGACTTCAATCCTGATCTGGCAAGGGTCTCGAAGATGAGGATGGTTCTTGAGGATGACGGACATACCGGAATATTCTCTGAAAATTCCCTTGAAAGCTTTGAGATTTTGAAGAAGACTGCTCAGAAGGCAGAAGCAACAAAGATAAGAAAGGAAGGGTTCAAGGTCATCCTTACAAATCCACCATTTGGGAGCAAGGGCAAGGTTCAGAATAAGGAAATTCTTAAGAATTACGATCTGGGACATAAATGGAAGATCAACAAGGAGACCAGGCAATTTGAAAAGGAGAAAAGGAGAATAAGCTTCAAGACCAAGTACCTGACATACTCTTTATAGAGAGGTGTCTCGACTTCCTTGAGGATTATGGAAGATTAGGGATTGTCTTGCCGGACGGCGACCTCACGAATTCAACCCTTTCCTATCTAAGAGACTGGATTAAAGACAGGGCCAGAATCCTGGCCGTTGTTTCCCTTCATCAGGAAACCTTTATCCCGCATGGGGCGGGAGTGAAGGCATCCGTTCTATTCCTTCAGAAACTTCCTGCAAAAGAACTTGTGAAACTTAAAGAGGCCGACTACCCAGTGTGTGCCCTTCCCCCGAAATAGCGGACACACCGAAAGGTTAGGTTATAATACAATCTTAAAACCTAAGGAGGTGTGAAATGCAAGAGAGAA
>MGRL01000048.1 GCA_001798165.1 Deltaproteobacteria bacterium RIFCSPHIGHO2_02_FULL_43_33
GCCTGATGATTACAAGAGGACATTGGATATTTGTGATGAGCTTCAGGTTATGGCCCACCCCATGCAGGTTACGCCGTTTCCCGGCACAGACTTATATGACGATTACAAGCCGTATTTAATACCTGAAAGAGGTTGGGAGTATTACAATGGCAATAGAGTAGTATTTACGCATGACGACCCGAGGATGAGCGTAGAAAACAGAGAGAAGGCGCTTTTCTGGTTAAGGGCAGAGGCGTTTAGCAATAAGAGGATTATGAAGAGGTTATGGAGCCTGCGTTTTAAGGGTTTTCCCATGACCCATGTTACATCTGCCATGATTCAGATACCTATGGGAAGGGCCTTCAGGGAAATACGCGAAGGCAACCCTTATGTTTAAGGGTTTTATCAGTTTTTTTGGTTCAAGACAACTTTCAATTGGCCTCCTCATTGCAGGGGCTATATATTTTTTTTATCTAACCATATTATGGTTTCTTAATATGAGACCGCCTGCCCATTTCATGGTATGGTCTCCACTCCTCGTTATAATAACCCCTTTTTTTGCTAATGTTCTTATCAGTCTTTTTACAAGGCATTATGCCTATACAGGCAATATCCTCTTTCATGCAGGATTCTTCATTATAGCCATCGGAGTTATGTTAAGCCTTTTATACAGGTTTGAGGGAACAACAGTTCTTACAGAGGGCGCTGTATTTTGGGGTGAGAAAAATAATTATATAACCTATAACAGAAAAGATAATTTTGAGCGCTTAGCCCCCAAGGTCTCTTTAAAATTGGATAAGATAGTTCCGGAGTATTGGGGAGAAAGGCTTCATTTTATAAGATTAGACGGTGAGATTAGCTACCCTGCTGAAACCTTGGAGAATAAAGGGGTTGTGAGACTTAATGGCGGGTTAAAGGTTAATGGCGCAAGGATGCGGCATTCAGGCTTTGGTTTTGCGCCGGAGATTTTGCTTGAGGATGTGAAAAGCGGATTAATCCGAAGGCAGACCGTAGTTATGCGGCTCTTTCCTCCTGGCAGTGAAGATTATCTTGAGCTGGGAAGCCATAAAATTTACATGCAGATTTTTTCTGACCCTGTGGCTGAAAAAGGGAAACTTCAAAATAGGAGCATGAATCTGGTGGAGCCGATTCTGAGGGTCAGGGTAACATGGCTTGGCCAGCCAATCTATGAAGGTGTGTTGAAAAAAGGAGAGGTTATAAGACTCGGCACTACAAATATGTCATTTACAGGGGTTAAGTACTGGCTTCAAATTGAGATTGAAAGAGACCCTGGTGAAATGGGTGTCATTATTGGGTTTATTGCACTTTTGGCAGGGCTTTTATTGAGGCTGGTCAAGCAGGAAATTAAGCAGAAGGCTTAAGAAGGTAAACTATGAATTATAAGGAGACAGCAGTATTGTATTTAGTATGTGTGCTAACTTTTATTCTTTCCGGTTTTTTATTGTTTTCTAAAAATATATCACGAAGATTATATCTTTTAACTATTATAGCTATTCTCTGTATTGAAGGGGCTTACATTGGTATCAGATGGTTTGATACCGGCCATCCGCCCATATTTGGGACATTTGAGGCGACACTGTGTGCATCATGGATGCTCATTCTTTTTTCGGTTTTAATTGACAGAAAAGCACAGTTTGCAAGAATTGTCATTCCAATTGCTGCGCTTACACTTTTCTACGGGTTAAATTTTGATAAAACAGGCAAACCTCTGGTTATATCTGAGCAGAGCTATTGGGTATATTTCCATGCGCTATTTGCATGGATAGCGTATGGGTTTTATATATTTTCTTTTGCAGGCGCTGTTACAATTCTCGTCAATCAAACTACCCCCACCCCCCTTTTTACTAAAGAGGGGGAGAGAGGGGGAGTTGACCTCTTTACCTACCAAACCCTTTTATGGGGCTTTTTTGCCCAGACAATAATGTTTGCGCTGGGTTCATATTATTCTATACGTTTACACGGAAGCTGGTGGGTATGGGACCCTGTTGAGTATCTCTTTGCGGTCTCATGGTGCCTTTATGCAATACCTATACACGGCCGGATATTGTATGGGTGGGGGCCTCAAAGGATTGCATGGTTGATTTTGCTGGGAATGGTTGGAACAATACTTTTTTATTGGGGTTTGATATATTTCCCATGGGCTACCTATCACATCTTTGATACGGAGCTAAAGATACACTGAGAATATAGCAAAAAAGAGGCAATTGATTGAAAATGTTGATTGAAAATGTTATTGCGATACCTTATTAAATATGGTAAAAACCATAAGGTGTGCGAGGTGATGATGCCTCATAAGAAAGAACTTTCTTATGAGGCTTTTTTGCTTGACATGAAATGGTTTTGTTTAGTAAGAAGGATACTGTAATGCATATTGCAAGACTCATTTTTCTGGCGTCATTTTTCTTCCTATTCTCTTGCGAGAAATGGTTGATAGATACATCTGCCCAACATGCCCCTTCCAATGCCAGACTTCTCCTTTATTTGCATTCAACCTCCGTTATACCCACTGATATATCCTTTACTGTATCTGAGATTAAAATTCAGGCCGAAGATGGAAGTTGGCTGAAATTGGCAGATGGTCCAATTGATATAAAGTCCGGGGCATTAGTTGACAGGCAAATACTCTTACAAGATGCAGTTGTAGAACCTGGTGTGTATAAAGCTATAAAAATAATCCTTCAGAAGGCATCTATAAAGGGAAGGGATGGGGATGCGAGCCTCGCGCTTCCACAACCTGGCGGAGAGGTTGTCATAAAATCAGATATCGGACTACAGAGAAAAGAAAGCTCTGTGGTTTCTCTTGCATGGGATACGGAAAAATCTGTTGCAAAAGGCTATATGTTTCAGCCGGATTCCATAGAGGCAGAATTGCAGAAGCCTTCAGCAATGGGACTGCTTCTATTTATATCAAACAGCGCATCAAATTATATCACCATAATAGATAGAAGTCTTGAAAGAGTTGTAGGCGCTGTTACCGTTGGCGATAGGCCAATGGGTATGGCATTGAATTACACGCAAGATAGGCTTTATGTTGTCAACTCGGGCTCAAGAAATATATCAACAATTGATACAACACAGTTTTCTCTTCTTGATACGATTCTGCTTACATCTGGTTTAGAGCCAACCGATGTAGTTATTATACCGGATGAGAAAAATTTGTTTGAGGGGAAGTTATACATTATCAATAAGCTATCTAATGATGTTACTGTGGTAAGCACGGTAACAAGGCGAGTTTTGAAAACCATTTCTGTTGGAATGCACCCTTCAGCAATTGCTGTTGATACTATTAGGAAAGAAATATATGTGACCAATGAACAATCAAATAGTGTAAGCATTATAAATGCGATTAATGATACGTTTGTTGCCAATATTACAGTGGATAGCAGGCCAGCCGGTCTTATAGCAGCAAAAGATAAGCTGTATGTCTTTAATGAGGGTTCTCATAAGATTTCTATTATCTCTTTATCTCTCAGGAAGGTAATATCAACTATATCTGTTGAGGGTCCTCCTAAAAGAGGCATACGAGGATTTAATGACAGGCTTTTTGTTGTAAATACCGCTGCGAATACTATTACATTTTTAAACTCTTTTGATGTTATTACCAGAACTATACCGGCAGGAGTAGGGCCGATAGGTCTTGCGGGTGATGAAAAAAGGAATCGCCTTTACATATCCAACTATGGAGGCAATACGGTTTCTCTCATTGATATCATAGGGGAAAAGATATTGAAAGAGTTTTTTGTTGGGAAGAGTCCCTATGGTGTGCTTTTATTAGAGAGGTGACAAGAGCAGTTAAATTTTAGCTGTCTGTATACTTAATTGTTGAACTATATTATATAATGATAATGAAGCTTATTTTCCTTATAATACAAAAAAAAAGACCTGATAATATAGTAAAAAAAGCGGCGTATTTTTTTTTGATAATAATAGTCATAACATTTATGAAGCCTTATGTCGTAATGGCTGATATCTCCGGGAGGGCAGATGCAAATTATTACAAGACAACTACAACCACAGCCGGCCAAACCACTGAAAGCACAAGCCTTAATCAAGGTTATTCCCTCGGGTTGACCCATCAACTGACTTCTACTATCATGATATCAGGCGATGTAAGGTGGAGTATCAATGAGGCAAATGGCAGACAAACAGAGGATGTATATCCGGTTTTTTTTCTTAACTATGTGCCGCCTTCTATGTATTATCTATCATTCAGCTACAATAGAAGCGAGAATCTGCCTCCTGGCGGCGACCGCATTGCAACCTCTACTACGAATGCCTCTTTTTCCCTCCCGGTAGAGGGATGGCCTTCTATTTCACTTACCTATAGCCGCACAGCAACTGAAGATTTTCTTACTATTCATAAAACAAATAATGTATCAACAAATAAGGGTTTTAATACAGCATACGGGTTTAATTTTCTTGAAACAGAAACGAGCCTAAACTATTCTTACACAAACTCTACTACAGAGGATAAGGTTGCCAATACTACCGCTGAAACACAGAATCATTCTGCGTCAACCAACTTTTCCAGGGCGTTTTGGGATAAAATGATACAGACCAACGCAAGTGTCGGCTATAGCCAGTCAAAAAGGATAGATAAAAGTCTTGGCAGCCCAATAAGATTTGAGGATAAATTCACAGCATCTGATGGTCTATATAGCATTGATACCACACCAACGGTTGATTTCCTTACCAGTACGCCTGCGCTGATAGATAATAATACGGGCGCATCTGCAGGTATTGACTTAAATAATTCTTATAGAAATATGGGTTTTAAGTTTACAACTGCTCAATCGATACAAAAGATACACTTATATATAAGCACATCAGATACGAATATTGCCACCTATGTCAGCAATTCTTCTACTTATTTTGGTTGGCAGTTATATACAAGCAGTGACGGGACAAATTGGACATTGCGTGGTATATCGACGGTATCTTATGAGGCAGCAAATTTGAGAATTGTTTTTACATTTCCAGAGTTTAATGCGCTTTATTTCAAGATTGTAAATACTGCATTTCCTGCTGCAGCATTGCCTATAAGTGTTACTGAGATTGAGGCAATAGGTTTTAAAACTTCTACACCAACAAATGTGCTAACTGCCAAATCAACCAGTAATTTTGGCAGCTTTAATATTTCCTTTACACCCGTGGAGCGACTTAATATGAATTATAATATTAACTATAATCATGGCGCTGAAGATATTAATGACAGTGATACAACGAGTATAAACCAGGGTGCGCATATGGGGTTAATTGTTGTGCCTGAGTATCTGACTCTTTCAACAGGATATGCAACTGCAACGGCCAGTGCGACTCAAAAAACATCATCTACCAGCACAACCTATACTACTACAAAAACGGGCGCCGACACTTATACAATGACACTTTCATCAACGCCTCTTTCAACAGTGGGCATGGGCTTAAACTATGGTCATAGTGAATCTTTAACAGATAGTGAAACTACGTCTAAGGCCGATTCTATGGCTGGTAATATATCCATGAAACTCTATAAGGGTATTGACCTTGGCATAGGAAGCTCAATGAGCGAATCAAAGGAGATTAAATCAAATGCAAAGACAAGCTCACAGAGTTATTATGGAAACCTTAATCTTATTCCATGGAATGCGCTATCAATGGCAGTAAATGGAGGTATCTCTACCAGTACTTCAGAGAGTGGAGGGATAAAAACATCTTCTAGTTCTAACTCTCTGTCTACTAACTTTTCATACGCTCCAACAAGAAACCTATATGTATCTGCTTCAATAACTATAGAACCAGCAGTATCTCAGAGTTACAGTATTAGCTGGCTGCCAACCAGACGTATCCAGACAGGGATAAGATATGGTCTTTCAGGTGATACTACCAATATGGGAGCAGATTTAAGCTGGGCGCCGATTTCAAGACTTAGTCTGCGCCTCGGTTATACAGGTACGAGGATGGGTAATGCAACAAATGACCAGGCTGATTCTGTATTTGCGAGTGTCGCATTAACGCTATAAATTTTGCGGAAATGTTGAGAATGATATAAAAAATATTGAATAAAAGGAGATGGTAATGTATAATTGGAGAAAGATGAAACTGAGGAATTTCATACTCATTGCCATTGTCTTTATCTGGGGTTGCGGTGGGTCAACAATAAGGTATATTAACCCAAGCGCCAATTTTTCGTATATAAAAAGGGTTGCTATACTGCCGTTCAATAATCTGGGCGATGATAGATATGCAGGCGAGAGGGTGAGGAGTGCCTTTACTATAGACCTTATGTCCCGAGAGGTTTTTGAGGTTGTGGAACAGGGTGAGGTTACAAAAGCGCTGGGTGGGATATTTAGAGAGGCAGGCGTTGAAGAAGGCAGGGCTGTTCCGGTAGATAAGGAAACCCTAAAGCTAATAGGAGAAAAATTAAGTATACAGGCTGTAGTACTGGGGAGCGTGGATGAATATCCAAGCAGCGGAAGTGGCGGTGAAAGTAAAATTGTATCAATTTCTGTCAGGATGCTTGATACGAGTTCTGGTATAATCCTATGGCAGGCAAAGGCAACAAAGACAAGTAGAAGTGTTGTGAGAAGGTTGATAGGTGTAGAAGAGGTGGACAGGAGCGAATTGACAAAAGATGCAGTAAAAAGTGCCTTGGATACCTTATTGTAAGGGAAAGAGGGAAATGTGTATGGTAAGCGGAAAGCATAAATTTACCCCGAACCACGGCTTTACAACCGTGGTTCGAGGTTTACAACACAGAATCTTTTATAAGGAAAAATTTGTGGTTGAAAACAAAAAGATGAAGGTAGAAATAAAGAGTCAGACATTATTCTGCTTTCTATATTCTATTTTATTTACTTTTTTCTCACCATTCAATGCTATTGCTACTACAGAAGATGCTCTCAATAACTCAAACAAGTCATTTGTTCTAAAGAATGTTGCTATGCTGCCTTTTGAGAACCTTAGCGAGAACCCTGTTGCTAAAAAGGTAATTGCTGAACTCGTAAAGAAAGAACTGATGAGCAAGGGATGGGTGTCTATAGTAAAGGATAATGCTATTGAGGAATTTCTTGCAAAGAGAAGAATTCGTTATACTGGCGGCATAACAAGATTGACAGCAAGGGAAATGGGGAAGGTTCTTGGGGTTGATGCGATTCTCGTTGGCTCCATAAATCAATTCTCTGATGCAAATGCTCGAATAAGTGTCGCGGTAACAGCGCGTTTAGTTGGGGTTGATGGCAATATAATATGGGCTGACACCTTGTCTTATACAGGTAATGATTTTGTAGGTCTTCTTGGTTTAGGTGTTATAAAATCTGCTGATGTCCTAAGTTTAAGGGTTGTAAGAGATATAGTAAAGGATATCACAATTGATTTTTTTATAACAAAAGAGGCAGGCTTGAATCTAAATCCGTTTGAGATAGAAAAAGTAGAAACGTACCCTTCTGTAGCTAAAGGAGGAGATAGGGTGGAATTAAAGGTAAGGGTGTTATCTATTACAAATGAGCCGGATAAGATAAAGGCAGTAGTTGATAATAATGAAGTTAGCCTTACTAAGACAGGAAATAACGAATATGACGGTTTTATTACGGCGCCAACGAACGAGGGGGTATATCCGGTAGCCGTAGTTGCGATTGACCAGTCTCATGCGTCATTTATATTTGATGCCGCTGGGAAGATAATTATCGACAGCACGCCACCAATGGTTAGTTTGACTATCAGCAAGAAGACCTTTGCCCCTCAGAGAGACTTTGTATTATTTACTCCTAAGATGCTGAATTTGGATTATATTGATGAGTGGGCAATAGAAATTTTTGATAAAGATAAGAATAAAGTGAGGGGCGATAAAGGATATGGGAAATTGCCAAAAGGGCTTATATGGAAGGGTGAGACAGACAAACTCGGTCGAGTAGAAGATGGAGAGTACACATATAAGTTTATTGTAAAAGATATGGCAGGAAATGAAACTATATTAGCTGATACTATCAGGGTAAAGAATAATCCGCCTGCCATAAAGGTTAATGTGGAGAAGGTAGAAAATAAAGTTCTGTTTACTTTTGATTATAATCCTGATGAAGCTATAAAATCCTGGAAATTATCCATCCTTGATAACGATGGTAAACCAATAAAAACTGTTGAAGGGGAAGGTGGATTCCCGCCAACAGTTGAATATCCGGTTGAGCAAGGGTTTGATATAACCAAGATGTCATTCGCTGTTACAGCTAAAGATGAAGCAGATAACCCTTTTAATCTGGCTAAATCGATACCATCTGCACTTGACAAGAAATCTCCGCTTGCAAAGGCAAATGGAAAAGGCAAATTGGCTGAGGATTTTTAACTATGCAGAGATATGTCTTTCTCAAAGCCTTTTTGGCCTTAATAGCGCTTGCTGTTTTATGTTTTTTGTTCCGGGTGCTTCCAGGAGATATGTCTTGGAGTAAGGACGGCGGATGCGATAATTGCCATTCTGGACCCAAAGCCAAAGAATTGGGATTAGATGACATATATGCCAAAATCGCCGCGCTACAGTTTAAACATGCTGTGGTAGAAGAAGAAAAATGCGAGCAATGTCATATTATAAAAGGGTTAAAAACAGGCCGGACATGGGAGATCGTTTCACCTGATGCCCATAAAGAGCAGGTATTCTTTTTAAAAGATCTCTCTTGGGATAGAAAATATAAAATAGATTTAAAGATAAGAGACAATGCGGGAGCAGAGGTTTTGCTATCCCCTGTTCAATTTATACCGTCCCAGGTAGCAAACTCTGTTACGAAAGATCAAGAAGCGCCTTTTATAAAAGAGGCGGCAGTAGAAGAAATAAAACAGGCAATATTTCTTGAGGCGGCAGTTAAGTGGGAGACAGATAAGATATCTAATTCAATAGTGGAGTATGGATTAACGCCACAATATGGTGAGACCGCAATATCTGATAAGGTATTTGTAAAGGAGCATAAAATAACATTATCTGGGTTGAAGCATAGCAAGCAATATCATTATCGTGTATTATCACGAGATATATTTGGCAATATAGGCGTATCAAATGATTTTATGCTTGATACCTCTATACAAATTAATAAAATTGACGCTGCAAAAGTTATCGATAAAACTCGGCCGGTCGTAAAAGATGTCAACATTTTTAGAATAAAAGATGCAAAGGATATTTACCTTAAAATCACGAGCGATAGACCTATCAAAGCGTATTTAACAGCCAATGAACCTGCTGAAATGGATAAACATGGTTTTGGTCTTGCTCCTGCGGGTTTTTCTAGAATAAATGCATGTGTTAAGTGCCATTCACAAGGTGCGTCCCATCCTGTTGGAATAAGGAGTAAGGGATTAAAGACGACGAAGATCCCAGCTGAACTTCCAACTATTGAAGGAGGCATGCTTACCTGTGTCACATGCCATTATCCGCACGGTGGTGATAAAAGATATTTTGCAAGACTGGATTTCCAAAGAGACCTATGTGTAGCCTGTCATACAAGCGCACCATATATATAATGGTAAGTTTGGCGGTTAAAAATTAATAATTTAAAACTAATGTAGTTTTAACGAGTTATTGTGTAGATTTTAAATTCGCGACTTTAACTTAAATTTTTGCGAAGCCTTGCTTTACCGGAAGAGCAAGCAAATGGAGGCAATGATGAGCGATAAGATTAGAAGAAGCATTATAAACTACTCTATAAAAAGACAGATGCAGATTAGACTGCTTGTGAATGTGATGGTTATTGCTTTGATAGCCACGGCTTTAACAAGTGCGATTTTTTATTTTTACAGCAACCAAGAGATAGGCCAGTCGTTAAAGCAGTTTCATGTTCATGCAAGAAGCTTTCTTGATTTTCTTTTTCCAGCCATCATAATTGCGCTGATTGTCGGTGTTGTTATAGCCTTTGGCATAGCTGTTTTTTTTCCGCATAAGATAGCCGGGCCACTATACAGAATAGAAAGGGATGTTAAGGAAAAGATAGGTGAAGGTAATCTTTCTGTGCGGTTTTCACTTCGTAAGGGCGATGAGGTTGGAGAACTTGCTGATGCATTAAATGTTATGGTCGAAAAATTGAAACTAAAGATAGGAAAAATCAAGACAGCAGCAGATGATCTTTCATCACAGGCGAGAAATCTCAATAAAGGAGATGAGTCATTGAGGAAAATTATAGAGATTGCTAAAAGATTGGAAGAGGCCGTTAGAGAATTTAAGTTATGAATAGAAAGGCAAGGTCAAGGGTTGAGGGTTCTGACTCAACCTTAACGTTGGCCTTATTTTTAATATCTTTGTTACTTATTGCAGGTTGCACAGTGTCAGCAAAGCCGGTTCAGCCATCCGATGCAGGGAAAAAGATAAAAAAGATTGCTGTGCTTCCATTCTATAATATGAGTGGGCAGAAAGACGCTGGTAAGATAGTTGCTAATGTGTTTGTTACTGAAATGTTTAAGAGTGGTAGGTTTCGTGTTGAGGAGCCAGGCAATGTAGTGCAATTTATGATACAGGAGAGGATGGATACTATAGGCGAAATTGAGATAGAGAGGCTAAAAATTCTTGGGAAGCGTCTTAGTGTAGATGCTGTTGTGGTTGGCACAGTAGAGGAATTTGACGATGGCAGGGGAGGCGCATATCCTTCTCCAATAGTTTCAATAACAGCAAGGATGATTGACTCAAACAGCGGCCAGCTTATCTGGTCTGCTCAAAATAAAAAGAAGGGAGATGATTATATCATTATCTTTGACTTCGGCGAAATACGTTCAGTAACTACCCTTACTCAGAAAGTTGTCAAGGAGCTGATAGACACAATAAAATGACGATAAATATCTTTAAGTTGAAATTTAGATTAAAGTTTATGAGAGGGGTAATTTTATCAGCTTTAATCGTAGCCTTCTTTGGAGGCATACTGAATCCAACAAGCTCGTTAGGTTTTTGGCCTTTTACATCAAAGAGCAAAGGGCCATATATTGTCAAGATTGGCGATGAAATTATTACAAAAGAGGAGTTTATGGAAGCTGTAAATAATCTCCATAAGAGTGGCAGGGTGGGAAAGGCGCTTTCAGAAGAGAGGTCGTTTGTAAAACAGGATTTTGGCAAGTTTCTGGATGAAATTATAGACGATAAACTTATGGTAATAGAGGCCGTCAATCTCAGGCTGGATAAGGAAGCAGAAGTTATCGGTAAAATGGATAATTACATATTAAATCTATCCCTAGACAGGCTTCGTCAGGATGAAATATTAAATAAGGTTAAGGTGGATAATAAGGAAATAGAAGACTATTATCAAGAGCAGTTAAAGAAAAAGGAAGAAGAAAAGAAAGAGGCTCAGGAGAATGCTAATAAAGAAAAGGCAGATAAGGCAGATAAGGAAAAAACTGATGTTGTCAAAGTAGAAGAAAAAAAAGTAGAAGAAAAAAAGGAAGAGCCGAAGAAAGAGGATGTAAAGAAAGAAGATAGGAAAGAGGAAGCAAAGAAAGAGGAAGCCACTCAGCACAAGGAAGAACCGAAGCAGATGTCATCGGCTGACAGAGAGGCAATAAGAAAAGGTTTTTTTGATATTAAGGCAAAGGCAAGAGAAAAAGAATATTTTGCCCTTGTTAGACAAAAGGCAAAGGTTAAGATAAATAATGAAGTTTTGAGAGACTTATCTTTTGAGAAAACTGAGCTTATGGATAAGCCAGTTGCAGAGGTAAACGGTGAGACAATACTTGGCATAGACCTATTGGGGAATTTGAGTAGTTCACAGGCACTGGATGAAGTTACGAAAAAGGAGATGCTTGACAGGCTTATTCTTTATAAAACACTTGATCAAGAGGCAATGAATAGGGGATATGAGGAGGAAGATGAGATTCAAATAAAGATAAAGAAATATAGAGAGCAAATTCTCATTGACCAGTTTAAGAGAAAAGCAATTTTGCCTGCAGTAAAGGTTGAAGAAAACGATATCTTGGAATATTATAAGGCAAACCAGGAAAAATACAAAGAATCTGACAGGGTGAACTTAAGGATGATACATGTATTGCATGAAAAGGAGGCAAAAGATGTATTCTCTGAGCTTAAGAAAGGCGCTGATTTTTCCTATCTTGCCAAAGAAAAATCAATAGATCCTTCAAGAGAAAAAGGCGGGGATATTGGATGGGTGCCGGTTAACCAACTACCAGAAGACACTAAGAAGGCTATTATGGAAGCAAAGCAAGGTGATATGCTTGGGCCATTTCAAATATCAGCTGGTTATGTAATTATAAAATTGCTTGGTTTTGAAAAAGGCGGCTATATACCGCTTGAAAAGGTAAGAAATGAAATAGATAAAGCCATTGGTCGTGAAAACTTTAATAATACGCTAACGACATACATTAAGCAACTTAGAGAAACAATACCTATAGAAATAAATCAAAAAGATCTTGATAATATCCAAGGCAGATAGTTGATAGAGGCTGATGTTAAGTAATACGATTTTAAACTCAAACTTAAGTTAAGCCTTAACGGTTTATAAGGAGGGCAAAGCTTGAAATCTAATCGTTTTTCTTTTGCTGTAACCAGTATATTTGCAGTCAGTATTTTGGCAGGCGTAATCTTTACCGGCTGCATTGGTCCGAGGGTGGTGAGGAAGTCTTGTATAGACTGTCATCAAAATGAATTGTTAAAGTATAAGGAAGGAAAGCTGCACCAACCTCTTGCCAAGAACGACTGTGAAGGTTGCCACATACCCCATGGTCTTATTGGGGCGCTTAAGCTAAAAGCAAAGGACGCCAAACTTTGCTACCAATGTCATGAGAAAGATAGGGCAAGATTGGAAAAGGCACCTTTACATACACCGTTAACAGAGGGTATATGTCTCAAATGCCATAATCCGCATTCTTCAAAGTTAAAAGGGCTTGCAAAGGCGGCAGGAAACGATCTCTGCTATCTTTGTCATGCAAAAGAACCTTTTACAAAAAATACTGTGCATAAAGCAGTTTTAGAAGGTTGTGATACCTGTCATGACCCCCATTCATCCGAACACGGTAATAATTTGCTTGATAAAGGCGATAGGCTCTGTGCAAAATGCCATGATGTAAATGCCGGGAAATTTGTAAAGGCACATTTTGATTATAAAGTGGCAGACACAAACTGTCTTTCATGCCATGAACCTCATTCTTCATCAGGCGATAAACTTATAAGAGAATACAGTCATGGGCCATTTGGCCAAAGGAAGTGTATTGAGTGTCACAATGCTTCTGACTCCAAAGAGCCGCTGAAAACAAAAGCACAGGCCGACAAACTTTGTTACAGTTGTCATACAGTTCAGGAGAATGGATTTAAAAAGCCCCATGTCCATTCCCCTGTTCTCAAGGGAGACTGTACATCCTGCCATAATCCCCATGCATCAGACCATAAGAATGAACTTGTTTTGGCAGAAAAACAGCTCTGCTATAGTTGCCACAAGGATACTGAAAAAAGGCATACAAAGAAATTTAGTCATACACCGATAGCTAAGGGCAACTGTTCTGGCTGCCACGAACCGCATGCCTCTGATAATCAGAATGAACTAAAGGCTATGGGTGCACAGCTCTGCTATAGTTGCCATAATAAAGATAGCTTTATTAAGGCAATAACGCATGCCCCTATTGCCCAAAATAATTGCTTGCCATGTCACGATGCCCATGCATCAGATTATAAATTTGAATTGGTTTCACCTCTTGGCGATCTATGTTATAGCTGCCATAGCCAAGAAAAGAAAAGGTTTGATAAAGTCACAAGACACCCAAAGGTGAAAGAAGGTGCATGTACTGCATGCCATAATCCGCATGCAACAGAAGAAAAGAAGCTTGTTTTGTCAAAGCAAGAAGAATTGTGTTTTAAGTGTCACTCTAACTTGTTAGATAGGATAGGGCCAGATGGGGTGCATTCAGTTTTCAAAAAAGGCAAATGCCTTGTCTGTCACGATGCCCATGCCAGCAATAATACGAAACAACTGATAGAAGAAGGGGGTGGCCTCTGTTATGGCTGCCATAAAAGTACAAAGATTAGCCTTGGGATTGCCAAATATCTACATAAACCAGTGGTGGAAGAAAAATGTGTTGCATGCCACATGCCGCATGGAAGTAAAATAAAGAATTTTTTGCCTAGACCTCTCAAGGGTCTATGTCTTTTTTGTCATACAGAGTTTGAGAAGAGTTTGAAAGAAAAAGGTGTTGTTATACATAAACCGATTGATGATGGTGATTGCCAGAAATGCCATGCGACCCACTATGCAAATGAACGAGGATTATTGAAGGCCAAAGGCGACACACTGTGTAACAATTGCCATCAAAATCAGAGCGATATGAAGTTTACAAAGGCGCATAACAATATATCGACAAAGGATGCGGACTGTCTTGGTTGTCATGAGCCACATATTGGAAAAGATAATAGGCTTTTGCATAATATCATGCATGCTCCATTTGAAAAAGGCGAGTGTAAAAGATGTCATGAAAAACTCTAAGGTTAGTTGTTGATAGTTGGCGATGAGTTTGTAAGAAAGGTTGGCTGTGAGCAACCAATAACTTACTTATAAAGTGAGTGAATGGAGAAAATAAATGAAGGCTGCTAAACACATAATACCAATATTAATAGTCGGGTTAATTATTTCCTTTGGCATCGGAAAAGGGATAAGTTATGCAAAGGTCAAGAAAGATACCAGCGATCTTTGCATGGAATGTCACTCAAAGATGAGGGATTTGGCTACAAAGGCAAGAGTCCATCAACCTGTTAAGGATGGCAGATGTACGGAATGCCACAATCCCCATGCATCTAAGCAAAAAGGTCTTTTAGCGTATATAGACAGCGCCTTATGTTATAACTGCCATGATCAGAAAAAAGGTTTTACAGGCGTTATTGTGCATAAACCGATAGCAGAGGGTAACTGTCTTGTCTGTCATGATGCGCACTCCTCAAACAATAGGAGTTTATTGAAGAAAACAGGGGCAGAAGGATGCTTTTCATGTCATTCTAAAGAAACTGTTATAGCCAAGAAAAATGTTCACCCTGAAGTCAAGAAAGGTAATTGCACAGGGTGTCATAATCCACATGCATCTGATAGGGATGGTTTGTTAACCAAAGATAAAAAGAGTCTTTGTGCAGGCTGCCATCCTGAAAAAGGTGAGGCGTTTACAAAGGCGCATATGGGTTATAAGGTCGCTGGTACAGATTGTCTTGGCTGCCACAGCCCACATTCTTCGGAGAGGAAGGGTTTAATGAAAGCGTCATTGCATAAACCCTTTGCAGAGAATAAATGTACAAGTTGTCATCCTGCAGGTTCTACTGGCATTGTAAAAAGCGGCATCAATTTATGTTTAGGGTGCCATAAGGTTTCAATGACAGGTTTTAACAAGATAAGCAGCCATTTGATTCCAGGCAGGGCTGACAGTCCTTGTGATAGTTGTCATAATCCGCATGCTTCTGATGAAAAACACCTATTAAAAGATAAAGAAGCGAGGGTCTGTTATGGGTGTCACAATGACACAAAAGAATATGTAGCAAAGAGTGATCATAAGCATCCAAAACTTGGAGCATGTTCAGATTGCCATGTGTCCCATGGTTCAAACAACCAGTACTTTCTTGTAAAAGGCAACGATACCTGTTCACAGGAGGCCTGTCATGCAACCCAGGGTAAGTTTACTCACCCTGTTGGAGAGAAGATAATAGACCCCCGTTCCAAAACCCCAATGGATTGCAGCACCTGTCATAACCCCATGGGTTCTCCTGAAAACAGTATACTGAGGTTTGAGAAGGATCGAGAATTATGTATACAATGTCATCAAATGTAAATAATATGCAGTTACGAGATATTTGAATTAAAAGAGGTGGAATATTATGAGATATAATAGAAAAATTATAAGCAGGAAGTTAAAAATCAAAATGCTGTTCATCTGCATAATGTATTTTGCACTCTGCGTTTTACCTTTTGACACTGTATCCTTTGCAGAAGAGAGGGCTGGAGTAAAGACAGTTGCTGTCATAAATGGAGATGAGGTAATGGGTATGCTGAAGCAGCCCTCTGGTTTGTTTTTTGATGAGATAAAGAAAAGACTATATGTGGCGGATAGCGGCAATAATAGGTTAGTTTCCTTTGACTCAGAATTTAAATATCTTGCAGAATTATCAAATGAAAATATAGCAATCCCGGTTAGTCTTGTAAGGGATAAACAGGGCCGTTTTTTTATCCTTGATAGGGGCAAAGCAGATATCGTATTTATTGACCTTGAGAAAAAGATTGTTAAATCTTTTCCCCTTACAGGGGTACCAATAGGTAAAGAACAATTTCTGCCTGGTAGGATTGCCATTGATAAGGCTGATAGATTGTATATTATTGACAAACTCAATAAAAGACTTCTTGTGGTGGAACAAACAGGAGTGTTTGTGAAGGAAATCACGGTAAAGGATAAAAGTTTTTGGGGGTTTACGGATGTAAGGGTTAATGATAAAGGAGAAATTTATGCAATAGATACGCTTGGCGGAGTTGTTTATGTATTTGATGATAAAGGAGTAGTTATTTCAAAATTTGGCAGTAGAGAAGACAAAAAAGGTACTTTTCGTTTTCCTGTGAGTTTGGCATTAGATAAAAATGGTCTTATATATGTAGCAGATCAACATGCTGGGAAAATTTTTGTTTTTGATAAGAAAGGAAATTTTCAGTATACAATAGCTAAACCTGGCGTCAAAACGGGAGAGCTTTCCTCTCCTTCCTATATATTTATAGATAAAGATGGAAAGCTATATATAATAGATGCCAACAGGGTGCAGGTATTTAAAGAGGAGAGGGAATAATGTTTTATGTTTTATATTCGTCTCAGTATTTTGCTTTGTGTAGTTTTTATTTGTAGCTGCACGAAAGATATTAAGGAAGTAAGTGAGAGCCCTGGTTTAGATACTATACCATTCTACGCCAATACTTCTTTAGCCTTTGATACTAAAGGGGCGCTTAAACAGGCAGAAGAGGAAAAGAAGGCAGAAGAAGCAAGAAAGGAAGAGCTGAAGAAGAGATTAGAAACCCAGTCTGGTAAATCAGGTTTGTTTGATCCATGGGTTCCGCCAGCTGCTATTAGTTTCAAAGAGCTTCCTCCTGCACTGAGAGGGTTTCCAAAGGACAAGTTTGGTTACCCAGATTGGACTGCTGCTGCAAAGGGAGGTATAGTAAAACCAAGAAGTTCTATTATAGAGGGCATACCTGAAGATGCGCCTTTTGAACAAGACATTTTATTTGAGATAAATGACAGGTTGATGGCAAATGTCCTATTTTCTCACAAGATACACACATTTTGGCTTTCCTGCAAGATATGTCATCCTTCTATATTTATAGATAAAAAAGGGGCAAATAAATTTACCATGTATGATATATGGGGAGGAAGATATTGTGGTAGATGTCATGGGAAAGTGGCATTTCAGGCAAAAGGGTTTGAAAATTGTCAGAGATGTCATAGTGTCGGGAAAAAGACGTTTGGGGTGAGATAGGAAAATTTCTCATGATATAAGAAATTTCATTGCTTTATTTTTTAAAATATGTTATTTTGGAAACAGCGAATTTTTTATTAAATTATATGGAGGATATTATAAAAATGACGAAATATGGTATGGTGGTGATGGTATTTGTTTTGCTATGGAGCTTTGTCGGCTGTAGCAAGCAAGAAGAAAAGGAAAAGGTTGGTCAAATTGAGGAAAAGAAAGAAGTTATGGCAGGCAAAGAAGAGGTTAAACTTCCAGAAGGCCATCCTGCTATAGGTGATGGGAAAGGCACATCTGCGGAAGATATAGGGCAAAAGCAAATTAGTGTCGAGGAAGCAAGGAAGGCAGCAGTTAGTCATCCAACAAATGGAGAGGTAAAAAGAGAAGTCAGGGTTCCTGATGAAGTCAAAGCAAGGTGGAAAAGTGTTAGTTTAAAGGTTAAGGATAAGGAGAAGAATAGTGAAGAAACAGTTTCTATAAGTGTGGGTAAGGAGATGCCTATCAAAGGTACAAACTTTGCTATCAAGGTAAAAGTATTTTTACCATATTACACAATGTATGATACTTATATAAGCTCCAAGTCAAATGAGCCGGTAAATCCTGCGGTGTTGGTTGAGCTTTTAGAGGGCGGCAAAAGTGTAGCAAATGGATGGGTTTTTGCAAATTTTACGGCGTTTAATTCTTATAAACATAGTAGGTATGAAATAACTCTTCCCCCAATATCTTCAAAATCTTCAAAATAAGGAGAAGATATTTATGTCTTTACCTGCAAAGGACATAAAATACACCAAAAATAAAATTGACGAAGCTGCTGTAAATATTTTGGTGGTAGATGATAATCACGGCAATGTAGAACTTTTAGATGCCCTATTGTCGTCAAGGGGTTATGCAATATTCAAGGCATACAATGGTGAAGATGCCCTTAAGATGGCTGAAGATATACATCCTCATTTAATTCTCCTGGATGTTATGATGCCCAAAATGGATGGATATGAGGTATGCAGAAGACTGAAAGCAAATCATACTACCAAGTTTATTCCAGTAATAATGCTTACTGCATTAAGCAGCATAGATGATAAGGTTGAAGGTATAGAGGCAGGGGCAGATGATTTCATTTCTAAACCATTTCAGAAGCCCGAGCTTTTGGCAAGAGCAAGGTCTCTTATAAGGGTGAGAAACTTATTAGAAGAATTAGAAGATGCAAGGAATGTCATCTTCAGCCTTGCTACTGCCTTAGATTTTAATGATCCCTATACACATGGACACTCTCAGCGTGTTTCAGAATTGGCAGTAAGATTGGCAGCTTTTCTTGGTCTATCACAGCCGGAGCAGCATGGTATAAGAGATGCGGGTTTATTGCATGATATTGGTAAGATAGCCACAGACAAAGGTGTGTTGCATAAACCCGGAGCATTAAACGGCATGGAATACGAGCATGTAAAACAGCACCCTGTCGTCGGTGAAAGGATATGCAGTCCGCTCAACTTTGCTAAACCATTGCTTCCAATAATTCGCAGCCATCATGAAAGATTTAATGGTGCAGGCTATCCGGATGGCCTAACAGGAGATAATATACCGCTGGGAGCAAGGATAATATCTATTGTAGATCTCTATGATGCTTTAACATCTGCCCGTCCCTATAGGCAAGGGATGTCTCAGGATGTTGCCTTAGAGGTTATGAAGATAGAGGCAGGGAAGGGATATTGGGATAAAGAAATACTCCATTCTTTTGTCGCAACACTAAAAGCCCCCTCAAAATACACTGCATAAATTATTCTTTCCTATAAATCTCTCCAAAGTAAAAGTTTTGACTTTAAATCAAAAAAATGTTAGAAATTTTACTACCGTTATACGTGTGCGTTATACGTAATCTATAAAAATTTAACGTATACTGTATTATGCATTACGGTTTTTATATTTGGAGAGATGGCCGAGAGGCTGAAGGCGGTTGACTCGAAATCAACTGTAGGGGCAACCCTACCGGGGGTTCAAATCCCTCTCTCTCCGCCAGAAAGACAGTGAAAAGTGGTGAGTGGTCAGTGTGTGTTTTAACTGCCGTAGCACGCCAAGTCCCGTCCTGTGGATGGGGCTTATTAACTGACCACTGAGCACTGTTCGCTGATTACTGTATTTAATGGAGAGATGTCCGAGCGGCTGAAGGAGCACGACTGGAAATCGTGTGTACATCCAAAAGGTGTACCGAGGGTTCAAATCCCTCTCTCTCCGCCAAGAAAAAATAGTAAACAAGAAGGAGTAAGCAGCAGGCAGTAAAGAAGCAAGTTTTTATCTGCTTACTGCCTACTGCATTTTATGGTTAGTATTGATAGCTGGGTCTTGCGCAATAGAAAGTTGCAAACCCCGCCAGGTCCGGAAGGAAGCAACGGTAGTAACATATTCTATGTGCCGCAAGGGTGCCTAGCTATCAATAGTAACTATAAAAGATTTCAAATCTCAAATTTCAAATTGGAAGTGGTAAGCAAATGTCCTATTTAGTCTTAGCGAGAAAATGGCGGCCAACTAATTTTGAAAATGTTATCGGCCAAGGCCATGTTACAACAACACTCAAGAATGCTATTACTGCAAAAAGAATCGCCCATGCCTACCTTTTTTCTGGTCCAAGAGGTGTAGGTAAAACAACCATAGCAAGGATTTTTGCGAAGGCTCTGAATTGTACCAATGGGCCTACACCATCGCCCTGCAATAACTGCCAGTCATGTAAAGAAATAGCCGGCAATGTTTCAGTAGATGTTGTTGAAATAGATGGCGCATCCAACACCAGTGTTGATAATGTAAGGGAGATTAGAGAGAACATCAAGTATCTTCCATCTCATGGAAGATATAGAGTTTATATAATAGATGAAGTTCATATGCTCTCAAATCCTGCATTTAATGCCTTATTAAAAACTCTTGAAGAACCACCAAGCCATGCAATTTTTATTTTTGCAACAACAGAAGCCCATAAGATACCAGCTACTATTCTTTCACGATGTCAGCGGTTTAACTTTAAGCGCATATCCTTAAAAGAGATTCAGGAACATCTTAAACTTGTTGCTAAAACAGAAGGAATCAGCATTTCAGAGAGTGGTATATATCTCGTAGCAAAGGAAGTAGATGGGAGCCTCAGAGATGCCCACAGCCTGTTGGATCAAATAATAGCATTTGCCGGGGACAACATAAAAGAGGCGGATGTTGTAGAGGCTCTTGGGCTTATGGATAGGGCTTTGCTTTTTCAGCTATCAGAGGCTATAATTGACAAAAACGGCAATGAATGTTTGAAACTTATTGAAAAGGTATATGATTTCGGTTATGATTTAAAAAGATTCTGCCAAGACCTCCTTGAGCATCTAAGGGATTTGGTTATTGTAAAGGCGGTAGAGGAACCCAAGGGCATACTGGATATGCCTGAAAATGAGATAGAAGAGTTAAAAAGACTTGCTAACAATATCGGTCTTTTGAATTTGCAGTGGATGTTTACGTTATTGAGCAAAGGCTATGAGGACATATCCAGATCCCCATCCCCAAGATTTACTTTAGAGATGACCCTCCTTAAAATGGTTCATCTGGAAAATCTTGAATCAATAAATACCATCCTTGGTAATTTAGAAGAATTAAAGACAAATAGCAGCAATTCTTCTGCTGCATTTGTTAAGAAGGAACCTGTGAATGAAGTAAGGGCAGAAGCCGCGCCTCTGAAAAAGATGATATATGCGCCAGTCGGAGTTGATCAGTGGCCTAATTTTTTAAATTTTATAAGAAAGAAAAAGCCGGCATTAGCTTCGCATTTGGAACTGATAATTCCAGCTTTTAGCGAAGGGGGTATAGTTTTAAATATAAAAGATGGACCATATTATACTTATCTTTTGGAAAACAAGAATCTTCTTGAGCAACTTTCTCATGAATTTTTTGAAGAGAAAGTTATAATAGCTGTTAAGGCTGATGAGAATGCTGTTATACCTGTGAAAGCAAAAGAAGGCGATAATATTATAAAAGAGGTTATTAAGACATTAGGCGGCAAGATGGTAGAAGATCGTAGGAGGGCAAATGTATAAAGGTGTCGGGAATATATTAAAGCAGGCAAAGGCGATGCAGGAAAAAATGGCTGAGATACAGAAGGAGCTTGCAAACAAGGCAGTAGAATTTTCATCTGGCGGCGGTATGGTTAGGGTTATAATAAATGGAAGACAAGAACTGACATCTATTAAGATAGATCCATCTGTAGTGAACCCCAACGATATAGAAATGCTTCAAGACTTGATTACAGCAGCAGTAAATGGGGCAATAAAAAGGTCACAGGAGATGATGACAGAAGAAATGGGAAAGGTTACGGCAGGTTTAAACATCCCTGGGGTTTTTTAGTATTTTGAAGGATAATTTGAATGACATACTATGCTGAACCTATAATTCGACTAATAAAAGAATTTTCAAAACTTCCTGGTGTGGGAGAAAAGACTGCTTCTCGTTTTGCCTTTTATGTACTGAATACAAATAAAGAGTATGTTCAAAATCTTGTGAAAAGCCTTGTTGATGTAAAAGAAAAGATAATGCTGTGCCAAAGCTGTTTTAATCTTTCTGATAAAAATCCTTGTTCAATATGCAGCGATGCTGCAAGGAGAGATAATGTAATCTGTGTAGTGGAAGATATAAAGGACATGGCTGCTATTGAAAAGATGGGCGGTTTTAAAGGCCGATATCATATCCTCCATGGCACCCTCTCTCCCCTCAAAGGTATAGGGCCTGAGGATATAAAAGTAAATGAACTTATAGACAGGGTAAGGCAAGGTGTGGTAGAAGAAATAATTCTGGCCACAAATTCTGATATGGATGGCGAGGCCACTGCCCTTTATATAACAAGACTGTTAAAACCTATAGGGGTAAGGGTTACAAGGATTGCTACAGGTATTCCTGTTGGAAGCGACCTTGAGTATATTGATGGCGCAACATTGGGAAGGGCAATGGAAGGCAGACGAGAAGTCTAAAAAGACAGTGAGTTGCGAACTGTCTATAGTTAGTATAAACAGCTTCCTGTTGGCAGTTTACGGCTAACAAATAAGGATGGAGTTAATATGGCTTATTTTGAGGTGAGATGGCATGGTAGAGCCCAGCAGGGTATAGTAACTGCTGCCAAAATGGTCGGGGAGGCATGTTTAAGGTCTGGCAAATATGTGCAGGCCTTTCCAGAATTTGGGCCAGAAAGAATGGGGGCTCCGGTAAGGGCATACAACAGAGTTTCTGATGAACCGATTAGGTTGCACTGTCAGGTCACAGAGCCTAAGTATATCCTTATAGCTGATCCAACATTGATTCCTACTGTTAATGTGCTTGAAGGGGCGCCAGAGGATGCTATTTTTATAATAAATACCCCTAAGAGCCCACAAGAGATGCGTAGCGAACTAAAGCTCAATAGTAAAAAGGCGGCGGTCTACACACTGGATGCCTCAAAGATAGCTATTGAAACAATCGGCAGAAATATGCCGAATACGCCGATGCTTGGTGCATTGGCAAAGGCGACAAATGTTATTACACTGGATGCACTGATAGATAACTTCAAGGAGAACTACTCAAAGAAATTCAGCCCCAAGGTCATAGATGGCAATGTTGCTGCTATGAATATGGGTTTTCAAGAGGTAAAAGGGGAATAGTTATGGCAGACAAAAAAAATCTCCCCATAGGGGGAGTTATAACAACAGGTGGAACAGCCCATGAATATGTAACAGGCGGGTGGAGGAAATTAAGGCCTATTCTTGATAAAGATAAATGCACCAACTGCCTTATTTGCTGGGTTATGTGCCCGGATTCTGCCATCATAGTTGAAGATGGCAAAATGATAGGGTTTGACCTTGAGCATTGCAAAGGTTGTGGTATATGCGCAGTGGAATGTCCCGATAAAGTCAAGGCTATAAAGATGGAGGAGGAAGGCGACTGATGGCAATAACAATGACAAAGGGACAGGTAGGACTTACAGGAAATACTGCCGTTGCCTATGCAATGAAACAGATAAACCCTGATGTATGCGCAGCTTATCCTATAACCCCTTCTACCCAGATAGTTGAGGAATTTTCAGGTTATGTTGCTGACGGTGCAGTGGATACCGAATTTATAACTGTAGAGAGCGAACATTCGGCCATGAGCGCCTGCATCGGCGCATCTGCTGCCGGTGCCAGGGTTATGACAGCAACATCTTCACAGGGGCTTGCACTTATGTGGGAGATGCTTTACATTGCCTCTGGCATGAGATTGCCTATAATACTCACAAATGTAAACAGGGCCCTTTCTTCCCCTATTAACATCCACTGCGACCACTCGGATTCAATGGGTGCCAGGGATTCCGGGTGGATACAATTATACTCAGAGACAGTTCAGGAGGCCTATGACAATCTTTTTCAGGCTGTACGTATTGCTGAAAACGAAAAAGTAATGCTGCCGGTAATGGTCTGCCTTGATGGTTTTATAACAAGTCATGCCATTGAAAATATGTCTCTCCTTGATGACGCAGAGGTAAGACAATTTATAGGAGAATACAAGGCGCTTCATTCTTTGTTGGATACTGACAATCCGGTAACCTACGGCGCTATGACTCTGCCGGATACCTATATAGAATTCAAACGTCAGCAATCAGACGCCATTGCCCGTGCAAAAGACGTAGTTTCTGAAATTGGCAAAGATTTTGGAAACAGGTTTGGCAGGGAATATGGCCTTATGGAAAAATACATGTTGGATGATGCGGATGTTGCGATTGTGATTTTAAGTTCTGCAGCGGGCACTACTAAGGTTGCAGTGGATGAGCTCAGGAAAAAAGGCAAAAAGGTCGGCATCTTGCGGCCAAGGCTTTTTAGACCGTTTCCTTTTAAAGAGGTAGCGGATGCCCTGAAAGGTGTGAAGGCAGTGGCATGTTTAGACCGTGTGGACTCCATGAGTGGTTTTGGTGGTCCGCTTTTTAATGAGGTGCGTTCTTCACTCTATGAATCGGAAAAGCGTCCTAAGATTGCAAGTAGAATATTCGGTCTTGGCGGGAGAGACTATAAAGTAAAAGATGCTGTAGGGGTTTTTGAGGAGCTTTTAAAAATTGCTGAGACAGGGAAGGTTGAGGTGTTGACAAAATATATTACGATGTAAAACAGGCAAGAGGCTATAGGCAAGAGGCAAGAGATAAAACCTATAGCCCATAGCCTATCGCCTATAGCCTATTCTTAATTTAAAGGGGCAAACTTTATGGCAACGCTTAAAGAACTTGCAAAAAAAAATGAGCTTTTTTCCGGTGGACACAGGCTCTGCACCGGTTGTGGCATACCGCCTATAGTAAGACTGATACTAAGAAGCGCCAATGCGCCAGTGGTTGCCACAACAGCAACAGGTTGTCTGGAGGTTGGCACCACGATATATCCGTATACAGCATGGAGAATACCGTGGATACACTCAGCCTTTGAAAATGCCGCTGCTACGATAAGCGGAATAGAAACAGCCTACAGGGCTTTTAAAAAGAAGGGAAAGATTCCAAAGGAAAAGGATATAAAGTTTGTTGCCTTTGGCGGCGATGGCGGTACCTATGATATTGGTCTCCAGGCTCTGTCAGGTGCTCTTGAGAGGGGCCACAATTTTCTCTATGTATGTTACGATAATGGCGCTTACATGAATACAGGTATACAGCGTTCAGGCGCTACACCCTTCGGTGCTGCAACAACAACCTCGCCGGCAGGCGATATTATTTTAGGGAAACAGGAGGTAAGGAAAGACCTTACCAGGATAGTTGTTGCCCATAATGTCCCTTATGCTGCTCAGGCATCACCGCATAACTGGGCAGACCTTTCTAAGAAAGCTGAGAAGGCCCTAAAAACAAACGGTCCTACTTTTTTGAATATCATATCACCCTGCCCCTTGGGTTGGTATTCCAAACCAGAGGAATCCATAGAAGCGGCGAAGGTGGCGGTTGATACATGCTATTGGCCGCTTTACGAAGTTGAGAACGGAGTTCTTAAGATTAACTATAAGCCAAAGCAGAAGAGGCCTATAGGAGATTGGCTTAAAATGCAGGGAAGATTCAAACATCTCTTAAAGCCTGAGAATCAGGCATTATTAGATAAACTTCAAGGATGTATAGATGCAGAGTGGGAAAGGCTTTTGAGTTTGGATGGGAAGGTAATTTAAGATATACGATTACACTGATTAAGACATAAATCAGTGTAATCGTTTTTCAAAATCTGTGTAATCATTTATAGGGGTTTATTTATGCCGACAAGCTCACTGGTAATGTTTGAGGAAGAGTTTAAGCAGATTACTGCGATTATTGACCGTCTCTTGAAAGAGGCCAATGCAAAACTTGTGTTTCTTGTTGATAAAGATGGGCAACTAATTGCATCCAGCGGAGAGACAAGAGATGTGGATACTACTTCTCTGGCATCTTTAACAGCAGGCAATATTGCTGCCACAGGTGGACTGGCAAAACTTATAGGCGAAAAAGAATTCTCCATACTTTTCCATGAAGGGGAAAAGGATAATCTGCATATCTCAATTGTAGGCCAACGGGTTATACTCGTTGTTATATTTGACCAGAGGTCATCCCTTGGTTTGGTAAGGCTCAGGGTGAAGAAGGCAAGCGAGGAGCTAAATACGATAATACAAAAACTGCTGCATAGGGTGGAGGCCAAGCCGTCTGCTCAGGAAAACCTCCTTGCAGAGATTTCAGATAATGATATAGATAAATTGTTCCATTAAATACAGGCAATAGGCTATAGGTGATAGGCAATAGGTAAAATCCTATAACCCTATCGCCAATAGCCCATTGCATTGTCCATAGCCTATTTTTAAAAGGGGTTTTTAAGGGATGTCCTTTATAAATTATTCTTCCAGAGAAATAAACTGCAAGATAGTCTATTACGGTCCTGGTCTTTGTGGCAAGACCACAAATCTGCAATTTATCTTCAAGAAGACCAACCCAGAACACAGGGGCAAGATGATATCTCTTGCTACAGAGACAGAGAGAACCCTTTTTTTTGATTTTCTCCCTCTTTCCCTCGGCGATATAAAAGGTTTTAAAACAAGGTTCCATCTTTATACAGTTCCTGGCCAGATATTCTACGACGCATCAAGAAAACTTATATTAAAGGGTGTAGACGGCATCGTATTTGTTGCAGATTCTCAAATAGAGAGAATGGATGCCAACATAGAAAGTTTTGAAAACATGCAAACCAACCTCAAAGAACAGAGCTATGACCTTGCAAACATACCATATGTAATTCAATACAATAAGAGAGACCTTCCAAATGTTGTGCCTTTATCAGAGCTGAAAAAGGTTCTGAATGTTAATGGTGCGCCGGATTTTGAGGCTGTCGCTGCAACAGGTGCCGGTGTTTTTGAGACATTAAAAGCTGTAGTAAAACTTGTGCTTATTGAATTGAAAAAAGGCACATAAATAATTTCAAATTTGGAAGGTGAGATTTTAAATTAATTTAGAAGCGGAGGGGGTGAAAATCTGATGCCGGGTATACGGATAAAAGAAGGTGAATCCTTTGAGAGCGCCATGAAGAGGTTTAAAAAGCAGTGTGAGAAGGCTGGGATATTGAGCGAGATAAGGAAGCGTGAGCACTATGATAAGCCGAGCGTTAAAAGGAAAAAGAAAGCTATCGCTGCAAGGAAAAGGGCAGTGAAACGGACAAAGAAAAGGGAGTATTAATGTCTATTAAAGCAGAGTTGGTCAAACAGATGAATGAAGCTGCAAAGGCTCAAGACAAGATAAGGCTTGGGGCATTGCGCAATATTCTGGCTCAGGTAAAAAATAAGGAGATAGCGCTTATCAAACGGACAGAAGGCTTAAGTGATGAAGAGGTTGTCTCTGTTATTAAAACCATGGTAAAGCAGAGCCTTGAGTCTATAGACCAATTTAAAAAAGGCGGGAGGCAGGATTTGGTGGATAAAGAAGAGGCAGAACTAAAAACCCTCCGGTCTTTTCTTCCGCCCCAGCTTTCCAAGGATGAGATAAAGGTTATTGTCAGCGATATAGTAAAAAATCTCAAGGCCTCCGGGCCGAAGGATATGGGTAAGGTTATGAAAGAGGTTATGCCGAGGGTTGCCGGCAAGGCAGACGGGAAGTTAGTAAATGAAGTAGTGAAAGAGGTTTTGGGCAATTAAGACTAAAAAGAAGGCTGAAGGCTAAAGAAAGACAAATGTTAGGTCAATGTCTTGTTCTCCCCTTCAGCCTTTTGTCTTTAGCCTAATGTATTTGAGGGATAAGGATGAAGATAAAGGATATCTATACAAAGGCTGTTCAGCGTGGTATCGAGTTTGACCCGAGGGGCAGGACAGAAGTAGAGAACGAACTCAAAAGGGCTAAAGAGGACTTTGATGAGCTCAAAGATGAGGATAAGAAGGCATTTGACAGGGAATGCCTGATAAATCCTTATTCTGATACCCGAATATTATACGGCGACCCCGCGAGGGATGTAAAGGGTGTGTTGGTTGGTATAGACATGGAAGTCGGCGAGATACTTCTTGCTGACAGGCTCAAGGGAC
>MGRL01000049.1 GCA_001798165.1 Deltaproteobacteria bacterium RIFCSPHIGHO2_02_FULL_43_33
GCCAATATCAACCTCAAAACTTAATATTGGAACAACCACAGGCACAGTAGCAGCAGGCGACCATAACCACGATGCTGTGTATCAGAAAAAATATGCAAATGTTATTGTAGTTGCAAAAAGCGGTGGGGATTTTACATCTATTCAGGCTGCTATTGATTCCATTACTCCATCTGCGGACAATCCTTATCTCATAAAGGTCATGCCAGGGACTTATGTAGAGAGTATAACTATGAAGAGCTATATACATCTGCAGGGGGCAGGGAGGGATGTGACGACGATACAGCATCCATCTACACCTATATACAGCGATGTCGTTACACTAAACAGTCTCACTAATGTAACTATTTCTGGCTTTACCATTGCAGGAGGTAGGTATGGTGTTTACAACGACCAATCCTCACCTACAATTGCAGATAACACAATTAAAAGTAACAAAGTGGGTAGTGGAATTCAAAATATCTCTTCTTCACCAACAATTATCAGTAACATATTCACAGACAATCGCTATGCGATCTACAATAATAATTCCTCACCTGCCATCACTAGCAGGCTGTTGAAAAAGGCATCAACAGCCTTGATTACACAGATTAGGAAAAACGATTACACAGATATTTCAATGGGTTTTAATCTGTGAAATCTAATCTTTTATCCGTGTAATCGGAGTTTGTTGAGTTTTTCAACAAACTGCTAGTAATAAAATCGAAGGGAATATAGAAGCATACGTAATTGTTAACCAGGGTTCCTCGCCAAAGATCACCGGTAATATAATTAGAGGAGGCTACACTGGAATTTATAATGCTGCGCATTCCGCACCTGCTATTATAGGAAATACTATTACAGATAATTTTTGCTTCGGGATAGAGATCGGCGACTCATCTCCAGTAATCATCAATAACAAGATAACCAATAACGGTAATGGTAGTCAGGCTGTTTGCGGACTTCTTGCCGATATATATGTTGCGAGTGGTAGTATTGGTATTCCAAACATCAGCTTTAATGTATATGATACTATTATAGGCACTTCTGGTGTCGATCTATATAATGTGAGTTCGAATGGCAACCCTGCTCCTGTTCCATAGCTCCAATTGGAACAATCTCTTTTTCTAATTATAGTGCGGGGCTTTTAAGTCCCGCACTGTTATTTTGTTATGGCAGTATGAGATTCACTGTTGAGTAATTCGAGGGCTTCTTTAGCTGTAGTATAGTCTGATTTTATTTTTAATGCTATTTCAAACTCCTTCCGGGCTTCATCTTTTAGCCCCTTAATTTTATAAATATTGCCAAGGTTAAAATGAGCTTCTATATCATTTTGGTTAAGCCTCAATATAGCCCGATATTCTTGAATAGCCTCATCAAACCTATCTTGTGCAGAATAAACACCTCCAAGGTTGTAATGGATATCTGGATAATCGGGTTCTAATTTCAGCGCAGTTAGGTATTCCTTTATAGCCGCATTTGGTTTGTGTTGTTTAAAATATGCAATACCGAGGTTGTTATATATTTTTGCAGAGTTCGGATCGAGTTTCAGTGCAGTCAGGTATTCTTTTATAGCCTCATCCAGTTTGTTCTGTTTAGAATAGGTAAGGCCTAAGTTATTATGTATTTCCGCAGAGTTTGGGTTGAGTTTTAATGCGATAAGATATTGTTTTAAGGCTTCATCAAGTTTTCCTAAATCATAATAGTCAGCTCCAAGATTAAGACGAGTTTCCATAGAATTAGGTTTTAGTCTTAATGCGATCTCATATTTCTTGATAGCTTCATCAAAATGACCCTGTTTAGAATATGCAAGCCCCAGATTAGTGTATCCCCTTACCTTTTTCCAGCTTTTCTTAACCACATCTTTCCACAACTGCTCCATATCCTTCCATGTTGTATTTCTCTTGTAAGTAGCAAAGGAAAGGAGGATAAGGATTACAAGGATAAAGATAGCAGAGTAGAGATATCTGGAATCAGAAGCAATACTGCCAGATTTCTCTACGAATACTCCTCTTCTTTCACCTTTGCTTATTTTTGTATTATCCACAAAATTTTTATAGCATATCAAACAAGGTTTGCAAAGTTGTTTCTAAATGACTGGAAGGATGGTTGAACAGCATCCATGCTGCAATTCTGCCTTGAGGCGGCGCAGGCAGAATAAAGCTATGCGGGCAAACAGATTTCTTATTGAGAGGGATCTTTGCTGCTATAGTTGGGTTCTTCCGATTCCTATTGGATAGGAGCTTGGCAGGCTTTTATTTTATGGCCTGCAGATATTGCAAAAACCTTTCCCTTATATCTTTTAAAGCAAATGCCTGGATATGCCCTATGCCTCTACAGCTACCCCATCTTTCATTTCATGAGCGAGTTAAGAACCTGACGGGCCTGAGCATCTCTGGGATTTAACTGCAAGGTTCTGCTGAATTCGTTTTTTGCCTCGTTTTTTAAACCCTTTTTCAGATAAGCAACCCCAAGGTTATAATGTGCATCTATATAATCTGGATTTAGTCTTAAAGCAGTTATATATTCCTCAATAGCCTTATCAAGTAGACCTTGCTCATCATAGGTAACCCCAAGATTATAATGGGCATATGTATAGCCCGGATTGAGCCTTAATGCGGTCAGGTATTCACTTACAGCCTTATCCAGTAGCCCCTGGTCATGATAACCAACGCCGAGGTTATTACGCCCCCGCGCCTTCTCCGAACTCTTTTTTGCCGCATCCTTCCATAATCGCAAATCATCCATCCATACGGTGTTTCTGCCGTATGTTGTAAATGAGAGAAAGATAAGGATTATAAGAATAAAGATAGAAAAGTAAAAAGACCCGGAAGGAGAAGCAGTGCTGCCGGACTTCTTATCAAGCGGCTCTCTCTTTTCATTTTTTCTTCTCTTTGCTTTATCCATAAGGCTTTTTTAACATACTTAAGGCGAGATTTACAAAATTATTCTGGGGCAGGTTTTTCGGATTGACCGCAAATAGAATTGCTGGTAAGATGCATAAAAATTTTGTTGGAGGAGAATAACAACGTTATGGCGTTATAGAGCGATGCGTCTATAGCGTAAACACACCGTAAAATAGCGATTGAAAACCTCGCTATTTTACAAACCTGCGTCCGCCTTAGGCGGATGCCTGCCATACTTCGTTGTCGGCGCATTTTTGGGACACAATAAACGTTATAACGCAACAAGCGTACTATGAAAAAGCGTTGGATAATAAATGCCCCTGACACCGCATTGCAGGGTGTGTTGGGAAAGGAGCTTAAAATCTCTCCTTTGACAGCGCAGCTCCTGATAAACAGGGGCCTCCGATGCCCATCGGAGGCCTTTTCTTTTCTCTCTCCCTCGCTCATAAATCTGCACGACCCTTTTACGATGAAGGATATGGACAAGGCAGTGCAAAGGATTATAAAGGCAGTTCAGGGAAGGGAAAAAATTACCATCTATGGCGATTATGATGTTGACGGAACAACAGCAACAGCATTGCTTTACCTTTTTTTAAAAGAGGTAAGTTTGGGGATAGGAAACAATATTGAATTTAACTATTATATACCTGAACGATTGAAAGAAGGCTACGGTCTTAATAATAGCGCTCTCAAACATCTGTCAGATTCCGGCACAAGGCTTCTTATTACAACTGACTGCGGCATTGCAAATTATGATGAGATAAGTTTTGCCAACAGCATCGGTCTTGAGGTAATTGTTACCGACCATCATGAGCCGGCCGCAAAACTCCCTCCTGCATATGCAATTTTAAATCCAAAGCAATCTGACTGCGCCTTTCCGTTCAAGGAATTGGCAGGTGTCGGCGTTATGTTTAATCTCATCATTGCCCTGCGAGCCAGATTAAAAGAAAGCGGTTTTCTTGCAGAGGGTGTTCCGAATCTTAAAAGCTATACTGACATTGTTGCGCTGGGGACAATTGCCGATATGGTGCCTCTTATTGATGAGAACAGGATTTTGGTTAAGTATGGATTGGATGAGCTTACTTCAAGCAAGAGGCCGGGGATACGGGCGCTTAAAGAGGTAAGCGGCTTGGGGACAGATTTGAAATCTGTCCCCATAAAGACAGGCTCTGTCGGATTCCAGCTTGCGCCAAGGATAAATGCAGCAGGAAGATTGACTAAGGCAAGCATTGGCGTAAAACTGCTTATTACAGAGGATGATAAAGAGGCAATGGATATTGCCAGAGAACTGGACAGGGAAAATATTGACCGGCAGAGATTGGAAAAGGATATACTGTCAGAGGCAGTGGAGGCAGTGGAGACAGAGGATTTTGAGATTGATAAGAAGAGGGCGATTGTGCTTGCAAAAGAAGGGTGGCACTCCGGCGTTATTGGGATTGTAGCGTCAAGATTGATAGACCGCTACCACAGACCAACAGCAGTAATATCATTAAAAGATGGCGCTGGCAAAGGCTCTGCGCGGGGGATAAAAAGATTTCATATCCTGGATGGATTACAAAAATGCGAAACCTTTTTAGAAAGATACGGAGGCCACAAGATGGCTGCCGGCTTTACTATCAAGGAAGATAAAATCAAGGAATTTGAGGCCGCTTTTTATGCGCTCACTGAAAAAGCTTTGACTGTTGAAGACCTTATCCCGGAGATATCTTTAGATTCGTATATTGCATTGAATGAGCTGAATGAGCAGATTGTCCGGGAGATGGATGGCCTTGCGCCGTTCGGCCTGGCAAATCCGGAGCCTCTCTTGGGCGCAAGAGACACAAATATAATCCAGAGCGAGGTAGTTGGAAAGAATCATCTTAAACTTAAGATAAAGCAAAAAAACGGACAGTTTGCTGCCGGCAATAGAATGTGGGATGGGATTGCATACGGCAAAGGAGATATACATCCATTAAATGGGAATGGTTTTGATATTGCATTTATTCCTTATATTGATGAATGGAATGGAAATAAAAATTTAAAACTGAAGGTGAAAGAGATAAGACAGACTACAAGTAGTTAGCCTGCAAGCTTTTAAACTCTTGAACAGAATGCTCGCCGCAACCCCCGCTGCTTGCAGCGAGGTTCTTCAAGTCGCAGGCTTATAGACTTTTAGGCTGTCTTTGTTCTTGACATAACTTAAAAAAGAAAATATATTTTTCCCCTACCATGTTTAATGTGGTTTACGAAAAACTGGAGGTAATATAACTGTGGCAAAAAGCAAATTTTTAAAAAGGCCTGTCAGACCTGTAGAGATTATTCAAGGCGCAGAGGTCAGCGAGCTGTTAAGCAGGATGGGAGAAACCGCATTTCAGGGAAAAAATCTGGCAATTGCTGTTGATGTATGGGAGCAGATGCTCAGGGGTGATGTCACAATATTTTTTGGCCTCGCAGGCGCAATGGTTCCTGCCGGGATGAGGAGGGTTGTTGTGCATCTCCTGAAAAGTAAATTAATAGACTGCCTTGTATCCACAGGCGCCAATCTGTTTCATGACATACATGAGACCCTCGGAAAATATCACTGGCAGGGACATGCCACGGCAAATGATGAAGAGCTTAAAGACGAAGGCATTGACAGGATATACGATGTCTTTGCTGTTGAAGATGAGTTTCAAAGTGCTGATGCGTATTGTTATCGGTTTTCAAAGACACTTGAAAAGAAGCCGTATACAACAAGGGAATTTTTATATCTTCTCGGCAAACAGCTTTCTAAAGGCGCAAAGGAAGACGGGATACTGACTGCTGCCTATAAAACAAATATCCCTGTTTACTGTCCGGCTATAGGCGATTCATCTATTGGCATTGGCCTTGCCATGAATCCAAAAGAAGATAATTTTCTGTTTGATGTAATTGGAGATGTAAAGGAGACAGCCCTTATTGCCGCACGCGCAAAGAATACGGGCGTTGTTTATGCAGGCGGCGGCACGCCGAAGAATTTTATCCAGCAGACAGAGGTTACTGCAGGGATTATGGGCGAGAATGTGTCAGGCCATAAATATGCCGTGCAGATTACTGCGGATGCGCCGCACTGGGGCGGGCTTTCCGGCTGTACCTTTGAAGAGGCGCAGTCATGGGGAAAGATCGCAAAAAAGGCAAAGATGGTTACCGTGCACTGCGACACGACAATTGCCCTTCCTATCATGGTCACTGCCCTTGCAAAAAGGATGAAGGGTTTTAAGAGAAAGGGAGCGAATCTTAAATTTCCATTATACGCTTCAAAAACCAAGAGAGGCGGAAAGTATACACAACGACATAAATAGAGCAGCATACAGAGCGCCAGAACACAGCAGACCAAGGCGCGACGAAAGCGAGGAGTGAGGCGTATTTTTAGCATACGCTGCAACGACGAGCCGAGGAGCAACGCAGGTATGCGAAGTTATGACGCTCTGTATAGAAATGGAGATTCTTCCCGCAATGCTGTCATTCAATCTTGGCGGTCTTGAAGAAGAACTCTGAGGTCAACTTGTAAATGTAATCGTGGCTGTTGATGACTTTTTCAACAGCCTATTATAGTGAACGAAATAAATAAGTAGATGTAGTTTGCCCATTTATGGGCGTATTTTAAAGTCGCCGATAAATCGGCAGACTACAAATTTATATCGCTGACTATAGTAAGCCGCCACACCTGTGGGATTAGGGGATATATCAGTAAAAATAAAAAAAGATAAAAACGAAAGGAGAAAAGAGATGTTACTTGTCCCGAAGAGGGTATTTTTTACAAAAGGAGTCGGAACGCACAAAGAAGAACTGCATTCCTTTGAGCTTGCATTGAGAGATGCGGGTATAGAAAAATTCAATCTTGTTACAGTATCCAGCATATTTCCACCGGGTTCTAAGATAGTCAGCAGAAGCCAGGGGCTGAAAATGCTTTCGCCAGGGCAGATTGTCTTCTGTGTTATGAGCAGGTGCTGTTCAAATGAGCCGAGACGTTTAATGGCAGCCTCTGTTGGATGCGCAATACCAATGGACAAAAAACAGTATGGTTACTTAAGCGAGCACCATGCATTTGGCCAGACAGATAAGGCTGCAGGTGATTATTCAGAAGATTTGGCGGCAGCTATGCTTGCATCAACGCTTGGTATCGAGTTGGACCAGAGTCTCGGTTGGGATGAAAAAAAGGAGATATACCGCATAAGCGATAAGATAGTTAAAACCACAAATATCACACAATCTGCTATTGTAAGGGGAGACGGGAAGTGTACTACAGTTATAGCTGCTGCTGTTTTGATATTATAGGCTAAAGGCGTAAGGCTAATGGCTAAAGGAAAAAATAATTCTTTTCTTCAGCCTTGCGCCTGTAGCCTTTTGCCATTAGCCTAAAGCGGAGATACCGTGTCTCATATTGTAGACTTGGCATTGGCATGGGAATGGGTATATGACCGTGATTTTATTTACGGCCTTGACAAGGCATGTCAGCAAAAGGGGCTAAAAAGCCACATAATACATCTATCCAATCTTGACGAAACCCTAACTATTATGGCCAGCGGAGAGCTTATTATAAGGGCCCTCCTTGACAGGGCATCGGATACAATTCCAAGATTTTACGACCTTATCCACTTGGCGCGGAAGGGGCCTTTTTGGATGATAAATGAATTGTCTCTTCTTCCGCGGGCAGTTGATAAGGCGACCATGCATCTGGAATTTCTTTCAGCAGGCATTGATGTTCCGTATACCATAATCTTATCTCCGTGGCAGAAAAGCCCACGGGTAGACCTTTCAAGGGTAAAAAGACTTGGCAAACCGTTTATCATAAAGCCTGCCTGCGGCGGCGGCGGCGTAGGTGTGGTTACGAATGGCAGAAGCATTAATCAGATTATAAAGGCGCGGATGGAAATCTCGCATGATAAGTATCTGCTTCAGGAAAAGATTGCGCCTAAAATTTTGGGAAAAGGGAAGAGGGCATGGTTCAGGGTGTTTTATGTGGGTAAGACGGTAATTCCATGCTGGTGGAACGATGTCACGCATATATATCAGGAGCTTAAGGAAGAAGAGATTAAAAATTACGGCCTTTCTCAATTAGGGGATATCACACGAAAGATAGCGCAAATATGCGAGCTTGATTTTTTTTCAACAGAGATTGCAATGAGAGACGATGGGAAGTTTATTGTGGTTGACTATGTAAATGATATGTGTGATATGAGAAAGAAGTCGCAGCACTATGACGGCGTGCCTGATAATATTGCAGATGAAATAATCCGGAAGCTTGTAAATTATGTTGAGGAACGACTAAAAGGTTAGAGGGATAAGGCGTGAAGGTGGGTGTAACTTATAATATTAAAAAACAAGGGTCAGGGGTCAGGGGTCAGGGGTCAGAAAAAGCTCTTCCCTCTGATTTTTTTGCAGAATGGGATGATGAGGATACCATAGAGGCTGTTCGGGTTGCCCTGGCAAAAAGACATGATGTTGTTTTGATAGAGGCAGACGAAGTTGCATATGAAAAGCTAAAGGCCTCCAAGCCGGATATCGTTTTCAATATTGCAGAGGGTTTATGGGGGCAGAGCAGGGAGTCTCAGATACCGGCTATGCTGGATATGCTCAGGATACCATATACCGGTTCAGGGCCGCTGGCGCTCGCTATTTGCCTTGATAAGGCAAGGGCAAAAGAGCTCCTGTCATATCACGGCATCTCAACGCCGCTATTTTCCGTGATTTCGGATTTAGGATTTCGGATTTCAGATTTAAAATCTATCATTGCAAATCGTAAATCGTTGCCTTTCCCCCTTATCGTAAAGCCTCTTTACGAAGGCTCAAGTAAAGGCATAAGAAATAATTCTGTAGTCAATGGTGAAGATGAACTTAAAGAAAGGGTAGCGTGGGTAATTGCAGAATATCGACAGCCTGCACTCATAGAAGAGTTTCTTGAAGGCAGAGAGTTTACTGTTGCCATGATTGGAAACAGCGAGGATTTGAAGATGCTTCCTGTTGTAGAGATAAACTACTCAAGTCTGCCGGCCGGCGTTAATCCAATCTATTCTTATGAGGCGAAGTGGATATGGGATACGCCGGATAATCCCCTTGAAATATTTCAGTGCCCTGCCGATATTGGAAGTAAGCTTAAAAAAGATATAGGCGATATATGTAGCAATGCCTTTCGTATTCTTGATATAAAGGACTGGTGCAGAATAGACATAAGGCTTGATTCAAAAGAGCGGCCTTATATTTTGGAGCTGAACCCTCTGCCGGGAATTCTGCCTGACCCAAAGAGCAATTCCTGTTTTCCCAAGGCGGCAAGGGCTGCCGGAATGGATTACCATAAACTTATAAATGCTGTTTTAGATGCTGCGTGCAAGAGATATGGGATTAAAACTTAAAAAAGTTGCCATTATTTACAATGACGATATGGACATGATGCATGGCGCTGAGCAAGATATTGCGTCATGGCAGGGGGTTGTAGATACTGCTGAAAAGGTAGCGGCGGCCTTGAATGGTGAAAGTCTATCCACAGTTCTTGTTCCTTTGAGAGATGATGTAGAGAATTTTATCGAAGTTCTTAAAAAAGAAAACGCTGATATTGTTTTTAATCTCTGCGAAGGGGCAATGGGTAAGAGCGCCTTTGAAATGAATGTGGCTGCTGTTTTGGAACTGTTTGATTTTAAATTTACCGGCTCCGGTCCGCTTACGCTCGGCCTTGCATTGAATAAAGGTATAGCAAAGGGTATACTTCACGCAAATAGCATCCCAACTGCGCCATATCTGGTGTTGAAAGAGGCCCCTTCACGATTGGCCAAGGATTTAAGATTTCCTCTCATGGTAAAACCTGTGCAAGAGGATGCGAGCGTCGGTATTGATGAGTATGCTGTTGTAAAAAATATGGCAGGTTTAAAAAAGAGAGTTGAATATGTTTTGAAAAATTACAATCAACCTGCAATAGTAGAGGAATATATAGATGGAAGGGAGTTTAATATTGCAATAATCGGGAATTACAGGCCAAAGGCTTTGCCTGTGTCTGAGATAGATTTTTCGCAGCTCTCTAAAGCGCATCCGAAGATTTGCACCTATGATGCCAAATGGACGCCGGACAGCCCTATCTATCTTAAAACGCCGCCTGTGTGCCCTGCTGATATTTCCAAAGAATTGGAACATGAGCTCCACACTGTTGCTTTAAAGGCATATACTGTCATAGGTTGCAGAGACTACGCACGGGTAGATATGAGAATGGGTGAGGATGGAATCCTCAAGGTGCTTGAAGTAAACCCAAACCCTGATGTATCCCATGATGCCGGTTTTGCAAGGAGTGCGGCAGCAGATGGAATGGATTACCCTGCTGCCATACTTGAGATAGTAAAAACGGCTTATAACAGATATAAAATATAGGGGATTCACAGGAATGGAAATCAGGATACGAGAGGTAGCTCATAAAGATAAAGAAACGATTGAATCCATTATAAGAAGCAATGAGAATTTTACAGACGAGGAGAAATACTGTGCTGCTGAATTGTTGGATTTTTACCTGAGAGATATAACCAAAGGAGAATATATCTTTGTCTGCGCAGCGGATGAAGCTGATAAGCCGCTCGGTTATATCTGTTACGGGAAAACCCCGTTTGCCGACAATGTATATGATATATACTGGATAGCAATTGAGCCGGCGTGGCAGGGTAAAAGGATTGGCCAGATGCTTATCAAGTATCTGGAGGGCATACTGAAAAAGAATGGCGCAAGGATGATTGTTGTAGAGACATCTGCGCAGTCAAAATATAACAAGACCCGTTCATTTTATGAAAAGGTTGGGTTTCGCGAGGCATCAAGGGTTAAGGATTTTTACAGAGTTGGAGATGATAAGGTTATCTATGTTAAGGAAATTGGAGAATTGGAGAATTAGAGGATTTGCTTTTTCTAATTAACAAGTTTGCTAATCTCTAATTCACCAAAGCAGAGGAGATTTAAAGTGGAACTTGAAAGCATAAAAAAGATTTATGCAGGTTATTCTAATGTATATGATGTAATATTCAAAGGGTTCTTTTATCCGAGGATAAAACACGCAATCCATTCTATGGGCATTGCAGCAGGAGATAAGATACTTGATGTGGGTGTCGGCACAGGGCTCTCGCTCCCCCTCTTCCCACGGTCTTGCAAGGTTATAGGCATCGACCTGTCAGGCGCTATGCTCAAAAAGGCAAGACAAAAGGTTAAGAAGCTTAATCTTGATCATATAGAATTGCTTGAGATGGATGCGATGAATCTTCATTTTCCAGACAACGCATTTGACAAGGTTTTTATCTCCCATGTGGTCAGCGTTGTTCCTGACCCTTACCGGATGATGTCTGAGGTAAAGCGGGTTTGCAAAAAAGGCGGGCGGATAGTGATTGTGAACCACTTCAAGAGCAAGAATAAGGTTATGGCAGGCATGGAAAAGATATTTAACCCTGTCAGCAAGAGGATAGGCTGGAGGTCCGATCTCTGCCTCGATGAATTTATAAAAAAGGCTCATTTAAAAGTTGATAAAAAATATAAATTGAAGAAGATAGATCTTTGGCATGTGATATTTGCGACAAACAATAAATAGTGTCAAAGCATCAGAGAGTCAGAGCATCAAAGGGAAAAGATTTTGATTTTATCTGTGACACTCTGACGCTTTAATACACTGATTATTAGAGATGTTAGACACTGCTCTTAAAGACTTGGAAATCCTGCCAATGACCATTGACGACCTGGAAGATGTTTTGAATATAGAAAGACTCTCCTATTCGTCTCCCTGGTTAAAATCGCAATTTGAAAAAGAACTCCAAAACCAATTTTCCAATAAATTTATAGCAAAAGTTGCACACGATGGCAGGCAGGAAACTGCTGCCTTTATAATTTTTTGGGTGGTGGCAGACGAGGCACATATCCTTAACATAGCTGTCCACCCTGATTTTCGCAGAAAGGGCATTGCAAAGAGCCTTCTTTTCTTTACCTTAAACAGCATGGAGGAAAGGAGGGTAAAAGAGGTTTTCTTGGAGGTCAGGAGATCAAATGTCTATGCCCAAGAGCTTTATAAAGATTTTGGTTTTAAAGAGATAGGTATACGGGAAGGCTATTACGGCAATAATAATGAAGATGCGATAGTAATGGCATTGGAGATTAAGGGAGAGCGCGAGGTTGCTTTTGATGACGAAGAGGAACAGGATGAAGGTTTTATATAATAAACAGATTCTTCCTGATTATTATAAACTTGGAATAAGCTGGAAAGACTCGCCGGATATTGAGCCAGGGCAGTTTGTTATGCTTAGGCTTACAGGGCGCATTGATCCCTTATTGAGGAGGCCGTTTGGCATATATAAAATACTGGGTCAAGGGATAGAAATACTTTATAGAGTGGTTGGCAAAGGCACAAGGCTGATGACAGATTTAAAATCTGGCGGCACAGTGGATGTCCTCGGGCCTTTAGGTAACAATTTTCCGGTAGATAAACATTACAAAGAAATTATTATGGTTGCTGGTGGAATCGGCATTGTACCGTTCTATACTTTGGTTGAAAAGTTAAAGGTGAAAGGTTCAAGGTCAAGACTTTTATTTGGAGGAAGGGGTAAAGATGACCTGCCTGGTCTTGAAGATTTTAAGAAACTGGGGATTGATATATCCATTTCTACAGACGATGGAAGTGTTGGGAAAAAAGGGTTTGTAACAAAGCTATTAAAAAAAGAACTTTCAAAAAATGGCGATTATGTTATCTACGCATGTGGTTCTAAAGGCATGCTTAAAGAGGTTGCAAGGATAACAGATGAGGCAGATGCGCCTTGTTATGTTTCTCTTGATCAGGCCATGGCCTGCGGTATAGGCGCATGTCTGGGATGCGCAATTAAGGTGCGAGGTGCGAGGTTGGAGGTGAGAGGCAAAGATTTAAAAAATATTCCTGAAAAATACGAAACCTCCAACCTCAAACCTCAAACCTCCAACTTTTATAAAATGGTCTGCAAGGACGGGCCGGTGTTTGATGCAAAGGAAATAGCATGGGAAGAAATATAAAAAAGAGTCAAAGAGTCAAAGTATCAGAGAGTCAAAGCAAAAAACAATTACAACAGGATCTCTCTGTAAATATTGCAGGCATTGAATTGAAAAACCCTGTGATGACTGCGTCAGGCACGTTTGGCTACGGAGAGGAGTTTGCGCCTTATCTGGATTTAAACAGGCTTGGCGCTGTTGCTGTCAAGGGTTTATCGTTAAAACCCAGACAGGGTAATCCTCCGCCAAGGATTGTAGAGACAGCAGCAGGTATGCTCAATTCTATTGGTTTGCAAAATGTGGGTGTAGAGGTATTTGTAGAAAAGAAGCTTCCCTTCCTTAAAAAATTTGACACAAAGGTCATTGTCAATTTCTTCGGAGATTCCATTGATGAATACTGTGAAGTGGCAAAGGCCTTGGATGCTGCAGAAGGCATCGCAGGGCTTGAGATGAACATCTCGTGTCCAAACAAGCAGGAGGGCTGGCTTGAATTCGGCACAAACCCTGAGATGACATATAGGGTTATAAGCGCGGTTAGAAAATCCACAAAACTTCCCCTCATTGTAAAGCTCTCTCCTAATGTTACAGATATAACGCTCATTGCAAAGGCAGCAGCGGATGCAGGCGCAGACGCCCTTTCTTTAATAAATACGCTGTCAGGCATGGCAGTGGATGCGAACACAAGAAGACCTAAACTTGGCAACATTATTGGCGGGCTTTCAGGCCCTGCCATAAAGCCTGTTGCGTTAAAAATGGTATGGCAGGTATTCAAGGCAGTGAAACTGCCTTTAATAGGCATCGGCGGGATTATGACAGCAGAGGACGCAATAGAATTCATGCTCGTCGGCGCATCAGCGATTCAGGTCGGCACAGCAAATTTTATTGATCCGCAGGCGAGTATAAAGATATCGGATGGGATTGGGGATTACTTTAAAAAGAATAAGATTAAAAGCGTGAAAGAGATAGTGGGGAGTTTAAGGGTTTAGCAGTTTGTTGAAAAACTCAACAAACTCCGATTACACGGATAAAAGATTAGATTTCACAGATTAAAACCCATTGAAATATCTGTGTAATCGTTTTTCCTAATCTGTGTAATCAAGGCTGTTGATGCCTTTTTCAACAGCCTGTTAGAGAAAAATACAGGAAATAAAGCAAGAATGCCGATGACTTTTTATGCACCCACAACCCTTCCGGCGCTATTCCAGTACCTATAGAAGAAATTGTCGATTTTGACCTCAACAGCAATATAGCGCCGACTTTCGGTCTGCATTACCGCTGAAAAATAATCCCTGCCAAATCTACCGTTGTAGTAATATCAAACAATCTCTTGACAGATAATCATACCTATGATAACTTAATGCCATTAAGGGGAGGGCTACGATGAGCATATACGAGAAAATAGGGCATCGGATTAAAATGCTTAGGGAAAAGACCGGTATGAGTCAGGATATGTTGTCACAGAAGATAGGCATATCGCGCCCTGCCGTTTCCCAAATAGAGAGCGGCGAGCGGAAAATTTCCGCAGACGAACTGCAAAAGCTTTCTCATATTTTTCATGTTTCAGTGGACGATTTGTTGAATCCGGTAAAAGAGCCGGAGGTTCATTTGCATAAAAGCAAGCAAGAGAAAACGGCTAAACCGAAAATGCGGATTAGCGTGCCGCAGAAGAATCTCCAGAAATTCAAAGAAATTCTGTTGTACATCCTGAACAAGGTCGGGGCCAAAGAAAATATCGGCGAAACCGTCATCTACAAGCTCCTCTATTTCATAGACTTTGATTTCTATGAAAAATATGAGGAACAGATGATCGGCGCTACTTACATCAAGAACAAATATGGCCCCACGCCTGTCGAGTTTGTCAAAATCGTAGAGAAAATGATCGAAGGCAAGGAGATAGAGAAGGTCAAAAGCGAATATTTCAATTTTCCGCAGACCAAGTATCTACCCCACCGGAAACCTGACCTGACGAAATTAAAGGCGAACGAGATCGAAGTGATCGATGACGTTCTGAACAGGCTCTCGGAGATGAATGCGAGCCAGATAAGCGCCTATTCGCATAACGATGTTCCATGGGTGACAACGACGGATGGCGAAGCTATCGAATACGAATCGGTCTTTTACCGCACATTGCCCTATTCTGTGCGGGCATATGCGGAAGAGAACGGATGAGCGGTGAGTTTTACAGTCCATTCGTTGGGACGCTGTTTAAGAAGATATCCCATGTCCCGGAATTTGAAAAGGACATGAAGAGGCTTAAGCGGTTCTCATCGCTCGAAGAGGATTTGCGGATGTTTATAAAGGTTGCTCTCAATGCCTTTCACAAGCAAAATATCGACAGCAGGGCAATCTTTCACATATCCGATCTTGGCATCCATTCCCCGAAAATCTTCAAAGCCAAGAAATTCGCCTGTAAGGCGCTGAAAGGGAAGGGCGCACAGTCGGGGATAAGGGTTATCTATGCGTATCACGAAAAAGAGGACTGGATAGAGTTCATTGAGATTTATTATAAGGGGGATAAAGAGAGCGAGGATCGGGAGAGGATATTGAAATATTACAGCAAATGACCTTTGACTATCTCGTTTTTCTGTTTTAGCTATAGAATAAGTTGGTACTTTGATATAGAATAGAGAAAAAACTAATAATGTAGGGGGTGATTTATATGAGAACCGCGGCACAAAAAGTTAATCCAGAGGATTTTATCCTTTCTGCCCTTTCTCCAGAGGATAGGCTCGATGCGGCATTTGAGGTCGCTCGCGAGGCGTTCAAAAAGACACGTTTGACAATGAAAGATATTGACAATGCAGTTAAATCGGTAAGGAGAAAGGCTTACGAAAAGAAGAAATAAAGTAGTCATAGACACAGAGTGCTTATTTCTGCCTATGCCTTTGGTGGAACACCAGAGAAGGCTGTAAAGAAGGCGTTCTCAGAGGCAGACATATATTTAACCCACGACCTTTTAAAGGAATACCGCGATGTCCCTTTGGCGCTTGAGGCAGAGGGAAAGATTAACCACCTGCAATTTAAAACCTTATGTTGCTTGAATGTTGTATTGAAGCAAAGGCAGACTTTCTGGTCACAGGTGATGCCGACCTTCTTAATATCGCAGATTTGCCGTTTAATTTAAGGATAGTAACTCCACGCAAATTTCTCGAAGAAGGGTAGTCTATTCCCACCGGATGTGAAAACAATGATGGAAGATACAAGGGTGGGCTATGCCCGCCGGATGAGGAAGATAGAAGGGCTGTGGGAGAGGTTCAGCAGGGATGGTGAACCCCGTTAGAAGCTCGCCTGTTAGGAAATGATTTGCTTCTATTGGCAAAATTTACCACTGTTGGAGGAAGCTTCTAACGGGGTAAAGGATAAAGGGATTAGGATTACGAGGGTGAGGGAAATAAATCAATATCTATTTTTGTCCTTTTTGAAACAGTAGTTTTTAGATATAATACGAACAAAGATATTACAGGAGGTGTCCTATGACGGTCATTGATATGGTGGCAAAAGAATTTCATATGAACCCCAAAGAGGTTATAAAGGAAAGCGTTAGCACGTATCTCCATCAGAAATTGTCGAAAGTTGAGGCAGATATCTTCACAATTGCTAAGAAGCACGGCGTAAAAGATGTTTTTGAACTTGATGCAAAAATAAAAAAGGGGTTTATCAGCGAAAAGGATTCATATGATGACTATTTTGCCCTCGACAATCTTGAAGCGGAAAGGGAAAGGATAAAGAAGCTTCTGGAGAAAATCTGATGCCTTCAATCCATAATCTGGAGAGGATTGCTGAGATAGAATTTGCTGACATTATAGCCGGGACGATGTTTATTGACCACAAACTTAGAATATTTCTGACAGATAGCAGCTTTATAGATGTCAACCTTTCGCAGAGGCTCCCGGATAAATTCGGTTTCCATTGGGAACGAATGAATAAGACTGGCGAGGTATTCCGTTACGATAATTTCCCTGATCCAAGCTGGAAGAATGTCAGCACCTATCCGTACCACTTTCATAACAGCACACAAGAGGCAGTAGAAGCAACCCCTTTTCCGTTGGATGTTATAAAAGGTTTTAGAGCGTTCATGGAATTTGTAAGAAACAAAGTAAGGGAATAAGGGAGAGATCGTAGGGTGGGCATTGCCCACCGGATGAGGGATACAGAAGGGCTGGTGGAAAGGTTCCGCAGGGACGGGGAAGGGTAAAGGGTGAGGAAAATAATCAATCCCCCATTTCTGGCTTTCTTGTCTACCAGTCCATAATACTAAGACAAATTGCGCTTGACAAAAGCAAATCCCTGTTGTAATGTTACTACAACAGCATATCTTGAAAAAGGGGGTGTCTGTATGATGCCGGCAAAATTAACATTCGGCGAGTTTTTCAAGCAAAAGAGAATAGGGCTTAAAAAGACCCTGCGTCAATTCTGTGCCGAAAATAAACTTGACCCCGGTAATATCAGCAAATTGGAAAGGGGTCTTATGCCGCCGCCGCAGGGAAGCGACAAACTTGAGGAATACGCAAGTTACCTGCACATAAAGAAAGGCACTGACGACTGGTATAAATTTTTAGATCTTGCTCATATCAGTTCCGGGCGCATTCCCGAAGAGTTGTTAAACAATGCAACTGTCGTAACAAGCCTGCCGATTCTGTTCCGGACCTTGAGTGGAAAGAAAATATCAAAGAAGAAACTCGATGCATTGGTGGAGTTGATTCGCAAGGCATAACCTATGGAAGGAATTCATCAACTCTATTACGGAAGAAGAATATGGCTGGCTTGAGTATCAGGGATACGCCTTTGCAGGCTTGGTGCTCGTTCCGAGAGAAAGCCTAATAA
>MGRL01000050.1 GCA_001798165.1 Deltaproteobacteria bacterium RIFCSPHIGHO2_02_FULL_43_33
TAAAAAGGTCTGCCTCATTTTTATTGGCAATGTTAGTCCTTTCATCCAAAGGAATAAATCTGTCGTCTGCCCTGGTAAGTATTACTATGGCATTCGTCTTTTCTGCGAGGAGTTTTTTAAGCCTCATTGCAATTGCAAGGTTTATATCTTTTTCCTTTATCCCAGACGGCCCCACAGCCCCGGTATCTTCTCCGCCGTGGCCGGGGTCTATGACAATAGTTCTTAATACATTACCCTTGACGGTTTGCGTTTCAACAAAGAAGGCAGCAGAAGAGGAAGATGCAAGATGCAGGACGCAGGATGCAAGAAAAAAACTGCGGACCAAAAACTGAAATGTATGTATCGCGTATGCATTCATGGCAGAAACTCTGAAATTCTTTTCTTGTAGGGTGGGCTATGCCCATAGAAAAATATCAGCAATTTTTGAAATGGTGGGCATAGCCCACCCTACTTACTAATTCAACGAGGAGTTAAGCATGAGCGAAGCGAATAGGCTTGAACGAGTGGTTAGGAATGATTTGTTATCTCAGGTCATCCGGGAAACATGGGAAGAAATCCATCCTACAAGAGTGGGACAGTTTCCAGATGCACAGCTTTTTGAAGGCAAGTGGTATATAGGGAAATGGGGTTGTGATACATTGCAGCACATGGTTGATATTTTTCATGAAAGATAACCAGCTATTATCTGAACAGAAACTATCACAGGTTTTATGTTCCGCCAATAAAAAGACTTGAGGTATCTGATGGATCTTATTACACTTTCTTCGGGATTAATATGCAAAATTGAATGATAGTCCCTGCGTGTGATCCGCCTATGCGATTGGATTCCAGCCGATATTGGGAAGCAAACCCATAAGTTTGTAGGGTGGGCTGTGCCCACCATTTTGTTTTGCCGATATTTTTTGGTGGGCACAGCCCACCCTACTTACTGTGTCGCAACACTTACCCCGCCTTGCGTGTTTTTGCCTTTCTGCTTTTTGCTTTTCCCTTCGCGCCAGCGGCCTTCGGCTTTTTCGCTTCTTCTTTTAATCCCGCTATGGCAAGACATTCATCCACCGTAAGCTCCTCCGGCTTTGTGCCGGCAGGGATGCGGAAGAACTTTTTTCCGGACTGAATGCATGGGCCGTATCTGCCGTTTACCACGCGCACCCGTGCGTCCACATCCCACGCTTGGATTATCTTTTCCTGCTCTTTCTTCTCCTTTGCGGTCGCCAGTTCAATGGCGCGCTCCAGAGTTACGCTGAACGGGTCTTCGTCTTTTTTCAATGACGCAAAGATGTTTTTGTATTTTACATAAGGCCCAAATCTCCCCTTTGCCACGCTGATGTCTTCTCCCTGAAACTTGCCCAAAACCTTTGGCAGGCGGGGGCCGTTTAAAATTTCCTTGACCCTTTCCAGCGAAATCGTGTAAGGGTCTTCACCTTTGGGAAGGGATATATAACCATCCTGATATTTTATATACGGGCCGAAACGGCCGATGTTCACAACCACCTCATCGCCTTCATGCGTCCCGAGGTTGCGGGGGAGTTTGAAAAGCTCCATGGCCTGTTCAAAGGTGATGGTATCCATGCGCTGATCATTGCGAAGCGAGGCGTAACGCGGCTTTTCCGCATCATCCGGATGCCCTATCTGAACTATGGGCCCGAACTTTCCGAGCCTCACGATTACCTGTTTTCCTGTCTTAGGGTCTTTGCCGAGCAGCCGTTCGCCGCTCTGACGCACTGATGTTTCCGTTGTATGCTCTACGGTTGCATGGAACGGCTTGTAAAAGCGAGCAAGCATCTTTGTCCATACTAATTTCCCTTGGGCAATTTCGTCAAACTCCTCCTCCACCGTTGCCGTAAAATTATAGTCCATAATATCGTTAAAGTTTTGCATCAGAAAATCGTTCACCACCATGCCGATGTCCGTGGGAAAGAGTTTTGATTTTTCGGCGCCGGTGTTTTCGGATTTGATTTCTTCGGTGGTCTGTTTATCCTTCAAAGTGAGACAACTGAAATTCCTTTTCACCCCTTCACGGTCTTCCTTGACCACATAGTTTCTCTTTTGAATGGTGGAGATGGTAGGCGCATAGGTAGAAGGCCGTCCGATGCCGAGTTCCTCCAGTTTGCGCACCAGTGTGGCTTCGGTGTATCGCGGCGGGTGATGGGTAAACCGTTCCGTAGCAATTATTTCTCTGCTTATAAGCTTTTCTCCGACCTTCAAAGGAGGCAGGATGCCTTCGGTATTTTCCTCGTCTTCCTCGTCTTTTCCTTCGAGGTAAACCTTCAGAAATCCTTCAAACTTAAGCACCTCGCCTTGCGCAACAAATTTCTCTTCGACTGTTCCCCCGATAGATACATTCGGGGGCAGGGATATGTTGATTGTGGCTGTGGTTTTTTCCAACAGCGCATCGCTCATCTGCGAGGCAATTGTCCTTTTCCATATCAGCTCATAGATGCGCTGCGCCTGGCCGTCGCCTGCAATTGTCTGAGCGCCGAGATCAGTCGGGCGGATGGCCTCGTGCGCCTCCTGTGCGCCTTTGCTCTTTGTTTTATAGCGCCGGATATTCACAAACTCCTTGCCGTATAATTGTTCAACCGCCGTTTTTGCCTGAGCCAGCGCGGTCTCGGAGAGATTCACCGAATCCGTGCGCATGTAGGTTATCTTTCCGTCTTCGTAAAGCCCCTGCGCTATCCTCATGGTTTGCGCAACCGAGTATCCGAATTTTCTTGACGCCTCCTGCTGGAGCGTTGATGTGGTGAACGGTGCGGATGGGGATTTCTTTGCGGGTTTTGTCTCTATATCTGTGATGGAGAATTCCGCACCCTTGCATTTTTCCAGAAATGTCTTTGCCTCTTCTTTGGTTTGAAACTTTTTCGGCAAATCGGCCTTTACGATTTCGTTTTTCCCGTTCAGAAAAACCGCCGACACCTTATACGAAGAAACAGATTTGAAATTATGTATTTCCCTTTCCCGCTCCACGATGAGCCGCACGGCCACGCTCTGCACCCTTCCTGCGGAAAGCGCGGGCTTCACCTTTCTCCAGAGTATGGGCGAAATCTCATAGCCGACTAATCTGTCCAAGACCCTGCGCGCCTGCTGAGCGTCAACTAAATTTTTGTCAATCGTCCTCGGATGTTCAATCGCATTTTGAATAGCCTCTTTGGTAATTTCAGAGTAAGTGATCCGTTTGGTTTTCTCCGGCTTCAACTCCAGCGCCTCAGACAAATGCCATGCGATGGCCTCGCCTTCACGGTCTTCGTCTGTTGCAAGCCACACTGTGTCAACGGCCTTCACAGACTTTTTTAAGTCCGCGACCACTTTTCTTTTCTCTGCGGGAACCTCATAATTGGGCCGGAAATTGTTTTCCACATCCACGCCAGTGTTTCCATCCGCCAGATCGCGGATATGTCCTATGGAAGACTTCACCGTGAAATCCTTGCCGAGAAATTTCTCAATGGTTTTTGCCTTTGCAGGCGACTCTACGATGACGAGTGATTTTGGCATAATGATATTGATTACACAGATTTTTGAAATAAGATTACATGGATTTAAAAGCAGCTTTTATCGTGTAATCTGTTTTTATAATCTGTGCAATCGTCTCATCTCCTTAAAAATTGTTTTCCAGCCTGCTGCTGAACAAGTCCTTTTAACTCCATGTCTAAAAGCAGCGCTGATGCCTTCTGAGCGGAAAGGCCTGTCTGTTGAATAATAGTGTCAATCAGACACGGTTCTTCAAGAAGGTTCATAATCTTTTCTTCGTCTGATGAAAGTCGCGGCCGTATCTCATTTGTTGTGCCGGCAGTAGGGCAACCCTCTATGGTTGCTGCAGGGTTAAAGCCCTGCCCTACGGACATATTCATAGATGTCTCTACCAGAATATCGCTTGCATCTTCAACAAGTTTTGCGCCGTCTTTTATGAGTTTATTTGTCCCTTTGCTCTTGCTGGATGTTACACTGCCCGGTAAAGCAAAGACATCTCTTCCATAATCAAGGGCCAAGCGCGCTGTTATTAAAGAACCGCTCCTAAGAGATGCCTCTGCAACCAGCACCCCCTTTACAAGGCCGCTTATAATCCTGTTTCTCTGGGGAAAATTCTCAGGCAGCGGCGGCGCGCCTATCGGAAACTCAGAAATTACAGCGCCATTTGAGATAATCTGTTCGTATAGTTTTTTATTTTCTGGCGGATACACTCTATCAACCCCGCATCCAAGCACAGCGATAGTTCTTCCTTTTGCAGCAAGAGCGCCCCTGTGCGCTGCAGAATCTATGCCACGCGCCATTCCGCTTATGATAGTAATTCCATATACACTTAGCTCTCTTGCCAATTTTTCCGCTGTTGACAAACCATACAGTGTTGGAAGCCTTGTGCCGACAATTGCTATTGCTCTCTCATCTTCTTTGCAGATTGTGCCTTTTACATATAGATATGGCGGGGGATCGGGTATTGAAAGCAAGGGATTAGGGTAGTCTGTATCTGTTAGTGTTAGAAATTTAACACCCTGCTTTTTTATAAGGCCTATTTCTTTTTCTACCCAATCCCATTCCTTAAAATTTTTTATGTTTAAGGCCGTTTTTTTCCCAATTCCCGGAATTTCTTCAAGCCGCTTTATTTGTGTGTCAAATACAAGGGCAGGCTCCTTAAATTCGTCTATGAGCGCCTTATAGGCAAGCTTGCCTACGCCCTTGACCCTTCCAAGGGCAAGCCAGTATTTTATTTCGTGAGCCATAAAAAATAATTAGGCTATAGACAACAGGCATCCGCCTGAGGCGGATGCCTGTTGTCTATAGCCTCTTTTATTCTGCTGTCCTTACCCTGTCTCCCTTATAAATTACCTGTCTGCTGTTTGTAATAAACGCCGTAGCTGTATCATCTTCTACAGCTATGACAACAAGTCTTCCCAGCTCTTTATTGGGCAGGGTAATTGTCTTTTTCTCTTTAGACATTGGATCATCCACGGTAATAGTCGGTCTGAAGATATCCATGGCATTGCCTACCTCAAGCCCGCTGCTTTTACCATTATCAAGATAGACTATATCACGTTCTGCCATTCCTACCTTGCCTCCCAATGATGCGATAATCAAGCCGTCTATTGCCTTTTCAGCCTTTTTTACAATCACCTCTTTTACCGGCGGCTCATACGGCTTTAGCTTTGCCCCTTTAAGTATCTCTTTGTAGGATTTTTCTATCTTCGCAGAGATTACGCCATCTTTGTCAATCTGTGTAACCAAGAGTATTCCCAAGGTATCAACCATGAAACCTATGGGGTTTTCTGTGACAGGGTGCTTTATCTCTCCGGTGGTTGTAAAGACAGTAAACCTATCTCCTTGCTTTATCTCTGTGCCTTTGGCAACTGCGATAAAGACAATATCATTTTCAGACAAAAGAAGTTTCTCTTCTTTAGCGCCTATTATGACACCAATCCCTTCCTTCTCTTTGGCAGATATCAATCCATGCCGTTCCATCATTGAAGAAACAACCTTTACAACCGGCGGCAGGACCGGTATTTCTTCTGCTGAAGGCGGTGGAGGCGGCAGGGTTTCAACAGCCTCTTCTTTAGGTTTTTGTTCTGTTGCTACAGGGGCTGTTTCCTCTGGTTTTTGCAATTTTTCAACAGGCAGCCCTTCCGGGACAGTCGGCGCAGCCTCTTTGCCTTTTTCTCCTGCTTCAACAGGTTCATGAGGAAATAATCTGATTTTATTGCCTGGATATATCAGGTGCGGATTTATAATATACTGATTTTTCTCCCATAGATTTTGCCACCTGAAAGGGTCTTTTAAGAAGCTATTTGATATATCCCAGAGCGTATCCCCTTCCTTAACCGCATATTCTCCATCTTCCGGAAGCCTGATTACATCTCCACGACGCAGCCATGATTCTTGCTGAGAAGCATTTTCCTTCTCCCCTGCCTTTTTCTCTCTTTTTTCAGCAAGGGCATTATCGTAAATTAAGGAAAATGATAAACATGCCAATACTGCTAAAATCAGTTTTGCCCTCATGTTTTTACTCCTCCCTTAACGAATCTATTTTTGGAGCTCTTGCAGTTTTACCTTTGCCCTTGCTGCGGCCTCTGACGATGGATACCGTTCTACAACCAATTTCAGGGCCTCTAATGCCCTTTCCTTGCTATTAAGCTCTATATTGGAAAAAGCCGCCTTGAGAAGGGCATCCGGCGCCTTATTTTCATTTGGATAGTTATCAACCACCTTTTGAAACTCCACTGCCGCCTTTTGATAGTCCTTCTGGGAATAATAAACCTCTCCAATCCAATATTGCGCATTATCTGCCAAAGAATGTTTTGGAAAATGCCGGATAAAATTATTAAACTGTTCTGCCGATTCAGACAGCTTTCCGGCCATAAACAGGTTTTGCGCTTCATTATAACGCGCCTCAGGGCTTGGCGCATTTTCTGTTTTTTTAACTGAAGGCCTTTTTTCAGCCTCCGCTTTTTTTAAAGGTTCCTTTTTTGCCACTCCCTTTGTTTTTTCTGTCTCAAGTTTTATTACCTTCAGCTCTTCAGGCGGAGCAACGGGAACAGCCATTGCCTTCACCTCTTCAACGCCTTTTTTATTGATTGCAACCTGCTCATGAAGCAGAAGGAATTTATTGTTTAATTCTTCCAGGCTTGCAGTCGTTTTAGTCTGTCTTTTTTCTAATTCAGACAGTTGTGCTTTGACATCTTTTAAAGTCTGCTCCTGCTGAAGATTTACACAGCCAGTGAGGCATAAGCTTATTAAGAGGACGTAAAAAACATAAAGTTGTTTCATAATAAATTCTTACACACCTTTAACAGCATGAATATAACTGCCATAGCCCGCCGTATGCACAGTCCTGTGCACGGGGATAAAGGCGGACGAATGGAAATTGAGATTTATCTTCCTTTGGCACGTTTAACGTGCCTTTGCAGTCAATAAGCCCCGCCATCAAGGCAACTATTAACTATTCCATCAAAACTTAATCTCCTTTATGATATTTGTCAAGGAGAATTTAGTAGTGTCTGTTCAAGTTTTCGTGGGATTGGAGGGGATTGGAGGGTCAGGTCTTGCTTTTTGCTGTTTCTGTCTCTATTCCTCATGCCAAACCGGCTTATACAGCATCTCATATTCAGATAAATATTAGCCTTTTGCCCCGAAAATGCGTTTACACCCAGACCCTCCCCCTGAATGATTCTATCAGGGGTGAGGGTGGGGTAAATTTTCATGCTCCTTTGTGAGCCAAGGCTCGTGAGGGTTTCATCTGTTTAGAGATAGAGATTTCTTCATTTTGCAACCTTCTTTGCCACAGCAAATTTTAGATAGCAGGTCTCAGGCATACCAAGTAAAATCGGATGGTCTTTTGACTGAAAACGATTTTCAACAAGCCGGAGCATGCAGTTTGCATCCGTTGCCGCATTATTTAATATGTTCAGAAATAGGGCCGGAGAAATATTTTGCGAGCAGGATGAGGTGATAAGATAACCATTGTCGTTTAATAGTTGCAAACCCAACAGATTTATATCTTTGTAGCCTCGCCATGCGCCGGCCATTGCCTCCTTGCCTTTTACAAATGACGGCGGGTCAAGCATGACGCAGTCAAATCTTTCGCCTTTTTTATATCGCTCCCTGAGCCAATCAAATGCATCGCCTTTTTCAGGTTTAATAATATTTTCAAAACCATTGAGTTGGATATTCCTGCTTAACATCTCAAAAATTTTGCCTGAATCTTCTAATGCCACAACCTCCTTTGCCCCGTATTTAGCGGAATAGACGGCAAATGCGCCTGTATAGGCAAAGCAGTCAAGAACCCTTTTATCTTTTACATACGGCTCTATTATCTTTCTGTTTTCCTGCTGGTCAAGGTAAAAGCCTGTTTTATGGCCTTCCAAAAGGTCAATCTCAAATTTTAGTCCGTCAAGGGTGATAACAACTTTACTATTTTCATCTCCATAGAGAAATCCTTTTCTTGGCTGAAGCCCTTCTTTTTTCCTTATTTCAACATCGCTTCGCTCGACAATGGTTTTTGGCTTGAAAATGTCTTCCACTATTTCAACAACAGCACCTTTCCATTTTTCCATGCCCAACGTCAATATTTGAATAGAAAGCGCATCATCATATTTGTCAACTATAAGGCCCGGAAGCAAATCACCTTCACTGAATACAACTCTAAAAGAATCCTTTATTGACCAGCCCAACGAAAGGCGATGTTTAAGCGCATCTTCAATCCTCTTTCTAAAAAAAGACTGGTTTATGGGTTCATCTTTAAAGGAAAGAAGCCTTATGATTATCTTTGAATTGTCATTGATATATCCGGTACCAATAAATTTGCCTCTATTATCAACTACTGCTATAATATCACCGTTGAAATAAGAGCCATCAATCGATTTTATCTCGTTATTAAAAGTCCATAAGTACCCGGATAAAAGTCTTTCAGCACACTTTTTTGTAACATAAATATTTGTCAAACCTTCACCTGTCTGAAGATAAAGCTTTTCTAATTTATTAAGCAGCCTTATATTATCATAGAATATAAAAAATGCCTCTCAAATCGTTTATCAAATCGTTTATAGAGGATTAAGCGATGTTAAATCTCAACAACATTACAAAACTCATGGTTGTCTGGGGCAAAGCCCCTTTAAAGATAAATCCAACCCAATGCCTTCCTCTACGTTATCCTAAATCTGGCTGTAAACTATGTGTAGATAACTGCCCTGCAATGGCTATAGAAATAAAACAAGCCCACATCGGTGTTATAGATGATCAATGCACAGGATGCGGTATATGTTTCAACCTCTGCCCAACAGGGGCCTTTGACATGACCAATTTTGATTCTCACACCTTTATTGAGCAGGCACAGCAATTTGTTTCCAAAGATAAAAACATTACCATTGAGTGTTCCAAGGTGCCATTTGAATGTTCTTCACACAAATCTTTACGGCTTCCATGCCTTGCCCACATTATGCCGAGCCTTGTTTTAAAACTTATTTCACTTGGTTCGGATGAGATTACTATAAGGGATGCCGGAATATGCGAGATTTGTGAGTCAAAGCGTGGAGACAAGATTGCCAAGAATACAATTTCCAAGACTCAAGAGCTTTTGAAAAACCTTGGGCTTAAACAAAAGGTATCAATTATTACAGATGGCATTTCAATAAACAACCTTACCTATGAAGGCGAAAGACTCAAGGATTATAAGGGCGAGCCAGATATCTCACGCAGACAAATATTTTCTATGTTCAAGAAGGAGATTAAAAAGGGCGTTGCAGGCATCGTAAAGAAAGAGCCTCCCTTAAAGATTGACGGCAAGGAGAGGCTTACAAAGGCTCTGCCAAAAGAAAGAGAGGAATTATTAGAAATATTGAAAGGAGCGAGCTTATCTTTACGGAGAGATCAAGAAAAGAACGTTTCTAAAAAAGGTGTGGTTCTAAATACCAGTATATTTCCAGGTATAACAATAAGAGATGGATGCGATATGTGCCAACTCTGTTGTCTGTTTTGTCCAACCTACGCCCTTATTTCAGAGTCTACGGAAAAGGGGCAGGGCATAGTTTTCACCACAGCAGCTTGTACTGCATGTAATATGTGCGTTGATGTGTGTGCACAAAGGGCATTAACACTGAAGGTAAAAGAGACGCTCCTTGATGATGTAATTGAAGAAAAGAAAACAAATCTTGTGTGGTTTGACAGAATTTGTTGCAGCAATTGCGGAAGAGTTTTTACTAAAAAAACCACAGAGGATATCTGTGATATCTGTTTAAAAGAGAAAGAGATATAGCGGCTCGTGATTTTTTTCATTCCGTTAAATTCTCTTATAATTATCATTGAGTCTAAGAAAAACAGAAAATGACAGGAGCTGTTTATGTACGAACTCACCATAATATCTGATTTTGCGGCAGCCCATAACCTGAGAGGTTATGAAGGAGAATGTGAAAATCTGCACGGCCACAACTGGAAGGTGGAGGTGACGGTTGCAAACAGGGGGCTCAATAAAATTGGGCTGGCAGTGGATTTTAAGGTTTTAAAGAGGATATTGAAAGATGTTTTGGGAAATCTTGACCACAAGTATCTGAATGAAATCCCACCCTTTGACAAGGAGAATCCATCATCGGAAAATCTGGCAAGATATATATTCAAGCAATTTAAGAAGGCAATTAAAGATAAAAATATAAAAGTAGCTAAGGTTAAGGTGTGGGAGTCGGATAACGCTGCTGCAACTTATTATGAATAGACATATTTGTAGTTGCCCAATTTATTGGGTGCACTTAGAATCCGCCGATAAATCGGCAAACTACAAAAAGTAAAAAATGAAAAATATAAAAGACATACAAAGCCAGCCAGACCACAGGCAGATAGCCATAGACAAGGTTGGCGTAAAGGATATACGTTACCCCATAGTGGTGCTGGATAAGAAGAATAAGTTTCAGCATACCATCGGCTCTGTGAATATGTATGTGGCCCTGCCTCACCATTTTAAAGGCACGCACATGAGCAGGTTTGTGGAGATATTGAATGAACATCGCGGAGAAATTACTGTCCAAAACTTTCCGGAGATTCTGGCAAAGATGAAGGCAAGGTTCAATGCTGAGACTGCCCACATGGAGGTGGAATTCCCTTATTTTATTGAAAAGGCGGCGCCTGTTTCAAAGGCAAAGGGCTTGATGGAATATAAATGCAGGTTTGCAGGGTCGCTCAGCGCAAAAAAAGACTTTATCCTTGAAGTGAGTGTGCCTGTTACAACACTCTGCCCTTGCTCCAAAGAAATCAGCAGACGGGGCGCGCATAACCAGCGCGGGACGGTAAAGGTTGCGCTGAGGTTTCACGGTTTTGTCTGGATAGAGGATATAATAAAAGCAGTGGAAAATTCTGCATCAAGCCCTGTATATTCACTTTTAAAAAGACCGGATGAAAAATTTGTTACGGAACATGCTTATGACAATCCACGATTTGTGGAAGATGTTGTCCGAGAGATTGCATCAAGGCTGAACAAGATAAAGGCCGTCACATGGTTCAGCATAGAGGCTGAAAACTGGGAGAGCATACACAACCACAGCGCATATGCTTATCTGGAAAGAAAGGCAAAAGGTTAGGATGACTTTACATAAGCCGAAGTCGTGGTAGTATTTGACACTAATATCTTCATATCTGCCGTTATCTTGCCATGCAGTTCTGCTCTCAAAAAACTTTACTCTCTCCGGTGATTTTGTTAGCATTAAATCAAAAGGTAATATATACGGCAATATTTAATATTACTGCCATATTTGAAGGAGGTGTTATTATGCTAAAAACATCAGTTTCAGGTTTAAATGAAATTAAAAAAGCAGTTAAAAGTTTGCCATTGGCAAAAAAGATAGAGGTGTTGACAATGCTGGAAAAAGAACTCTTTGCAGCGAGGTTTAAAAGTCTTCTGAAAGAGTTCAGGGAGTCTGCCCGAAAATATCCTATAACAATAGAGGAGATTACCGGAGAGGTAGAATCTGTCAGGCAAAGGCGATATGAAAATCGTAATTGATACGAATATATGGATCAGTTATTTGCTTGGAAGCCTTTTGCAGGATATAGATAAGAAACTCATTTTGAAAGAGATAAAGGTTGTTGTATCAGATGAGATGCTTAAAGAACTAAGTGAAGTTTCAGGCCGTCCCAAATTTAAAACCATTTTTACCGCCAAAAGAATCAAAGAACTCTTTTCGCTTCTTGACAGCTATGCAATAGTAGTTTTGCCATGTGAAAAGGTTGATGTTTGCAGGGATTGGAAGGAAAAGCCGATTATCTTATTACAGGAGATGAAGACATTCTTGTATTAGGTTCATTCCATAATACAAAAATTATAAGACCCAAAGATTTTGAAGCAATGCTTAAATAAATCTGTCCCCTTTGCTCCTCCCTTTGCTCCTCCAACAAACCATCTTCCCATTCAATACCTCCAAACGGCTTAATGGAATCCTCTTGGGCAAAAGCAAATCCTGCTAAAAATAAAGACAATACTGCCGTTAGCAAAGATAAACGAATTTGTTTTATCATAATGACCCTCCCTATCTTAAGAACTGATAGAAATTACAACCTCTATTCATTTCTCCACCGTTGTTTCTCCCATAAATTAGTCTGTCGGATATAGTAAAGAGTTAGATATTAATTCAATAGGCTTATGCTTATCTCAACAGACTAATAATGTCAAGAAAATTTAGTTCATTGAGATATACACCTCCTCGCCGTGAAGAGGCATTATTACAATCACGAGGAGGTATAGGATGGAGGCTGTAAAAAAACTTATCGGCGCCAGAATAAAGAGTATAAGGGAAGCAAAAGAGTTGACTCAAGAATCACTTGCAGAAAAATGGATATAAATACAGTCTATTTAAGCAATATTGAACGAGGAAGGGCAAACCCCACCCTCAATATGCTTATCAAATTCGTTGATGCATTAGGAGTTGAGATGTGGGAGATATTTGATTTTGGCCATGAGGCAAGTATAAAGGAACTACGGGAGGCTATGAACAGGCTTTTGAAAGAATCTGGTGAGGAAAAACTGCGTCTGGCTGTTAAAATCATGCGGGCTGTGGCGCGGTGAAAAGAATTGACAATTCATACTTTATCGCTGTATCTTAATATTAAAGCAAAGAGAGTTTGTAGATAGAAAAAGGGGGTAAATGGCTATGAAGGCTGCAACCAAGAAAAAGAATCCTGAAATTGTTCTAAAAAATGGGAGGCCAGCGGCAGTTATTTTAGATATAGATACCTATAAGGAAATGTTAAAGCAACTTGAAGATATGGAGGATTTAAGGACGCTTGAAGATATGAGAAAAAAGCCTCTCAAGTTCAGAAAACTGGACGATTTCCTGAAGGAGTATAACCCTGGTGTATGAGGTTTATCTTGAGAGGTCTGCCGAGCGTGACCTGAAAAGACTTTCCGCAGAAGATTACCGCCGCATCATCCCGCATATCAAAGCCTTGAGCAATAACCCAAGACCTTCGGGCTGCCGTAAGATCACCAGTTCAGAAAGTGATTGGCGTATACGGGTTGGAGATTATAGGGTTATTTATGAAATAGCCGAGAAGGCGAAATTGGTAAAGGTGATGAAAATCAGGCACAGACGCGAAGTATATCGCAAGTAAAAATTCTGCAAGGATGGTCCATGGATAAATGGCGCTTCCCTGTTTTAATGCCGGTCACAGCAGATTCGCCGCAGTCTCCGCCAGGTCGGAACGTTCGCCTTTCAAAAGGGTTATATGCCCTGCAATTGTTTCATTCTTGAGCCGCTCTGCCACATAGGATAAGCCGTTGCTGGATGAGTCTATGTAGGGATTGTCAATCTGATAAGGGTCTCCGGTCAGGACAATCTTGGTATTATCCCCTGCCCTGGTGATGATTGTTTTTATTTCATGCGGCGTAAGGTTCTGCGCCTCATCAACAATCATATACTGATTTGGAATGCTCCTGCCTCTGATGTAAGTCAACGGCTCAATCTGTAAAATTCCTTGGGTCATAAGCTCTCTATAGCCGTGTTGCTTTCCCTTATGCTTTCTTTCAACGCCAAAGATCAGCTCCAGATTGTCAAAAATAGGCTGCATCCACGGGGTAAGTTTTTCCTCTATCTCTCCCGGCAGATACCCTATGTCTTTTCCCAGCGGGAATATGGGGCGTGAAACAAGCAGCCTGATAAAGACCTCTTCATCAGCAGTCTTTTTTAGGCCGGCGGCAATGGCAAGCAGGGTTTTTCCGGTGCCGGCCTTGCCGGCCAGAGAAACAAGTTTGACAGAGTCGTCAAGAAGAAGGCTCATGGCGAATCTCTGCTCTACATTCTTAGGATGAATTCCCCAGACTCCATCCTTTGGAATATTAAGCGGCACAAGGAGCCCCTTGTCCTTGTCAAATCTGGCCAATGCGGTATGTTTCGGATTCCCCTCTTCAACGAGGATGACCCCTTCATGCGGATGCAAATTGTTTGCAGGAGGTTTCAAACTTGCATCGGCATAATAGCTATCTATAATATCCTTTGAAACCTGGAATGTCCTGAAGCCTTGATATAACTCGCTTATCTCTACCTTATCCGATTCATAATCTTTGGCAGTCAACCCCAGGGAATCCGCCTTTATCCTCAGGTTTGTGTCTTTTGTTACCAGACAGACCGGCTTATCTCCCTTTTCTTTAAGTTCCATTGCAACAGAGAGGATTTGATTGTCAGCCTTATTAAATATCAATTCTGACGGAAGATGATTGCCCTTGCTTGATGGAATGAAGACCCTGAGCGTTCCTCCGCTTTCAAGATTTATCCCTTTATAGAGCGGCCCCTGAGACCTCAGCTTGTCAAGCAGCCTGGAAACCTGTCTTGCATTGCGGCCTATCTCGTTCAGGTCTTTTTTAAACCTGTCAAGCTCCTCAATGGCAACCATAGGAATTACAATGTCATTATCCCCAAAGGCAAAAAGAGAGTTGACATCGTGAAGAAGAACATTGGTGTCTAATACGAAGTATTTTTTCATAGTGATATTTTAACCTCTGCTTTCCGGACACAAATGCAAGATTTAAGCCAAAGAATAAGGTGAAGGTTGAGGTCAAGGTTAAGAATAACTATTTCTCAACCTCAGCCTTAACCTCAACCTTTATTTCAATGCCTGAAATGCCTTATGCCCGTAAATACCATTGCAATCTTGTGTTCATCCGCAGCCTTGATTACCTCTTCGTCTTTTACAGAGCCGCCGGGCTGGATAATGGCGGCAACGCCTGCCTCTGCCGCCTTATCAACATTATCTCTGAACGGAAAAAATGCGTCTGACGCCATGACGCTGCCTTTTACCTCCAGGCCTGCATCTTTCGCCTTCATAATTCCCAATCTTGTTGAATCAATCCTCGACATCTGCCCAGCGCCAATGCCGATGGTCTGGGTATTTTTTGCAAAGATAATGGCATTACTCTTTACATGCTTGCCTACATTCCATGCAAAAAGCAAATCCTCAAGCTGTGCATCTGTAGGCTCCAGCTTTGTTGCGGTTTTCAAGTCTTGGGCACACTCGATATCCGATGTCTGGACAAGCAGGCCGCCGTTGACCTTCTTTAAATCATATTCGGTGGGCAATGCCCACCCTACAGTATGGGCTTTAAATTCCGGTATTTCAAGAAGCCTTAAGTTTTTCTTATCCTTTAATATCTTGAGCGCATCCGCATCAAATCCCGGCGCTGCAATCGCTTCAAGAAAGAGATGGCTCATCTCTTTTGCAGCCTCTGCATTAACCTTTCTGTTGAAGGCAATAATGCCGCCGAATGCAGACACCTTATCGCATGACAGGGCCTTTTGATAGGCATCCAAAAGACCTTTCTTTGACATGGCAACGCCGCAGGGGTTGTTGTGCTTTATTATTACACAGCTCGGCTCATGAAATTCCTTTGCAAGTTCAATTGCTGCATTCAAATCTAAAATATTATTAAACGAAAGCCCTTTGCCGTGCAGTTGCTTTGCATTTGCTATGCAAGGCTCTTTTCTGTCATGGCTTTTCTCCCTGTAAAATGCAGCCTGCTGATGAGGGTTTTCTCCATATCTCAAATCCTGAACCTTTTCAACCTGCATGGTGAAGGTGTCGGAAAAATCTTTCTTCACAGCGCCATCTTCTATCCTGCCGAGATAATTGGATATTGTCGCATCGTATCGCGCAGTGAGTTGGAATACCTTTTTGGCAAGCTCAAATCTGGTTTGAGGAGACAGACTGCCGCCGCTCTTTTTAATCTCATCAAGAATATTTTGATAGTCTGAAGGGTCTACCACCACGGTTACATCCTTGTGATTCTTTGCGGCAGCCCTTATCATTGTCGGCCCGCCTATGTCTATATTCTCAATCGCCTCTTCAAGGGAGCAGCCTTTTGCAATCGTATCTTCAAAGGCATAGAGGTTTACAACCACCATATCTATCGGCAGGATGCCATGTTCCTCCATTTGCTTTGCATGCTCTGTCTTCTCCCTTTGCCCGAGTATGCCGCCGTGAATCTTTGGATGAAGCGTTTTGAGCCTGCCGTCCAGCATTTCTGGGAAACCGGTATAGTTGGATATGCCGATAACAGGTATGCCCGCTTTCTTAAGAATCTCAGCCGTTCCTCCTGTGGATATGATTTCTACACCGAGACTCGATAGGTCTTTTGCAAATGCCTCAACCCCGTTTTTGTCCGTAACGCTGACTATCGCCCTGCGAATCTTTCTCACCCTTATCTAACCTCCTGAACAGACTCAGATTCAAAGAGTCAGAGAATCATAGAGTCAAAGTTTTTACTCTGATACTCTGACACTATGACTCTTTGACACTTTTATTTAACCTGGGAATTCCATCCCCTTCATAAATTCTTTTTGAAAGTGCCGGCTGCCTGATAACGATACATGCTTGGTCTCTCCGGCAATATCCTCTGCTTCTTTTCTCTTTTTTTCTGAGCAAAGCGCAAGCTTTGCGCCGTCAAGGGCTGCGTCGCCGACAAACACAACTTTATCTATCCATTCTTTTTCAAGCACGCCTATTCGCATAAGACTTTCTCTTTTTATGTTGCTGCCGAATGCGCCTGCTATAAATACCTTATCAATCTTATCAGCGCCTATTTGAGCCTTTTTTAAAAGAAGCCTTATGCCTGCCTGAATTGCAGCCTTTGCAAGCTGTAATTCACGGACATCATTTTGCGTAATGGTTATCTCTTTCTTTGCGGCTTTATACAACACAAATTCATTGCCATCTTCTGACTCTCTGACTCTCTGACTCTCTGACTCTTTTATCCTGTTCGCAATATTGCCTTCCACTTCATTCCTATTTTTTATCCTGCCTGTTGGGTCAATGACGCCGGCATTTAATAATTTCGCAATTATATCTATTATGCCTGAGCCGCAGATACCTTCTGGATTTACATTTCCAATAACATCTAATATTAACCTGTCATTCTCAATCTTTATGCCCTGAATCGCACCGTCTTTTGCTATCATTCCGCATTTTACTGAACCGCCCTCAAATGCCGGGCCTGCGGCAGCGGATGCGGAGTAAAGTTTGTTGTTGGAACATAATACAATCTCGCTATTTGTACCAATATCAATTGCTAAAGAAGTATCCTTTGCTTTATGGATATTGGCAGCTAAGATAACAGCCACAGTGTCCCCCCCTATAAAACCGCCTATAAGAGGGAATGTATAAAGTTCTGCGCACGGCAGTTCGGGAAAACCACTATCCTTTGCTGATAGCTCTTTGGCATCCTTGAAAGCGGGTCGATAAGGCACCCTGGCCAAAGCAACTGGAGATACGCCGAGGAGGATATGCTCCATAACAGAATTGCCAACAGCCACAACTATTTTTATATCATCCGGTAAGAGACGAGGTGTCTGCTTTATGATAGATTTGATAATATTGCCGCACGCTGTTACCGCATCCTGCTGAAGGGCTGTTAATTTTGCGGCATCCTCAATTATCCAATTGACCCTTGAAAGTATGTCCTTTCCAAATCTTGCCTGCGGATTCGGCAGCGACTCAACGCCAATCTCTTTGCCTGTATTCAGGTCTACTAAAGAACCTACTATCGTTGTTGTGCCTATATCAAAGGCAATGCCAAGCCTGTATTTCAAGTTGCGGCCTTTGCCTCCTTTACTGTTTCGGTATGGCTGAGGATGCGCTGCTCAGGAGATATTTTATATCTTCATCCTCAAAGTGGAAGCCGATGCCGAGATAAGGGGAGGCAAGTTTCAGCTTGCTCACAAAATCATCATAACCGCCTGTAATAAAAAAGTATTTGTTGAGGCTGAATCTCAATCCTGCCTTTAAATGCGGATTCCTCTTTTTGTCAAAATCAAAGGCCTCAAAGGTAAATCTGAGGCGGTCTTTAAACATATAGTAATCCATTCCCACGCCGCCCGTTGATTCTATAATGCCTCCACGGAGAGCTAAATCCTTAAACCGTTTTGCCACCTGCACGCTGAATTTAAGGCTATCCGATGTTTTTACCTCTTTTGTTGTTGTCGTAGTTCCTGCTACAGCTGTGTCAGTAGTCGTAGTCGTCTTCTTGCCCCTTGGGTCATCTATTATCTCCAAAAGATAATACTTGTCTGCCTTTGGCTGAAGCGTAAGAGAGAGATAACTCTTTGTATCACTTGCATCAAAAAGATATTCGCCCCTGTAGCCGATAAATGTCTTAAACGACTCGACCTTGCCGAGGTAGCTGTTTATGCCTGTCAAGGTCTTATTAAAATTGTCATGGACTGTTGTGTCGTTTACAAGTTTACCAAGGGTCCCCTCTCCCTTATCTATCTTTTTTACAATACTGTTTATGCCATTCACTGATTCATCTATCTTAGGCTCAACATTTTTGGCAAGCTTATTGATAGTATCCATAGTATCGCCAAGTTTGGCTGTCGCTGCCTTAAGATTGCCGAAACCATCTTTAAGCGTATCCCTGTTTTCTGCAATTACTTCATTGAGATTATCTGATACAGCCTGCAGGCCGTCGGTTATCTCAGGCCCCTTCTCTTTGAGAAGCACAGAAAAGGCCTCGAAATTTGTCATTATCGTTCCAAATTTCTCGTCATTGGTCTTTACAATATTATCGAGCCTTTCGGTAATATCTTCTATATTAGTCACGATATTTTTGAGACTTGCCTCGCCTTCCGTGCCCCCCAGCACATTTGCAAGGGATCCGCTTACTTTCTTAATATCAACGGCAACATCATTTAGGATAGTTATAAGCTTATCCATGTCTGTATATGTGGTTATCCTGGTCAGCTCTCCGCCTGGCTCTATTGATGGGGCATTGGGAGAACCAGGGACAAGTTCAACATACCGTTCACCCAAAAGGCCCTTCGTCTTCAGCACTGCGGTAAAATCCCTTCCTATTTTTACATCTGCGCTTATTCTTAATACTACCTTTGCCTTATTATTCTGTAAGGTAATTCCCTGCACCCTTCCCACCTCCACGCCGGCCACCCGGACAGATGCGTCTTTGTCAAGGCCTGCCACAGAATCAAATTTTATGAATATCTCATAACCCTCCTGCCTGCCAAACTGTATGCCGCCGACCCGCAGAGACATATAGACAAGCAATATTATCCCTATAAGAACGAAAATACCTACCTTTGCCTCTGGAGAAAGTTTCAGCATATTAGAGCACCTTTATAGGGCCTTCTGACCTGCCTTCTAAAAACTGTCTTAATATCGGATTTGGGCTGCTTTTCATATAATCCACATCGCCCTGCTCCACAATCCTTCCTTCATGCAGCATGGCAATCTTATCAGCTATCTTATAGGTTAACGGTATATCATGGGTTATGACAATATAGGTTGTTTTCAAATCCCTCTGTGTATCAAGAATAAGGGTTGCAATATTATCAGACATAACCGGATCCAGACCTGTTGTAGGCTCATCAAAAAGCACTATCTCAGGGTCCATTGCAATCGCCCTGGCAAGGCCGACCCTCTTTTTCATGCCGCCGCTTAAATCCGCAGGCATCATATTCTCAACATTTTTCAGTCCAACCTTTCTCAACTTTTCTATTATGATATTTTTGAGGTCATTCTCCGGCATCTCTGTATGCTCCCTTAAGGGGAAAGCCACATTTTCCCCAACTGTCATGGAATCAAATAGTGCCGCACCCTGAAAGAGCATACCAAATCTTCGATGTACCTCGTTCAATTCTCTTTCAGTCATTTTGGTAATATCCTGTCCATCCAAGAATATCTCTCCGAAGTCTGGCTTCAAAAGGCCAATTATATGCTTTATCAAAACGCTCTTTCCCTCGCCGCTTCTGCCGATGATAACCGTTATCTTGCCTTTCTCTATTTCAAGATTAACTCCGTCAAGAACTTTTTTGCTATTAAAATATTTTTTAAGGTCAATTATTTTTATCATATAATTACAGACAATAGGCTATGGGCGATGGGCTATAAAACTTTTCCATCACCCATTGCCTATAGCCTCTCGCCTGTAGTTTCAAAACATCACCGATGTCAGGAAGTAATCGGCAACTAATATCAACACACTTCCAAGCACAACAGATTTTGTAGCTGCTTCCCCCACGCCTGCTGCGCCGCCCGCGGTATTAAAACCATGATAACAGGCAACTAAAGATAAAATGAGGCCAAAGACAGATGCCTTGATAAGGCCGTCAAATATATCCTGAGGTTTTACAAAATCTACAGTCCTTCCTATATAGACGCCTGAATTTACACCAAGCATCTTCACAGCCACAAAATAACCTCCAAGCACGCCGACAAAATCGGTGATAATGGCAAGCACAGGCATCATAAGCACCCCTGATAAGATTCTGGGAGATACGAGATATTTCACAGGGTTTACCGCCATGGTATAAAGGGCATCTATCTGTTCCGTAACCCTCATGGTACCAAGCTCCGTAGCCATTGCAGAGCCTGCCCTGCCTGTTACCATAAGACCTGTGAGCACAGGGCCCAACTCCCTTGCCATACTGAGAGCCACGGTGGGACCAACAAGGCTTTCTGCTCCAAACCTCTTTAAGGCATTATAGCTCTGGAGCGCCAGAACAGCTCCGGTAAATGCGCCTGTAAGTATAACCACAAACAAACTCTTTACACCAACAAATTCCATCTGCCTAAATGTATTTCTTAATTTTAAAGGAGGAACAAACAACCATAATATAGCCTGAAACAACATAAGGGCCATTCCGCCGGCAGCGCTTACTACCCTTCCTGCCCATTTGCCTATATTTTCAAAAAGCTCTCTCATACATAAACCCCGTTAGAAATCTTGCAAACTTATAATTTTATGGTGGAGAGTCCGTAAGCCCCGCCCACAGGGCGGGGCTTACGGCGAGCTATGGCGGTTATACTCATTTGCCTCGTTAGAAATCTTTTAAAAATTTCTAACAGGGTAAACCCTCGGAATCCTGCTTGTGATACCGCAGAGTATCTCGTAAGGAATCGTACCTGCCTTTTCTGCAAGCTCATCAACTTTTATCTCATCATTTCCCTGCTTTCCTATGATTACTGCCTCGTCTCCAACGCTTACGCCCTTTATGTGGGTAACATCTAACATGGTAATATCCATGCAAATCGTGCCGGCCACCCTTACCCTTTTACCCCGCACCAGAACCTCTCCTTTGCCAGAGAGACTGCGCGGATAGCCGTCTCCATAGCCTATTGGTATTGCAGCTATAATACTCCTTTTCTTAGCAACATATTTTCTTCCATAGCTTACGGAAAAACCCTTTGGCATATCCTTGAGCTGGACAATATTTGTAACTAATCTCATAACCGGCTTAAGTCTTATTTGTTCCTTCATCCGTAGGGCTGGATATGCACCGTAAAGCATTATGCCTGGCCTCACCATATTAAAGTGAGACGGATTATACTCTAAAAGGGCAGCGCTGTTTGCAATATGCTGAAACCGCGGCTTAAATCCCAATCTCTGAATAACCTTTATCGCCTTCAGAAAAATGGCTAACTGCTTTTTTGAAAAACCCTTATCCTCTTCATCTGCCTCTGCAAAATGAGAAAGGATGCCTTCTACCTCAAGATTTGCAAGCCCTTTCAACTTATTAAAAAATGGTTCTATCTCTTCAGGAAGCAATCCCAACCTGCCCATGCCTGTATCTATCTTTATATGAACCTTTATTTTCTTATCTGCTTTTTTTAAAAAATTATTTAATATGCGGGCAGTCTCTCCATCAAATATTACAGGCGTAAGATTATATTTTATAATCTCTCTTGTTTGATTCGGATAAACCCCGCCTAAAACAATGATTGACGACTTAATCCCTGCCTTTCTTAATTCAACACCCTCTTCGCATATAGCAACACCAAAAAATCTGCATCCTGACTGCTCCAGGGTTTTTGCAGTCTCTACAGCCCCATGACCATAGGCATTGGCCTTGACTACTGCAAGGATATCTACACCCTTGTCTACATTTTTTTTTATTTGTAAAAAATTTGACCTGATAGCAACCCTGTCTATAATTGCAAATGTTGGCCTGCCAGTGAAGCGCATCTTTGTTTCCAAGATTATATAAACCCTTTCTTACATCCTTTGGTTAATCAAAATACCGCTCTCTCCTCAAGTTACAACTTTAGGGACGGGAAATACCTATTAACGCACATATTTAATACATCATTTGGGGGGTAGTGTAAAGGAAAAATTATTGCAATTTGATGGGATAAAGAAAGGTAAATAGCCTACTTATGACTTACTATCTACAGTTTTTAGAGATTACTTGCCAATGCCTTAAGGCCTTTTAATTGTCTCAGCTTTTTCAATGCCTGTTCTTCTATCTGCCTAACCCTTTCCCTTGATACACCAAGCTTGTTTCCTATATCCTGTAATGTCAAGGTAGGCTCTGCCATCATTCTGCTTTCAATGACATAACGCTCTTTTTCATTTAACATCTGAAGGGCATTTGACACCTCAGCCTTTATAATCCCCTGCTCTTCAGCCACTGCAATAGCATCTTCCTGATTCTGTGATACATCAGGAAGTATGTCCAGATATGTGGTTTCTTCATCTCCAATCTCATTATTCAAGGATACATCGCGATAGTCGGTATCGGTGTTAGAGGTTTGAGGCGAGAGGTTTGAGGCAAAAGCTTCTGCCTCCATCCCCCATCCTCCATCCTCTAACCTTCCACCTTCATTGCCATTATCTCTGTTCAGTTGATAAAAGAGTTTCTTTCTAAGGGCAGCAGTTCCTTTATTTACAAGGCTCCAATTTTTTAATATAAAAGCCTGAATATGAGACCGTATCCACCAAACTGCATAGGTGATAAGACGATAACCTTTGTATGGGTCAAACTTCTTAACTGCCTTCATCAGGCCGATATTCCCCTCCTGGATAAGGTCAGCCATTCTTAGCCCATAATTTCTGTATTCCATTGCAACCTTCACAACGAATCTCAGATTAGCGGTTATGAGCTTATGGGCAGCATTTAGATCATTGTGCTTTTTAAGGCACACAGCAAGCTCAAATTCCTCGCCTGCTGACAGAAGAGGAAACCTGTTTGCCTGCGCCAAATATGATTGAAGAGCGTTTGATAATACAAGTTGTGTCATAAAATGCAAAATACAGGGGTTAGAGGTTGGGGATTAGGGGTTATCTAATCCCTAATCCCCGTCTCTATTACCCTACTACATACTTTATAAGCGGGTTGGCATAGAGCAGAATCAATGCAACAACAAGGACATAAATAGCCAGAGACTCTATCATTGCCAGTCCGACCAGCATTGTGGTCAGTATCTTTCCTGATGCCCCTGGATTCCTTGCTATACCGTCCATAGCACCCCTGACGGCATTCCCTTGGGCAAAAGCGGCTCCAATGGCGCCGAAGGCCATTCCAAATCCTGCAGCTATGGCAACCACTGAAAAGAATAGAACATTGCCGCTGGATTGTTTTGCCCCTTCTTCAGCGGCCATTGCAACTGGAGCATAGCTTGCCAGAAGAGCAACTGCTATGATGACAGTCAGTAATAATTTTTTCATTCTTGCCTCCTTTTTTAAATACTGTAAACTGTTAACTGTTCGTTTTTTTACAGTTCACTGTTCACAGTTTACTGTCTATAATTTTAATGCTCCTCTTCTATGGCTCCTCCGATATACATCGTTGCGAGCAGGGAGAAGATGAACGCCTGGATAAAGCTCACGAGGATACCCAGCATCTGGACGGGGACAGGCACAAAGAGCGGGGCCAACAGCAGGAGTATTCCTATAATCAATTCGTGTCCCATCATATTCCCGAAAAGACGCAGAGATAATGACACAGGCCTGAACAGATGGCCAAGGACCTCAATGGGTATCATAAGCGGTGCAAGCCACCACACTGGACCCATAAAACGTTTGAGATACTTCAGCCCATGCTCTTTGATGCCGATTATGTGTGTTGCAAAAAAAACAACCAATGCCAATCCTGCCGTAGTGTTGAGATTCGCTGTGGGCGGCACCAGACCCGGTATCAAACCTATGAGGTTCGAAATGAGGATATACAAACCCAGCGTTGCAATAAAAGGAAAATATTTTTTGCCGTGATGCCCCATTGTCTCTTCCACTAAATTTTTAATGCCTTCAACCAAAAGCTCCACAATGCTCTGAGCAGTATTGTTCGGAACCAGAGTTAATCTTTTTGAGACAAAATAGCTGAACAGACCAAGACATAAAATGATATAAAGCATTACTCCTGTATGAGGCGGCAAGCCGAACAAGGGAAGTATGATTTGCGGATGCATATCAGGCTGCCTCCTTTGTTGAAAAATATATCGCAGATGTCAGCGTAGTTATCATTATTATGGTAAAACCGATTATAAGCCCCACAGGGTGCGCGAGATTTTGTGAAACCAGTATGCCTACAATAAACATGGTCGCAATAAGCTTTATATAGTACCTTTTCATAATAAACCGTTGGGCATTGTCAGGCTTGAATAAAAAACCGCTTTTTACAGTTCTTGCCAATAAAGAAAGATTTATGGCGCCAATCACGCTGCCCATAAGGATACTCAGAACTACAAAAGCAGAAGCAACTGTTGCGCTTATGATAACGGCTATTGCCGAGGCAACTACATTCGTTGCTCCGACCTTGACCAGCAATGGGTGGAGCATATTAAACTTAACCTGCGGTATACTTCTAAAAGCCATATTTCTTTATCACGGTGTAGATATTCCTAAAACCAGCTATTATCCCGATTATCAAAAATATTATCGTAAGCCACGGTTTGGTAGAAAATTTATCGTCAAGATAAATACCTATGTAAAGCCCCACAAAGGTGGCAAGCACCATGGATATGCCAAGAGACGACATCCATACCATCCTCTTAAGGAAGCCCTTATTATCTTCTCCCATGCCAGCCTAAAAAGAATGTCGCTTATAGCATGTATCAAAATTTAAGTCAATACTTTTTTACCTGTATAATTTGCTATAACGATTGTTAGTTTTTCAATATTTTTATGGTGCCGGAGGTCGGAATCGAACCGACATGGGGTTGCCCCCGCGGGATTTTGAGTCCCGTGCGTCTACCAGTTTCACCACTCCGGCATCCTTAAAGAGTGTTTTTCAAACTAACATAAGGCTGTTTTAGCTGTCAAGAACAAACCATTCACCTTACCCCCTTGACAATTTAAAAAACTGTGCTTGACTTATAGCATGATTTTTTAAGGTTACACATTTATCAAGAAAGAAGAGATACCGGTGGGTATCTCGGGTCTATTAAAGAAAGGAGGTCTCTATGTCAGAACGTTCTTTTGGACTACAGGCACCGCCTTCATTGGACGTGCCTGGAAAAAAGCGGTATGCAATGGTAATAGATTTAAGGCGGTGCATAGGCTGTATGGCCTGTGTGCTTGCTGACAAAGCCGAGTTTGAGGTTCCTTTGGGGGTATGGAGGACATGGGTTCAAAATGAGGAATACGGCACATACCCAAATGTAAGAAGGCAGTTCCTATCAAGGCTATGCAACCACTGCGATGACCCGCCCTGCGTCAAGGCCTGTCCTGTAGAGGCAACCTACAAACATGAGGAAGGTTTTGTGCTGCAGCGCTACGAACGGTGCATTGGATGCAGGGCGTGTATGGCTGCCTGTCCCTATAATGCGCGGCACATCCTTCCTGCAAAGAGAGGCAATCCGAACCTCCCCACAAAGGTGGTTGATAAATGCACATTCTGCTTCCACAGGGTGAGCCAGGGTTTAGTGCCGGCATGCGCGCAAACCTGTATCGGAAGGGTAAGAATATTTGGAGATATCAATGACCCGAACTCAGAGGTAAGAAAACTTGTTGATACACATCCGACTGTGGTCTTAAAACCTGAAAAAGGCACCAAACCTCAAATTTATTATATCCTTGCAAACAGGTCCGGCCTTGAACCTGTAAAGGTATTTAAGAATCTGAATGTCCAGCAAAAAGAGGATTTAAAAGACCATCAGGAACATTTTGAAAATTATGTAGGGAGGTGAAATTATGGAAACAGTGGTTAACTACACAGTCTTTCACGTAATGCCATGGGGGCCTGCATATGCCCTCTACTTTTTCCTTATCGGCATGAGCGCAGGCGCGTTTATCTTGTCAATGCTTCCTCATGTATGCCCTCACGAAGAGAAATATATGCCATTAAGCAAAACTGCGTGGCTTATATCCTTTGTCCTTCTTTTAATAACAGGGCCGATACTTATACTTGACCTTACACAGCCGGCAAGATTTATACATCTCTTTTTCCCGAATTATATGCACATATCTTCACCGCTTATGTGGGGAACATTATTACTCCTTGGCATGGGATTATTCAGTATTCTCTATGGATGGGCATTATTCACAAAAAGTAAACAGGTAAGGCTCTTTGGCATGATAGGCGGCCTCTTTGCCCTCGGCCTTCCCCTATATTCAGGCTTTGATATGGCGGTTCAGCCGGGGAGGCCTATATGGCACAGCGCTGTTATATCGCCATTATTTCTCATTCTTTCCTTATCATCCGGCGTAGGATTTGTAAGCCTTATTGCATATTTAATAAATAAAGAGTCTCTTAACAATGAGCTATTGGAGGGAATAAAAAATATCCTCTTATTCTCTGCGGTAGCCACCTTTATGCTTCTCCTTTCCCAGTCTGTGGTGCTTGCGTATGGAGACAGTGAGGAATATGCCTCTCTTATGCTCATATATTCTCATTACGGCTTCCTTTACTGGGGTCTTGGCTGGCTCCTTGGCGCTATTGTACCGCTTGTCATACTTTTATCTCCAAGGTTTGGCGCCACTATTAATGGCATTGCCATAGCCTCTGCCCTTTTAGTGCTGGGCGCATATAGCTTAAGGCATGTGATTCTCATATCAGGGCAGATTATACAGCAGGTTTTCTGAAGTATGGCAAGCCCTGCATTATGAAACACCTTTTACAGGAGGTTAAAAATGAAGATAAATAGGCGAAGCTTTTTAAAGCTTGGCGCTGCATCCGGCGCTGCTATGGCTGTGGCTCCGAATATATTAAAGGCCATGGAAACAGAATTAGGCGGTAAAGATTTTTCAGCTGCAACATTAACCGAGAGAACTTCAGTTCCCTATACGTGCCTGGTTTGCAATATAGAAGATGGAGGTATGGCATTTATAGAAGACGGCAGGATTGTAAAACTTGAAGGCAATCCGAAGCATGTTTCAACAAGAGGCAGGCTCTGCGCAAAAGGCAACTCCGGGATGTGGCATGTCTACGACCCTGATAGGATTTTATATCCTCTGCGAAGGACAGGGCCAAGGGGGAGCGGGCAGTGGAAAAGGATTTCCTGGGATGAGGCAATAGCAGAGGTTGCTGAAAAGATAAAGGTTGTTCTTGATAAAGGGCATCCCAATGAGATTATGTTCAAATGGGGGAGGGACAGGAGCGGCGGCGCCACAGGAAGATTCATGGCAACCCTTGGTACCAATACAGGCGTCAATCACACGTCCATCTGCGAGTCCAGCAAAAAGATAGGCATGCAGCCCACATGGGGGCCTGATATCGAAACACCTGACTTTGCCAAAACAAAATATATCTTGAACTTCGGCAGCAATATCCTTGAGGCAGCATATTTTCACAACCCGTATTCTCAAAGGATTTCAGAGGGGGTTGCAGAAAACATGGCAAAGCTTGTGACCTTTGATGTCCGACTCTCCAATACCGCAGGCCGTTCAGATGAGTGGTTCCCCATATTCCCGGCTACCGACGGCATTGTTGCCTTAGCAATGGCAAATGTGATTATGCAGGAAGGCTTGGCAGACACGAATTTTATCAATGACTGGACAAACTACTCAGCAGATAAGCTATCTGCCTATCTAAAACAATACACGGCTGCAATGGCTGAAAAATACTCAGGCGTGCCTGCAAAGGATATCAGGAGAATTGCCATTGAATTTGCCTCTACAAAACCCGCAACTACCTACACTTATAGAGGGCCTGCAATGCACCTCTATGGCTCATACAATGAGAGGTGTATCATGCTCCTGCCAATAATTACAGGCAATATTGAGGTAAAGGGAGGTTACTGTCTTCCGAGGGGCATGGGATATGCCCAGCCCCAGCCTGCGCCGGAAGGCGGCAAAGAACCGAGTTATCTTTCCACGCCGCCTGATTATCCATTGGCAGAGCATAAGGTAAGCCATCTTGTGCCGTTCTGGATAAAAGAGGGGAAACAGAAGATAAGCGTTTATTTCAGTTATATGCACTGTGAGGCATTTACCAATCCTGCTGCAAGTGTGTGGAGGGAGATGCTTCTGGATGAAAAGCTCATCCCGTTCAGCGTTACATTCTCCAATCAAATGAATGAGACAACAAATATCATGGATATGGTTCTGCCTGACTGCAGCTACCTTGAAAGGCACGACCCGGAGAGTATGCCATCAAGCCTCTGGCCATGGCTCGGTATCAGACAACCTGTCATAAAACCATTAGGAGAAGCAGTAGAATTTAGAGAGGTCTTAAAGAAGATAATCCACAAGATAGATCCTAACGGCAGCAAGGGCATGAAAAAATACTGGGAGTTTAAAGATGGAGAAGATTATCTCAAGAAACAGTTTGACAATATCCCCGGGCTTAAAGAGGCAGGCGGCTATAACTTCTTAAAGAAAAATGGCGTATGGCCCATATACGGCAAACTTGACCCTGCTACAGGGAAGATTGTAGGCAAGGACGGCATGGAGATAAAGCCGGAATACGGCCTCTACAAAAAAGAAGACAGCAATGGCAAGGTTGTGCTCCGCGGTAAAAAGTATAAGGGATTTGGGACTCCGGATGGAAAAATCAACCTTTATGCGCCAAGCTACGAAAAATATGGCTTTAACCCTTTGCCTACATTTAAAGCGCATCCCTGGCACTGGAATAAGGATGGCTCATCAAAATTAAAGAACGGTGAGATGATTATGACCACCTTTAAATGGAATGTGCACACTCAAAGCAGAACCACAAATATAAAGTGGCTTAATGAGATAGTGCATTCTAACCCTGCATGGATAAATCCAAAGACAGCAGCGGAAAAAGGCATAAAGGATGGAGACTTAGTCAGAGTGACGAGCCCTGTGGGCTATATGGTGACGAAGGTGCGGGTGACAGAGGGTATACATCCAAAGGTTATTGCTGTTTCCAACACGTTGGGCATGAAATTCGGCAGGGTTGCTACAGCAAAGCCAAGAGACCCTGCGCCAATGTGGGAAGGCGTGCAAGACCAGGATGTTAATGGAAATCTCTGGTGGAAGAGTACCGGCGTAAATCCAAATGACATTATCCCTGTTTCTGCAGACCCGATAGGCGGCGGCCAGGGGTGGTATGATACAGTTGTCATGGTTACCCCTGTACTGCCAGGAGATAAATTCGGCGATATACAGGCTGACAATAAGAAACATTATGAATTTTACAAAGAAACCATGCTATATGCTTATACAGGCGATAAGCACAGGGAGATGCACCCGGAGGTAAAGGCAGGCAAACTTCCTCCGCCTGAACTCAAGAAAGGACATTAACCCAAAAATAGACTTTGATTTTTGGGGAAACCTGCAAGTTGCCTGCCAGACGAGGCAGAGGCCATTTTTGCGACGAGCCGTATATCACCACTACGGTGAGAAGCAAAAATGCGCCGATAACGAAGTATGGCAGGCAAATCGCAGGCTTGTAAAATAGCGAGGTTTTTAATCGCTATTTTACGGATTAACTTAAAGTTTTTTATCAAGTAGTCTGCACACAATGGGAGGCCTTAGAAAAGCCTCCCATTGTATTTGTATTGCTTTAATATCGCCCATGAAATATAATGTTCCAAGAGGCAACACATGAAATATTTGCTTATTTTTTTAACCATGATAAGCCTTTCTGCCAGCAGTTACGCAGTGGGGGGCATGGGCAGCTCAAAGACCGTGAAAGATAAAAAAGGCGGCGCCGCAGTTGTTGAAAAACAATCCGGTGAATCAACAAAATCGGATAAACCAAAAGAGCGCCAAACCACGGCAGATGATTTATATTTTTCAGATTACCCAAAGTCGTTTGTTGTTCCAAAAGGCGTCTGTGAAACAAAAGAACCGGTAATGGTAATCGGCAAATGATAATGTCTGTCCAGACAATACAAGAGATGATAGAATACGCAAATGCAAGAAGCGCTATTTATAAACTCCTTTCCACTACATTTACCAAAGAGCTTTCAAAAGAATCCTTAGAAATATTTCGTGGAAACAAATTAGCAGAAACCTTGAGAGATTTAGGCATAGATTTTGGAAATAATTTTTATACATGCGATGCAGAGGAATTAGTTAAAAAATTATCTGAAGAATATGCCGCATTATTCATCCTCCCAGGCGGTATAAATCCCACCGAGAGCGTTGCACGGTCCGGTCTTTATATGCAAGCCTTTGCCGGACAGACGCTGAAATTCTATAAGCAGTGCGGTTTTATTTTATCGGATGATTTCAAAGGCTTTCCAGACCATATCGGCATTGAGCTTGAGTTTATGAGCCATCTATCCAAAAACGAGGCCATTACCTATAAAAATGGGGCAGAGGACGAAGCTAAGAAATGGAGTGCGCATCAAAAAATGTTTTTAGAAGAGCATCTTTCTCACTGGGCTATGGACCTTGCTAAAAATGTAGCTGCATATACACAACAATCATTCTATAGAGAAATAGCGCATTTCTTATATGAATTTATTGGTGAAGAGACAAAAGAATTTGCAAGAGGAGCGGGGTATTCTGATGGACAAACGGCTTGATGCATCTCAAAAAATTAAACATAATCTGCCTTTACCTCAAGCATCAGTTTGCCTTTTATGTCATTGCCGAATCCAGGAAAACACCCTTTTTTCAGACCTTACAGATGAACAACTTGAGCTGTTTCAAGGGGTTGTTGCTACCTCACTTTATAAGAAAAGAGATGTAGTATTTGTTGAAGGCGAGCCATGCCCTGGTTTTTATGTTGTAAAGAGCGGCAGGATAAAACTCGTAAAAACCTCAAGGGATGGCAAGGAGCAGATTATAAAAATACTTCAGCCTGGCGAGCTTCTTGGCATGGAGACATTCTATAATGGCAAGAGCTATGCGAATACAGCAATGGCAATGGATGATTGCGAACTCTGCTTTATAGAAAAAGGGGCGTTTTTCAGGATAATTGAGGGACATCCTTCAATTGCAAAAAAGATAATCATCGCCTTAAGCAAAGAACTTGACCATGCCTATTCAAAGATAGGCAGCATGGGTCTGATGACCGCAAGGGAGAAGATGGGGCATCTCCTGTATACCCTTGCAACTGAATATGGGGTTAAAGAAGACAGCAAGATAAAATTAAATCTTTCTCTTTCACGGCTTGAAATAGCAGAGCTTCTGGGGATAACGCAGGAGACAGCCATTAGGCTTTTAAAAAGCTTTAAAGATGAAGACATTATTGAAATAAAGCGGAAAGAGATTATAATTAAATCTCTTCCAAAACTGCAGGCATTGGGCGAGTAATACAGTGGCCAGTGACCGGTAAATAGCGATTAGTCAATGAAAAGAAAGAAACTATTTCCCTCCCTCCCATCTTTTTAACTAACCACTAAAAACTCAAATTTTACATTGCAAAATTTTTTGGCGCACCTGAGAGGAGAGACCTTTGAAAAATTCAGTTTCTGCGCCATTCCCGCGAAGCTTGTCCCTGCGGGTTATAAGCAGGGAGCGGGAATCCAGAAGTTTTTATTTTTTAAGAACAATGGGTTCCCCGTTCAAGCATTCCCTCGAAGGTTGTTATCGAGGGTTAGGAGAATGACAAACCTACGGGTTTTTCAAAGGTCACGAAATAGACTTTCAACGCATGAATACATGAGTCCATAAAAAAATGCCCGGACCCAAAAGGGTTCGGGCATGAAGTTCCGCGAGGGCGCTATTGCCCTATGGAATAGAGATAAGAAGTACTTTTAATATACAGCCTGCCATCGTTACCCAGCGCTGGAGAGTTTCCCCAGAAATAATTCGCGTTAGATGGTATCACGCTCCATCTTAACGCCCCACCAGAAGTAAAACTATAGACAGTGCCTTCATCGCTGCCAACATAAATATTTTCATTGGCATCTATGGCAGGGCCGTTATTCTGGCAATTATCGTTTATCGTATATGTCCATTTAAGCCCTCCCCGGCTATCAAGCTTGTATATCTTTGCTGTGTCAGTTAAAGCATCTCCTATAAGAAAATAGATATTTCCATTTTTGGAAACAGAAGGGACTAATGTAGCCCTATAATAAGGCCCATCTGTCGCGAATCTCCACTTTTCGGTTCCTGAAGGAGTGACAGCAGAGAGATATACTATATTATCCCATATACTATGTGCATAGATTGTCCCATTATCGGCGACCGCGATAGGGTTGTGAAATCGGATACCATAGCCGCGTTCACCAAGTGGGAGGTTCCATAAGGTGCCGCCAATTGAATTCAGCGCAAGCAGACTCGTAGAATCCCAATCAATTACGGTATATATGGCGTCTCCTTTCGGCGACATGGCGATTGAACTGCAATAGTTGCAGTAGTACACCCACTTTATGGTGCCGTCAGGGTTTACTGCTGTTAATTCAGTACCTGGCACATATATTGTCCCTTCTTTTCCGACAGTTATTGTAGAAACTGGAAGTGGAGTTCCCCCCAAAAAGGTCTGCCATAAAATCTCTCCAGACGGACTTACTGCGTGAAGATACCAAGTTAAAGATGCACTTGAATAAGTAGTCACATAAATCGTACCTGTAGAACTTATAGCCGGGGTAGAATCGTAAGAGGAGACAGTGTTGTTGTATAACAGAGATTGCCATTTTAAAGTGCCATCCGGGTTATACGCTGCCAAGAAGTCATCTACCACTAGTGTTACAGTGTTATAAATATGGCCGGCAACGTATACTATCTTATCCTGGCCGATAACCACACTATTTGAGCCGTTACTTCGCATTCCAGTATCAACCTCCCACTTGACCGTCCCTGCACTTGGCCCAAGATAACTACTCTGGCCTGTGTGCTGGGGGTTATTTCCAAACATGGGCCACGGGGCAGTGGGCTGCGTAGTACCTCCACCCTTGCCAGCAAGCGCAATGCTTGGCAGAAACAGAATGATGCTCAAAATTAAGAGAAGTCTTTTCATACGGTTACCTCCTTTATTTTTTGCACATTGTTATCATACACGGGGGGGAAGTCAAGACAATTTTAATGTAGTTCTAAGAAATAACTGAAGAGGAGATGAGTTCTTTTGGCTCAACATGGAATTGACAAAGATTCTTTGGCGCGCCTGAGAGGATTTGAACCTCTGGCCCTCAGCTCCGGAGGCTGATGCTCTATCCACTGAGCTACAGGCGCAAAACGCGCGCCCGGCAGGATTCGAACCTGCGACCTTCGGATTCGAAGTCCGTCGCTCTATCCAGCTGAGCTACGGGCGCACTTTTAAAACCAGTATACAGTAGGCAGTAAGCAGTATGCAGTCAGCCTTTCGGTCTTTGCTGCTTACTCCATACTCCTTACTGCTTACTATAATTTTTTTGGGGTGGACGAGGGGATTTGAACCCCCGGCCCTCGGAGCCACAGTCCGATGCTCTAACCGCTGAGCTACGCCCACCATTGTTAAGCGTATAGCGTTGTGCGTTATAGCGCTTGTGGCTGCTTTTATATTTTATCGCAATAACACAATAAACGCTATAACCCTTTAACACTTATTTGGCGCGCCCGAAGGGAGTCGAACCCCTGACCAACTGCTTAGAAGGCAGTTGCTCTATCCATCTGAGCTACGGGCGCACTTTAAGACAGCAAGAGTCAAAAGTCATGAGTCGGAAGTAAAAAACGGCTTTTTATACTCTTGACTTCTGACTTTTCACTTTTCACTTTCTTTGTATGGTCGGGGCGAGAGGATTCGAACCTCCGACACCCTGCTCCCAAAGCAGGTGCGCTACCAGGCTGCGCTACGCCCCGTCCTGTTTAGAATCATGTTCCGTGAAATTTATTTTGTAACACATTAAACACTTACTTTGCAAGATTTTTCTCATGCTCACAAAGAGAGATTGCCAAAAAATAGTTTTTATTATTTCTGAATTTATGGAAATGGACGCTCATTTTGTGATAGAAGGGTTACACTGTGCAAACCAATCCTATCGTTGAGGTAAAGGGTCTAACAAAAATCTTTAATAGCCTCAAGGCTGTGGACAATATCTCATTTGAGATGTATCCGGGTGAGATACTCGGCCTTTTAGGCCCAAATGGGGCCGGTAAAACCACAACCCTACAGATGCTATTGGCCCTGACAACCCCTACATCAGGAGATATTAAGATTTTTGGATTAGACCTTCAATATCATAGAGAAAAAATCCTCCAATCTGTAAATTTTTCATCAAGCTATGTTGCTATGCCATATTCCCTTACTGTTATGGAAAACCTTATGGTCTTCGCAAGGCTTTATAATGTAAAGAATCCGCAATCAAAGATATTAGAGCTTCTCAAAGACTTTGAGAGTGAATATCTAAAAGACAGGGCAGTGAGAAACCTTTCATCAGGCCAGATAACCAGAGTCTGTCTTATAAAGGCGCTGTTAAGCGACCCCAAAATCTTATTCCTTGATGAGCCGACAGCAAGTCTTGACCCGGATATTTCAGATAAGACCAGAAGGCTTTTAAAAAAGATAAAAAAGGAAAAGGATATATCAATCCTCTATTCATCTCATAATATGAAAGAGATGGAGGAGATGAGCGACAGGATTATATTTCTGGATAAAGGGAGAATTATTGCTAAGGGCAGACCCGAAGAAGTGAGGGCTCAGTTTAAAGGGGCAAGCCTGGAAGATGTGTTCCTCAAGATAGCGAGGGGGATATGAAAATACACAGGATTGTGGCGCTTGTCATCCGTCATCTCTATCTCTATAAAAGAAGCATTCCACGATTAATGGAGGTGTTCTATTGGCCGTTTTTGGATTTAGTGGTCTGGGGTTTTATAACCATCTATCTTAGTAAGTTTAAAGAGACATTACCGAGCTTTATAGCCTTTTTGCTCGGGGCATTGATTTTATGGGATATCCTGTTCAGATCTCAGCAAGGATTATCCGTATCCTTTTTGGAAGATATGTGGGCAAGGAATCTCCTGAATATCTTTGTAAGCCCTATCAGTCCCATTGAATACATATTTGCATTGATGCTTGTAAGCATTGTAAAGCTTTTACTTGCAAGCGTTGTCATGGTTTTATTGCATGGCTCTTTTATTCCTTCAATATTTTTTTAATCGGCATTGCCCTCATACCGCTGATAATCAACCTGGTGATTATGGGGTGGGCAATGGGGGTTGTTACTATGGCCTTAATCTTGAGGTTGGGTCAGGAGGCCGAAGTTCTGGCTTGGGCGGTTGCCTTTCTTTTCCAGCCGGTATCGGCGGTATTTTACCCGGTGTCTGTGCTTCCCCCTTTTCTTAAGACAATTGCCCGATACATACCATCATCCCATATCTTTGAAGGTATGAGGGGAGTGGTTGCCGGCGGCGGCTTTCCAGCCACTGAACTTGTTTGGGCAACCTCATTGAATATGCTATACCTGACAGGGGCGTTGATATTTTTTTATTGGAATTTTGGAGTTGTCAGGAAAAAGGGGCTTTTGGCAAAGGTGGGGGAATAGACCACAAGAGTCTTTGGAAATTTCACTATAACCGTTAAAGCTGTTTTTTCTCATGTTAAAGAAGTTGAGTAGATATTTTTATGTTTTTAATACAAACGCAAGATTTGAGTCAGAGCCTGCCCCTGAAAGTTTATATCAGGGGATTGCGTTTGTAGATTTACACATACGTCAGCCACCCCTCGTATTTCTTCTCTCTCCCCTTCACAATATTAAAAAATGTCTCTTGAATCGTTTTGGTCACAGGCCCCGGTTTACCTTCTCCAATCTTTCTTTTATCCGCCTCCCGTATTGGCGTTATCTCTGCCGCCGTTCCTGTGAAGAATGCCTCGTCTGCGATGTAAAGCTCATCCCGCGTGAACCGTTCCTCTTTCACTTCAAAACCCTTGTCTCTTGCAATCTGCATCACGGAATCCCGCGTGATGCCCTTGAGGTTTGAGGTGAGCGGCGTAGTTTTCAGGAGATTACTTTTTATGATGAAGATATTTTCCCCGCTCCCCTCGGACACATATCCTTCGGTGTCCAACAGCAGCGCCTCGTCATAGCCGTCTGCAATGGCCTCTCTCTTGGCAAGGATTGAATTGACATAGTGGCCGGTAACCTTTGCCTTAGTCATCATGCTGTTCACATGGTGACGGCAATAGGTGGAAACTTTTATCCTGATGCCGTTTTTAAGCGCCTCTTCTCCGAGATATGCGCCCCACGGCCATGCGGCTATGGCGACACGCACGGGATTATTTTTCGGCAGCACGCCCATAGAGCCATCTCCGAGAAAAACGATGGGACGAATGTAGCCTTCTTTCATGTCATTAACTTTAAGGATTTCAAGGGCGGCCTTGTTTATCGCATCCCGTGTAAAGGGGATTTCCATGAGCATGATGTGCGCGGATTCAAAAAGCCTATCCGTATGCTCCTTGAGCCTGAATATGGCCGACCTGCCGTCATCGCATTTGTAGCACCGTATGCCTTCAAACACGCCCATGCCGTAATGCAGGCTGTGCGTGAGGATATGCACATTGGCATCGTCCCAATTTAAAAATTTTCCGTCCATCCAGATTTTTTTTGTCTTTTCCACAGAATGCTCCTCCTAAATGCAATTACGAATTAAAAATTAGGAATTAGGATTAAAATCATTAATTCTTAATTATTTTCTTTTGCTGCCACCGACTCTCCAATCTGTATTATTGCCTCTCCAATAACTATTCCTTCTCTTATTACTAATATAGCATTTTTGTCCGCATTTGTTGACCGTTTATTAAAAGTTATAATTTTATTTTCACTGTCCAATTCATCTCCAGAAACATTTACCTTTACACCAACATTTCCGTTGACATTGGTTTTTACATCTATAATCTCCAAAGTATCCTTTGGAGTGACAGATATAATGTCTCCGTTGGCATACCACCGCTGGCCCCCCTGACTGTGTTTCACCACGATGTAGTTGAGCTTTGGTTCTTCTATATCTACAAATATTTCATCAATCCTCTTACCTATATAATTTATTGCAACGGGATACTGTGAGCCTTTCCCATCTTTTGAATATTTTATCCACATATCCTTTGCCGTATTTATAGTATAGCCTCTGTCTTCTCCTGTGTTATTCATTTTGTTGCCTACAAAACCGAGAAAATTTACCGCAATGTCTCTTGCGTTAACACCCTCTGCGACAACATCTAAAAGCTTTAATTTATCGCCTTTTATAATCTTGAGATGCTCTTCATGAGTAAGCACCTGTCTGGAGCCGTTTACTTCTAATATGAGATATATAAATCTTGGAGATTTTGCAGGTGGTTGGAGGTTTGTTTTCATTGCATCATTGTCATGCGATTCTGCTATGGAAATGCTTACCTCGCCGCACTTAAAGCTGTCTTTTCGCACCACAGCCTTTGTTGGTATGTTTATCTCAAATTCTTTTTGAAAATCATTTGCAGTTCCCATACCCAGAATATCAATACTTAAACCGCGCTCATAATTTGCCTCAATCTGGACGACCTTTAACCGGTCCCCTTTTTTAACTTTGATATCCTCGCCGTCTCTGATTATAATGTTTTGTGAACCATTGAGTGATACTACCAGATATTTTAATCTCGGCGTATCCAGAGCCACTTTTGGATTTTCAGGCATGATGCCGAATTCATCCATAAATGCGTTGATGACCATAGTCTGCATCCTGACCTTGGCCTCAATATCCTTTATCTCTTTGGATGTCTCTATGCCGAATGCGGGTATGTCGTAAGTGGCAAGGGCGTAAAAGCTGGCAGATTTTCTCTGGTCAGCGTGGGGTGTGTTATTTTCAAATGTCCGGTGATTGTTGAACCGGAAATGATAGTCCTGATTGTCTAACTTTTCATTGACGCGGCTTGCTATTTTTCTCGCCAAATCTCCGAGATGAATATCCGCGCCTTTCTCTTCTGAATAATAAACATCCGCGTCCGCAATAATGGATTGTCCGAAACGCATGGGATTTTTCATATCGCTCTCCCGTGTTTCCCGGAAAAAACCGGAACCCTCGTGCAGATTCAGAAAAAAATCGCTCTGCGCCATCAACCCCTTGAGTATCTCTACAATTTTATCTTCATAATATTCCTTGCTGTTTATTGCAAACCGCCGGTTCATATCCCAGTTGATGGCCCTTTTATGCTCAATGATGGATAGAAAATTTGCCCGCGGCACAACAATCAAATTCCCCTTGCGCAGAGCCATATCTGCATACAGGTCTGCGGAGAGATACCCGCCCGGTTCATCGCCCTGTATGCCGCCGATGATTATCAAGGTTTTGCCCTTTTCCGCGCCATATATTTTATAGACATTCAACTCGTAGTCTGTGTCTTTAAAATAGACATCGTGAACGGTTTTGCAAAAACCTTGAGATGAAAATGTAAGGAGGAATGCTGTAGCGAGAATGATATAGAGTTTTTTTCTCATTACAGGTCCACCTCTTTCTTTATAAGGAGGTTTCCACTTGCAGAATACACAAATGTAATTACCTTGTTTATTGGGTTATTCATGGAATATGGCAACGTGTATTCCATACGCTTATGCCATTTTATAGAAAATCTGCTGCCCTTTTTAAAATCAAGAGGCGCTCCGTCTTTTATCCCCGCGTCTTCAGGAAAACAAAAGTATGTTCCTCCATAGTCTCCAACTATTAGAACATACCCATTTACAATTGTGCCGGAAGTATCTTCTTTAACAATATCAAAGGAAATAATAAGCCGACTATGGTCATCTGTATTCTTGGCCTGAAAGCCTTGGAGAGAAATATGTTCAATATCTTTTATTTCTTCGCGATTGGTAACATCTTCATTTTTTGCCACAGGTTTCACTTCAAGAAAATCCTTCCTGCTTGTTTGTGATTTTACCGTACTATCTATTGCAGACCTGGAAGTTGCTTCGGGTTTGATGGTTGTTTCTAACCCTTTCAGTTTTCCTTCTAACGCCTCCTTTTCCACGGTGAGAGAGACAAAGTCTTTTGTCAATCTATCGCGGTCAAAGTAAAGTTTTATAGAAAAGATTGTGGATATTAGGGCAACAAATATGAGAATAGAAATGGCGGCTATTAATAATTTTAGGCTTGTTATAGAAAATTCCAGTGTGTTTATCTTTCCGGTGCTATCCTTAAAATACATTACATTTATAGTTCGCTTCATTGTTTTGTTTGTATTGGGAATTTTTTATTGAGCAGCAAATCGCCCTCTTTTGAATAAACCAGCACAGTAACAATATCAGCTCCCTTTTCTTCAAAGCCGCCCTTTACTATCTTAAAGCGCCTTATGGAGAACCATTCTCCTTTTCTAAAATCCTTTGGAACACCCTGCTTAATAGTCATCGGTGGATATGTGCTGTAGCGAACCTCGTTATCACCTTTATTTTCTGCTATGATTGCCAACCGTCCTGAAATCTTATATCTCTCGCCAATTTTATTTACCAATTTGAATTTGACCTTGTTAGCGCTATTGCCTCCATCTATTGTAAAATCTTCTATATCTATTGCTGCTGTCTTTGATGGAGAAGCAGACTCTTCTTGACCCTGCTGAGGAGGGTGGCCATTTACCCCCTTAGAAGCTTCCTCCGTTGAGGATGAATTATTATTGATAGAAACATCTGAGCTTCTAACGGGGTTTACAAAGCTCTGGGTTGTTTGTGGCAGCCTGTCTGCTTTTGCCAGAGACAGATGAGAAGATGCCTGGCTTTCAAATTTAGCCTGCTGCACGGGAAGGTTGTTGATGCTATTCTGCTCAGAAGAAGTTTCAACCTTTGCCAAAGTTGGTTTTCTATACGCAGCATATCTCTGCGCGATATTGGACGGTTTTTGTGCGGGGAGAGGGGCCCACTCCTCTCCAACAATCTCCCAACGTTCATCCTCTTTAATCAGATATAACCTTTTTATTCCTACACTTGCCAGATTATTATTTTTATAACGTTGTATAAATGAAGCAACAACATGATTAGTGTGACGCAGGATTCTGATATCAGAGAGAGAAACATTGATATATGAATATTGATGGTTCAGCGTATTTTTATATTTTTTCCATCCACGCCAATCCATGCCATTAGCTCTAAAACTCTTGGAGTAACTGTCCATATAGTTTTCTAAATCTTTCCCTTCCCAGCTTGTCTGCCATTTTTCAACAAACCGAGCTATTTCTTGACGAGTGGCTTTAATTTTTTCAAGCGAATCGTGCTCAATCTTATCCACAATTACCATAGGCGTTGTCTGAAGCTTTATATATTCTGCAAGCTCCACAATATCTTCATTGGCAGCTACAACACACCCTCTCGTATCATAAGGCTTCAACGGCCGTGTCGGCTGATTGGTCGCATGAAGCCATATTCCATTTCCATTTTTGTGAGAAATTGCATCTATGAAGTTCGGATAATTTATAGGCAGAGCCATTACACCATATTCAGGAAGAAGTTCTCTGTCATCCTTGACGAGCGTAAAGAAATAAATGCCTTCAGGAGTTTTACGGTCTCCCTGGGCTGTCTTGTTTCCTTGGCGCTGGCCTGTAGTAACATGAAAGGTTTTTATTAACTTATAATCTCCGTCATAGAGGTATAGTTTTTGAGAGGATTTTTCTACTATAATGGCATAATCTCCAAGACCTATCAACGAAGCAGGGGCAGTGGATTGTGATAGCAAGTCAGAGACGTTCTTATCAGCAAAATTATTATTTTCTAATTTTGCCTGAATTTCTCCTGAGAAGGCAGGGCCGTCAAGCGCTATAAGCCGACACAGGAAAAAAATTGATGCCGATCCTATGAGAAGTTTTAAATTTATGAGCTTGGCAAGATTATCTACCGGTTTAGCAAGCCATAATCTATAAAGTATTCTTTTTAAACAGTGAGCAAACAACAGCTTCATGTATCTTTATAATACCTCCATCTTTTTACCCTCGGCCTCCTTTAAAAAGCCGCTGGTGCTTGCTTTTCTCTCGCCTCCCATCTCGCAGGTTCCTTCAAATATTACACCCTCGCCAATAATAAGATTTGTTGTTTTAATATTTCCATACATCTTGGCAGGCGCCCTTAATTCTATTCTGCTTTTTCCCTCTATCTCTCCCCTGAATTCTCCGCTTACAACAGCAATATCAACATGAACCTTTCCCTCCATAACAGCGCCTTCGCCAACGATAAGGGTGCCGCTTATTGCGTCAATTTCGCCATTAAACCCCCCGTCAACTCTGACAGAGCCTTCAAAGCCCAATTTTCCGGTAATGGTCACGCCTTTTCCAATAAATCCATTCATCTGAGTAGAATCTCCTCTTTTTTTATCCTTTTCAAACATGCTGCCTCCTTTTATTTTTAGACGGCCTCAATTTCTCAAACCGCTTTTGGTATTTTAGCTTTATATAGTCTCTTATACTTTGCTTGCTTCTCAAATATTCTCAATTGTTTTTCCGCGCCTATGGCATCATACGGGACTGTATCTTCTTCCAACGAGTTGAGCCTTGTCTTCGCTATCGCAATGTATTCCTTATTTATATCAATGCCGATAAATTTTCTCCCTAATTTTTTTGCCGCAACCAAAGTGGTGCCGCTGCCGGCAAAGGGATCAAGCACAACCGATTCAGGCGAATAGGTTGTTAAATTGATAATGTATTCGCACAAACTTAACGGCTTCACGGTTCTGTGCGCGTTAAAATCCCCTTTTTCTTTTTTATCCGGCTTTGAAATCAAGAAACATTTATCAACCACTTCATTTATTGCGTCTGTTGAAACCACATTGGCTGGAAACATATCCTGACCTATTTTTACCTGCGTATTTAACAAGCCCACATGATATTTTCTGAAATTCTCCAAAAATGTCCCTTCCGGCTCTTTTTGCGCCATGACAATCGGCTCGAAGCAAGACTTGATTTGCGGCGTTTTCCAGCCGTTCAGTTGTTTTTTTAAATTTGTTTTCGCTCGTTCACTCTCGTTCAATTTATCAATAAAATGATTCAGGCTCATTGCTTTGGGCTGATTTTGCGTGTAAAGCCAGATAAAGCAATCTCGTATCAAAAATCCTGCGTCATCAATGGCAGAAACCATCCTATGATATAATCTTGGACTAGAAAAGGAAAAGAAGAACCCGCCGGGTTTCAAAACCCTTAAGACCTGTTTTGAAATCTTGTAATACCACTCGTAAAAGTTTTTCCCTTGTTCCCTGTCAAATTTCATTCCAGCAGGCAATGATTTGACAACATGATGATATTTCGTGCTTGCAACCTTCTTTTCATCCCATCCATTATCCATCTTGTCCAGAAAATACGGCGGGTCGGTCAAAACCAAATCAATACTGTTATCGTCAAATCCTGACAATATTTGCAACGAATCGCCGTGAATGATTTTATTCAGATGCTCACCATTCATTGGGGTCTTGTCCTTTGAATTCGTTGTAGAGAATTTTGTAAATTCCTCTTTTTACTTTTTCGCTGCACTTCTTAATGATTGCCGGTTTCGCAATCCCTCTCACCCGTCCTCTTTCATCAAATACCCAAAAATCTCTGTATGCGCGATTGCATTTTTGACACTGAGGGATAATGTTTCCTTCAGCCAAAGGTTTTGATGAGTCAATATGCGCTTTTTGCAGTTTTGTTATGGTGTTCGGATAGTGGATATTTTTCTTTCCTTCTTCAGAGCCGCAGGTGGCGCAGCGGTTTCCATATTGCTGCTTTATGTTATCCCAATTTCCGGTTGCTTCAATTCTGTGCCCTTTGAAATGAGGATACGGTCTTTCCAGAGTAATCAACCGGTATTCTCCGCTTTTCTTCACATGAACATTGTCTCTGCCGCCTGCTGAAATAAACCATCCCTTTTGCGCTCCGAGATGTCTTGCCTGTTGAACATCATTGATTTTGGGATAAAATTTTCTGATGAATTCCGTGAGTTCGTCTTTCATCACAGAAACCGTGCTTGGATAAAACCTCGCAAGATAAACCAGCACAAGGGCATCCTTAACATAATTTCCATCAACATCGTTCAGCTTTGGCAGCTTAACTCCATGTTTGCTTAGATATTTTTCATGATAGTCTTTAACGATTTGATATACTTCTTCAATTTCTCTATCTGTCATATAAAGTCCTTATTATGCCTTGATATTCCTCAACATCTCCAATATCCGCTCCAACTCCTCATAAGAGTAAAACTCTACCTCAACCCGGCCTTTCCCCTTTTTATCCTTTACTAAAACCCTTGTTCCAAATATATTTCTTAATTCATCCTCAAGAGATTTTATATGAGCATTCTTTTTTTGGCTGGAGCTGCTGCTCTTTTTATCGCCCTTTGTGTAATATTTAGCTATTTCTTCGGTCTCTCTAACTGATAATTCTTTTTGTATTATCCTTCTGCATATCTCCCTTTGCGTTGCATGACCGTCAAGGCTAAGCAACACCTTTGCATGGCCCATTGAAATTGCGCCATTTTTTAATTCCTCCTTTACCTCTGGCGGGAGTTTGAGCAGTCTTAAATAATTTGCAACAGTAGCCCTTTCCTTGCCGACCCTTTTTGCCGTCTCATCCTGGGAAAGCCCAAATCTATCTATAAGATTTTTATACGCCTCTGCCTCTTCCATTGCGTTTAAATCTGCCCTTTGGATATTTTCTATAATTGCCAACTCAAGGCTTTCTTCATCTGTAGCATCCCTTACAACAACAGGAACTTCCTTAAGGCCTGCAAGTTTTGCTGCCCTCCATCTTCGCTCACCCGCTATAAGCTCATAGCCATTCCCTGATCTTCTGACCAGAAGAGGCTCTATAACACCTTTTTCTTTTATTGAGTCAGCAAGTTCCTGCAGGTGTTGCTCATTAAAGTCTTTTCTTGGCTGAACAATGCTTGGAGTTATTTCATTGATAGAGCATTGAAGATAGTTATCCCCTATTTTTTCAGGAGTCTGAATCAATGCGCTCAGGCCTTTGCCGAGGGCCTTTCTCTTTGCTAACATAGCTAACCCCTTAATTTTTCAATAGAATTTCTTTTGCCAGCTCAATATAGCTTAATGCGCCCTTAGATGTTACATCGTAAAGTATTACAGGTTTGCCAAAGCTTGGGCTTTCGCTTAATCTTACATTCCTTGGTATTACTGTCTTAAAAACCTTTTCGGCAAAATGTGCCTTTACCTCTTCTGCCACCTGATGGGCAAGGTTATTCCTTGGGTCAAACATGGTAAGCAATATGCCTTCTATCTCAAGACCTGGGTTAAGATTTTTCTTTATAAGGCCAACGGTCTTCATAAGTTGAGATAATCCTTCCAGCGCATAATATTCACACTGCATGGGGATAAGAACTGAATCTGCTGCGGTCAAGGCGTTTACTGTTAAAAGGCTTAATGAAGGCGGGCAATCAATAAGGATATAATCATAATCATTCGCTACTTCTTTCAAGGCATCTTTTAACCTTATCTCTCTTGTCGGATCATCTATCAACTCTACCTCGGCGCCGATGAGGTCTATAGTGGAAGGGGCTGTCCTAAGAAATGAAATCTCCGTATCTTTAATAACTTCTTTTAGTCCTTTATGCTGGATTATTGCCTGATATATGCTGGCTTTTGAGCCGTTCTTTGCAATGCCCACACCGCTGGTGGTATTGCCCTGAGGGTCAAAATCAACAAGGAGAACCCTCTTCTCTGCTACAGCGAGAGAGGCAGAAAGATTTACAGCTGTGGTTGTTTTGCCCACGCCGCCTTTTTGATTTGCTATGCTAATTATTTTTGCCATCTTTTGGAGGCAGTTTATCACACCATTTTTGTTTTTCAAGGAAAAAATTGACTGAAGAGATTAAATGTTCCACGTGGAACATTCATCAGGTTGAGGTAGCGGTAAAGGTTAAGGTTGAGAAGAGACTTTCTTAAAACTCAAAATAGTAGTCACAGCATCTGAAAAAGGCAATTTTATCTCTTTGATCTGTACGGATTCTATGTTCTTTGAATCTTTTAGTTTTTTTAATTCATCTAACCCTTTTGGACCTTTGACTGCCAAAAGAATTCCAGTCCTTTTTGCGTAAGGGGCGGCTATATCTACAAACGTGCCGAGATCTGCGAATGCCCTTGATGTGACAACATCAAAACTTGATTCAAACTTTTTTATAATACCAGTATCTTCTGCTCTTCCTTGGATAGCCTCTATATCTTTCAGTCCAAGCGTCCTTATAATATGTCGCATGAATATAACCTTTTTATTAACAGAATCCATGAGCATTACCTTTAAATCAGGAAGGGCAATTTTAAGAGGAATGCCGGGAAAGCCGGCGCCAGAGCCTATATCAAGAATGGTTTTTTTATCTGTAAGGAATGAAACCAATGTTAACGAATCAAGGAAATGCTTTATTATGATATCTCTATCATCTGTAATGGATGTTAGGTTTATCTTTTTATTCCATTCTTTTAGTTCGGTAAGATAATGTAAGAAAAGAGCGGCTTCTTTATCTCCGACAGTAATTCCAAGTTCCGCCGCACCGGTTTTGAGTAATTTTTTTATTTCTTCTTGCCCCTTGCCCCCTGCCCCTTGCCCCTCTTTTTTCATATATGTCCTATCTTTTTCAAATGAATGAGAAGCATAGACAGGGCAGCCGGTGTAACACCGGATACCCTTGCAGCCTGGCCGATAGATTCGGGCTTTATTGAAACAAGCTTCTCTCGTACTTCCTTGGAAAGACCGCTTACTTCATCAAAGGATATGTGCTGCGGTATTTTAATCTCCTCCATTTTCTTAAATCTCTCCACCTGTTCAAGCTGCTGTTTTATATATCCTTCATATTTAACCATTATCTCTATCTGCTCTATAATCTTTGGTTCATGTATATCTTTCCATCTCATAAGTTTATATACGGTTGGTAAATAGACCCATGGTCTCCTGAGCAGTTCTTTAAGGGTTGTAGATTTCTTAATGTCATCCAGGCCAAAGGTCTTGAGCGTATTGTTTATATCTTCAGTCGGCGCAATCTTTGTGTTTTCTAATTTTTTAAGCTCGTCTTCAATTGTATTCTTTTTGACTTTAAATATCCCATAATCTGCATCGTTTACTAATCCTGCCTCATAACCTTTTTCCCTCAATCTTAAATCTGCATTGTCTTCCCTTAAAAGAAGCCTGTATTCTGCCCGAGATGTAAACATCCTGTAAGGTTCTTTTGTGCCTTTGGTTACAAGGTCATCGATCATTACACCAAGGTAGGCCTCAGACCTGTCAATTATGAGAGGTGGTTTGTTTTTTATCTTTAATCCTGCATTTATCCCTGCAATAAGCCCCTGGGCTGCTGCCTCTTCATAGCCTGATGTGCCGTTTATCTGGCCTGCAAGATATAGACCTTGAATTGCCTTTGTCTCAAGGGTTGGTTTTAGCTGGGTTGGTTCAACATAATCGTATTCAATTGCATATCCGGGCCTTAGTATTTCAACTCCCTCCAATCCCTCAATAGTTCTTAAAAACTTTAGCTGCACATCGATAGGAAGGCTTGTAGAAAGCCCATTTGGGTAAATTTCTTTTGTATCGTATCCCTCTGGCTCAAGAAATACCTGATGTCTCTCTTTATCAGAAAATCGGACAACCTTATCCTCAATAGATGGGCAATATCTGGGGCCTGCCCCCTTAATTACACCGCTGTAAAGCGGAGACCTGTCAAGGTTTTTTTTTATCACATTATGGGTTTTAATATTTGTGTATGTGATATAACAGGGAATCTGTTTATTTGTGATTACTTTTGTTGAAAAAGAGAACGGCGGCGGCGCTTCATCGCTGCCATGGGTCTCTAATTTTGAAAAATCTATTGTCTTTGCATCCAGTCTTGGGCATGTGCCTGTTTTGAGCCGCCCCATCTTAAAACCAAGCTCCTTAAGGGAAAGAGAAAGGTTCACGGATGGCATATCTCCTGCCCTTCCTCCGGGAAAGTTGGCAAGTCCAATATGGATTAAACCCCTTAAAAAAGTGCCTGTTGTTATAATAACAGCTCTGCTGGTGAATATTTCTCCGATATTTGTCTCAATGCCTGCTACAGAGCCATCTTTTACCAGAATTTTTTCTGTCAGCGCCTGTCTTATGTGAAGATTTTCCTGCGATTCAATGACTGATTTCATCCTGAGACGATATAATTGTCTATCTGCCTGCGCCCTTGTTGCCCTTACAGCCGGGCCTTTACTCATATTCAACGTCCTGAATTGAATACCGGTGGCATCAATATTCTTTGCCATCTCGCCGCCGAGGGCATCTATCTCTTTAACAAGATGTCCCTTTGCAATTCCACCTATTGCCGGGTTGCAGGACATGAGGCCTATGGTATCAAGATTCATAGTAAGGACAAGTGTTGACAATCCCATCCTCGCGCAGGCCAAAGCTGCTTCACAACCGGCATGACCAGCGCCTATAACTATCACATCATATTGATTCTCTTTTGACATAGCTTAACTGAAATGTTCCACGTGGAACAATAAAGGCAGGCTATAAGCAATAGGCTATGGGTTATAGATTTTTTACCTATCGTCTCTTGTCCGTCGCCTACCTTTATCTTTTTCTTATGATAACAAAGGTTTTGTTGAAACGCAATTTTTGATTAAATAATATAGTTAATAATCCCGCCCATCCGCCTCAGGCGGACATGACATACGGCGGGCTATGGCGGTTAAAATACCTTGACAGGCAGAGGAGATACAGGTTATATGAATTACTGTCATGGCAGAGCAAAAAAAGGCTGTTGAAATAGAATGTCCAAAATGCAAAATAAGGTTCCGCCTATGGATTCCTCAATATATTTTTTCTCAATGGAAGGATGGGGCAGAGATAGGCTGCATAAAGTGCAGGACAAGTATCAAGCTCAAGAAAGAGAATGATAATTTCCGAGTCTCTGCTGAACAGCCCATTGAGAAAATAGTATTAGAAGCTGCGCCTGGTAAAACTGCCTCAGTTGGTAAAACCATGGGTGAATCAATTCTTATTGTTGATGATGACGCTGTTATCAGGAAAATGGCAGAGGATACGCTTATAAAAAACAAGTTCACGCCGTTGACTGCCAAGAACGGTGCAGAGGCATTAACTGTTTTGGAAAAAAAACAGGTGGCAGTTGTGGTGGTTGACCTGCACCTTAAAAATTTAAAAGACCCTCAGGCCACTATGAATGGGGAGGATTTTTTACAAAGACTCGCAGATTTAGGAAAGAAGATACCGGCAATAGTAACTACAGGCAAAGACCTTATAGATGATATAATCCTTGAACCAAAATGGTACGACATGCGGGTTATGGCCTTTATTCAAAAGGGCAGCCCATTCTGGACAGATGAGTTAATAACGAAGATAAAAGAAATACTTAAAAAAGATTAGGCCAATTTATTTAATTGCTGAGAGAAAACCCCTGAAAGTCAACCCTGAACTTGTTTCAGGGTCTCATAATAGATATTGAATCAAGTTCAGCATGTCAGACAAGGCGGATTTATTATTTTTCAGCAGCCTGTTAAATCGTTGTTTGGAGATATATGTAATGAATATATTAGTTATTGGAAGCGGCGGCCGTGAACATGCCCTTGTATGGAAAATAGCCAAAAGCCGCAAAATAAAAAAAATCTTCTGCGCGCCTGGGAACCCCGGAATTGCACAGCTGGCTGAGTGTGTAGATATAAAGGCAGATGATATAAAGGGCCTGAGAGAATTTGCAATTAAGGAAAAGATAGACCTCATGGTTGTTGGCCCGGAACTACCTCTGACATTAGGCATAATAGATTTCTTTGAAGAAAAGGGGCTTAAGGTTTTCGGTCCTTCAAAAAAGGCGGCAGAGATAGAGGGAAGCAAGGTCTTTGCTAAAAATCTGATGCAGAAATATAGCATACCAACAGCTGCTTATAAAGTATTTAAAGACCTAAGAAATGCAAAAGATTATATAAAGGAACATAACTTTCCTTTGGTAGTAAAGGCAGACGGCCTTGCAGCAGGCAAGGGGGTAATAATCTGCAAAACAAGGGAAGATGCCATTGATGCAATAAAGCTTATAATGGAAAAAAAGGCATTTGGCAGGGCTGGGGATAGGGTTATAATTGAAGAGTTTTTAAAAGGCGAAGAGGCATCTTTCTTAGCTATAACAGATGGGAAAACAGTTATTCCCTTACCTCCCTGTCAGGATCACAAGGCAATATTTGACGGAGATAAAGGCCCAAATACAGGTGGTATGGGCGCTTATTCTCCGACACCAATCATAACTGCAAAGCTAAAAGAAGAAATAATAGACAGCATAATGATGCCGACTGTTAAGGCAATGGAAAAAGAGGGGAGGCCGTATAAAGGTGTTCTTTATGCAGGACTTATGATTACAGAAGATGGCCCGAAGGTCTTAGAATATAATTGCAGATTTGGCGACCCAGAAACACAGCCGATAATGATGCGGCTTAGAAATGATCTGGTAGATGTTCTTTCAGCAGCAGTTGAAGGTAAACTTAATAAGGTTAAACTCAATTGCGATAATAAGCTTGCCTTATGTGTTGTCATGACATCAAAGGGTTATCCGGGAGATTACGAAAAAGGTAAAGAAATAAAGGGGATTGAAGATGCAGCAAGATTAAAAGATGTTGTTATCTTCCATGCCGGCACCGCGCTGAATGATACCAAACTTGTCACAGCAGGCGGCAGGGTCCTTGGCGTAACAGCCATGGGCGTAGGCGTAAAAAGGGCTATAAACAAGGCATATGAGGCAGTGTCAAGGATAAAATGGGAAGGGGCGCATTATAGGAAGGATATTGGGAAAAAGGCAATAAAATAGTTATTCACGCTGAAAAATGCCCATCTGCTGTGTTGTCGCTGCGGCTTCTGCGCTCAGCATACTACAAATAAGTATGCCTCGCTTGAAGCCTTGCGCCGCCTTGCATCTGGGCGATTTTTGAGCGTGAACTAAAGAGCTAAGATATAAACTTATGAGATGAAAGAGGGGGCGACTTATGCTAAAATCACTGGTCGGCATTCTTATGGGGAGCGATTCAGACCTTCCGATAATGGAAGAGGCTGCAAAGATATTAAAAGATTTTGATATACCGTATGAAATGACAATTTCCTCAGCCCATCGTTCGCCGAAAAGGACATCGGATTATGCAAAAAGCGCGGCAGACAGGGGTATCAAAGTGATTATTGCAGGAGCAGGCTCTGCAGCTCATCTTGCAGGCTTTATAGCTGCTGAAACAATATTGCCTGTTATCGGCGTGCCCATAGATTCATCTTCATTAAAAGGCATGGATGCGCTTCTTTCAACAGTGCAGATGCCGGGCGGCGTGCCGGTTGCAGCAATGGCAATAGGCAAGGCAGGCGCAAAAAATGCCGGTATACTTGCTGTACAGATAATTGCTTTAGCAGATAAAAAACTTCAGGCAAAACTCAAGGCGTATAAGGAAAAGCAAGCTAAGGATGTAGAGGAAAAAGCTAAGAAAATTAGCGTATGACAACCCTTCTTAAGGCAGAGACGCTTTCGGGTTCAGACTGGAAGCGGGTTCGTGATATTTTTAAAAAAGGCGGAATTATCGCCTATCCAACAGAAACATTCTACGGTCTTGGGGTTGATCCTTTCAATGAAGCTGCGATAAAAAAGCTGTTTGAATTAAAAGGCCGAGGCTCCGATAAACCGGTATCAATTCTAATTAAAGATAAGAAGATGTTGTTGGAAGTCGCAGAAGAAATCCCGCTGTTAGCGGAAAAATTGATTAAAAAATTCTGGCCCGGGCCGTTGACGATTATATTCAAGGCAAAAAAGTCAATTCCCTCTCTACTCACAGGAGGCACTGGCAAGATAGGCGTAAGAATATCCAGCAATCCCATAACTCAAAAACTTCTTGAGGAAATAGATTCTCCTATTACAGCAACCAGCGCAAATCCATCCGGCAAAAAAAGCCCTGTAACAGCAAAAGAGGTTATGGATTATTTTGGAGATAAGATAGACCTGCTCATTGACGGCGGAGTGTTATCCGGCAAACTCGGCTCAACCATTTTGGATGCAACGGAACAGGAATTGAAGGTAATAAGAGAAGGGGAAATCCCGGCAAAAGACGTGTTTGAAGCAATCATGGGAAGATGACCGGAAACTTGATAAGCAGAAGGATAGAGGTTCTTTCTCATAATGAATGAATGAGTGAGTAAATAATATTCCCTCCCCTTTGATGAGGGAGGCAAACAATTTACCCTCCCCCTTGACGGGGGAGGGTAAGGGTGGGGGTGATTCTACGGCAGACAGAATAACAACATTGGGGAAAGCCCTCAGGAAAAGAACTACAGATGCAGAACGACTGCTCTGGAGCCGCTTGAGGATGAAGCAGATGGAAGGGTTGAAATTCAGGAGGCAACAGCCCATAGAC
>MGRL01000051.1 GCA_001798165.1 Deltaproteobacteria bacterium RIFCSPHIGHO2_02_FULL_43_33
AGGCTTAAACGCTCCAAGCGGTTGCTTTTGTCATGCGTCCGAGCCACAAAGCTGCCATGGGAATAATATGATTCCTATTACTTTTGCAAAGTTCAATATACTTCAAGAATAAACAGAATTGGACTATAAAAAAGATGCTTGATCGAAAAGAACTGTTGACCGATTTGCTAACACTTTTTACTGGTGAGCCACTTGCAGCAAAGTTGTTAATAGGAAGACAAAATAAAAATGCTATTTATGTCCATATTGACACATCATTTGTGACAGGCGGTCCTAAATGCCCCAGCAACTACACAGGTCATGCAGCTATACGTGACAAAACATTTAAACCAGTCTCGTCTATTATTATGAAACGGACAGATGAAATAATATTGAGCCAAAAAGAATGCCGACATCGTACCATTCTCTCTTACTTCAAAGCGCTCTATACCCAGTATTATCGAGAATTCAAAATTGCTTTTTGCTATCAGTTAATGGAAAGCTTATCAAAACTTAAAGGATCGTCTTTACGTAATACGCACAAAAAAAACATATTAAAGGAGATACTTGATAAAAATGCAAAGGGTTTATGTTCCACTTGTATTAGCATCATTAACAATGTCATAAATAAGAATACGGTCGCCCAAAATTCAAGTTTCGATAAATATATTGAGAAGGCTATAGACGTAATCAACAAAGCTATAAAAAAATCAGGCGCAGACGATAGTTTTATATTTCAAGCAGAACATTTACTAAAGATGGCAAAACATTATAGGAATGAGGTGTTTCATGGCGGCTACTTCAAAAATGTTCAGAAAGTAAAAAAACTTATGGAAATTATTCCTACTAACTATAGACGTGATATTCCAGTTGTAATGCAAGCTATGGTGTCCATTTTGGGTGCACACATTATCTTGGGAATAGAATTCAATCAAATGATGGCCCGGAAACGTAAAACTCATGAATAAAAATTCAGGAACGCAGGAACACTTCCCAATAGAATCATATAACTATGGCAAAAACATTATGGAAGCTGGCGGGTTTAGTATTTTATAGGTTGGGTCAAGCGCAGCAGACCCAACAAAAATGATTTGATAGGTGCGCTTTGCTTCACCCATCCTACAAACTATTGGAGGATTAACATATGATAAAACATATTGTCATGTTCAGGCTCAAGGATTCTGCTGAGGGGCATAGTAAAGATGAAAATATTAGGAAACTTAAAATACTTCTGGAATTTTTAAAAGAAAAAATCCAGGTCGTAAAATGCCTTGAAGTAGGTATAAATGTGGGGAAGTCTGCAAGCGCATCTGACATTGTTTTGTATTCAGAGTTTGACAATATGCAGGCGCTGGAAGTTTACCGGGAGCATCCGGAACATAAGAAGGCAGTGGATTTTATTGCGAAGGCATGCTCAGAAAGACGTGTTGTTGACTATGAAGCATAGAGTGTTTTTATCCTAAGATCTCCTCCATCCTCCAACCTCAACTTTTAGCCCTCTACTCTACTGCATATTGACACTACCCAAACCTCTGCTATACTCAATTTAATTGTATGGCTGAAAAATCGCCTGCTGATGTGTGCGATGCGTGTTTGGCTTTGGACAGTTATGATGAGGATTTTATAATGGCAAATGACAAAAACATTACACTCAGCGTAATTAAGGCCGATGTTGGCGGTTTTGTAGGCCACTCCAGTTTTCACCCTGCCTTATTGGATACTGCTAAAGAAAAACTCAGCAATGCCAAAAGCAAGGGAGTTATTATAGACTTCCATGTCATGAGATGCGGTGATGATCTGGAACTCATTATGACTCATGATAAAGGGTGCGATAATAAGACAATCCATGAATTGGCATGGAATACATTTACTGCCTGCACAGAGGTTGCAAAGGAGTTAAAGCTGTATGGCGCTGGGCAGGATTTGTTAAAAGATGCGTTTACCGGAACAGTAAAGGGCATGGGGCCTGGTGTTGCAGAGATGGAGTTTGTTGAGAGAAAGAGCGAGCCGGTCATCATATTTATGGCAGACAAGACATCCGCAGGCGCATGGAATCTGCCTCTCTATAAGGTATTTGGTGATCCGTTCAATACAGCGGGTCTCATCATTGACCCATCAATGATAGAGGGTTTTTGTTTTAATGTGCTGGATGTAAAAGAAGGCAAAGCGATAACGCTTTCATGTCCTGAAGAGACGTATTATCTTCTTGCCCTCATAGGCGCAACGAATAGGTATATGGTTAGCTCTGTCTCCCGGAAAAAAGATAATGAGATAACTGCTGTTGCATCCACGCAAAGGCTGAGCCTCATTGCCGGCAAATATGTGGGCAAGGATGACCCTGTTATGATTGTTAGATGCCAGTCAGGCCTTCCGGCAGTGGGAGAGGTGTTGGAGGCGTTCAGTTTTCCGCATCTTGTTCAGGGTTGGATGCGCGGCTCGCACCACGGTCCATTAATGCCTGTGCCTTTCTATGAAGCCAACCCAACCAGATTTGACGGCCCTCCACGGGTTATTGCAGCAGGTTTCCAGATTACGAACGGCAGACTCATCGGACCGCATGATATGTTTGATGACCCAAGTTTTGATGAGACAAGAAGAAAGGCAAACAATGTTGCAGAGTATATGAGAAGACACGGCCCATTCCAGCCCCACCGCCTGCCGCTTGAAGAGATGGAATATACGACACTCCCCCAGGTTCTTGGAAAACTAAAAGACAGATTTGAAAAACAATAATAAAACATTGATGAAAAAAATATTTCCTGTCGGCAAACTCCCTTTAATCATCTTAAAAAGGCTGCTTAAAAAATATAGCATTCTCGATAAAAATGTTATTGTTGGCCCGGATATTGGACTGGATGCCGCAGTAATAGAATTTGGAAGTAGATATCTCCTTGCAAAGACAGACCCCATTACATTTACAGCCAAAGACATAGGATTATACACCATAAATATAAATGCCAATGATATTGTTTCCATGGGCGGTGTGCCGCGGTGGTTTCTTGCAACAATACTTCTGCCTGCCGGCAAGGCAGATGCAAAAATGACAGAGGCAATATTTTCTCAACTCTCCAATGCCTGCAAGAAACTTAATATATCATTCTGCGGCGGACATACTGAGATTACATCAGGCATTGACAGGCCTATTGTAATCGGCCAGATGCTTGGCGAGGTTAAGAAAAATAAACTCGTAACAGCAAGAGGCGCTCAAGTTGGAGATGCAATAATACTTACAAAAGGTATTGCTATTGAGGCAACATCAATAATAGCAAGGGAAAAGGCAGATGCGCTTGCAGCAAAATTCGGACAAAGATTTGTCAGCCGTTGCAAGAATTTTATAAAAAAGCCGGGCATAGGGGTTTTAAAAGATAGCCAAATAGCAGCAAAATTTGCTAAAGTCCATGCCATGCACGACCCGACTGAGGGCGGCATAGCAACCGGTCTGCATGAACTTGCCATTGCATCAAAGGTTGGTATCATGGTTGATAAAGACAAAATACCAATTTTTTCGGAGTGCCGGAAATTATGCGATTATTTTGGAATAAACCCTCTTGGCGCAATCGCATCTGGTTCTCTCTTGATTACCGTTGCCGAACGAGATTCTATAAAGGTTGTTTCAGGTCTTGAAAGGAATGGCGTAAAGGCATCTATAATCGGCAAGGTTGTTGATAAAAAGAAGGGGGTAACGATGAGAGAAAATGGCAAATTGAAAAATCTAAAAATCTTTGAGAGAGATGAGATAACGAAGATATAGGAGGCGGGCTGTGGGGTGCAGGGAGATATGGAAAAATGATTCACCCAAAAAATGCAGTTGCACTTTTTGGCAAATGCAATCTTTGGCCAAATACTGCGTCATCCGCCTCAGGCGGACTGGCTGTCCAAATACTCACATACTTAAAACAGTATGCTCCGTTTTGTCCAGCCATCTCTTCCTTGTCTTTGGCTCAAATCTTGCATTTGACCCGAAAAATAAAAAGCAAATGCATTTTTCGGGCTCATTGATATTTGCAACTTTTTTCTTCAGTTTCTTATTTTTAACGGGCAGCAATATAACTGCCGAGGAGGGTAAAACTATGCAGATAAAAAGCACTGCATTTGAAGAGAATGGTGTAATACCAAAGAAATATACATGCGATGGTTCTGATGTTTCGCCGCCATTAAGCTGGACAAAGCCTCCGTCAGGCACAAAAAGCATCGCCTTAATCTGCGACGACCCGGATGCGCCGGTTGGCACATGGGTTCACTGGGTTCTTTATGGATTATCTCCGGAAAATACAGCGCTGCCTGAGAATGTACCTGTCCAAAAGGACAGTTTTATGGGGGTTGCAAAGCAAGGTATAAATGATTTTCACAGGATTGGCTACGGCGGTCCGTGTCCGCCAAAGGGTCCTGCACATAGATATTTTTTCAAAATATATGCCCTTGATATTGAATTAAATTTGCCTGCGGGTGCAACAAAGAAAGAAGTTGAAAAGGTAATGAAGGGGCATATACTTGCTGAAGGGCAGATGGCAGGGAAATACGGGAGATAATTTGTCTATAAAATAAAATAGGAGAAATGTATATAAAGCTATAAAGCCAATAGGGCAGGGCATACGGCGGGCTGTGGTAGTTAAGTTATATAGGAAACGCATCTAAACTGTTTCTGCTGCAATGCTAAACAATGTGCATATCAAGTTTAATTTATTTAACAGTTTGTTGAAAAACTCAACAAACTCCGATTACACGGATAAAAGATTAGATTTCACAGATTAAAACCCATTGAAATATCTGTGTAATCGTTTTTCCTAATCTGTGTAATCAAGGCTGTTGATGCCTTTTTCAACAGCCTGTTAATTTAAGCAAAACAATAAAGAAGGGGAAGATGTGGGAGATATGCTTGAAAAGAAAAGGGGTTTTGCGGAATCAATAAAGCCTTATAATGCAATTATTTCAATCTTTATACCATTGATAACTGCAATTATTATGGGTTACTTCCAATTGGGAGAATATGTTCGCAAAAGTTCTGATGCAAATTTTCGGTCCGTAGTTGAAAAGCTTTCTTCAGGAGATGAAGCACAAAGGCTTGCAGCTGCATCAAGCATCGGTACCTTTATAAAAAAGGGCGGAGAGTACAGCGATGAGGCAGCTGTTATATTGATGAATAGGTTATCAATAGAGCTTGACTATAATGTCCTGAACGCCATCATAGGAAGTTTGGAGAAAACAAGAGGTTTGAAAAAGGCAGGAGATGAAAAGATTATTAATGATTTACTGGCAATAGAAAGAAACTTTTTTATCCAAGAATATCCACTGAAGGAATGGAGAGATGGCGCAGGAAAATATATTAAGAACATAGAACAAAGCGCATTAAACCAAGAAAACCTGTATAAAAAGTATAAGTCTGAGGTGGATAAAGTAACGTTGGATGGTTTAAAAAAGGAGATGGGGCTGGCATGGGAGGATTATTATAAGAGGGATAAGAATTACGTTGAATTAAAGATGCATGACCAAGTAGTTACGGATGCTATTTCTATCCTTTTGAGGAAAATGAAATATGGGGAAATAAAACCTTTGGAGTTGCAGTTTTATCAAAATAGTTTAAATAACGCAATTATAGCAGATATGGATTTAAGCAAATCCACCATTAAAAGATCCGCTTTTTCAGCAAGTAGTATGCTGGAAACTAAATTTAATTCTTCACATATAATACATACAGTTTTTACATTCTCAAACCTTACAAAGAGTAGTTTTGTTGACTGCACAATAATAGCGTCATTGTTTGACCAGATATCTTCTTTGCGAGGCGTATCCTTTTTTGGCTCAGAATTTAAGGATGTCTTTTTTGCCGGTTCAGATATCACCGGAGCGAATTTTAAAGGCACTCGGGGATTAGAGCCGATATATTTTTATGCGGCTAAACATCCCGAGAAAGCCGAGTTTGACGCTGAATTTAAACAAAAACTTGATGAGGAATTACCAAAAATAACCGAAGAGGAATTCATAAAATATGTTGATAGCTCTGAGTTGAGTGAAAGCAGGAGAAAAGACCTATTGTTGACTTTGGACGAGCTAAAAGATAAAAGGGTGAAAGATGTGCTGCCATATAAAAAATAGAAATATTGGATAAGGCAAACAAATCTTAAGGAGGTGAGATTATGCCAAACATAGACTGGAAGTCTATTGTTGGTTCGGTTGCGCCAACTATAGCTACGGCCCTGGGCGGACCGCTGGCAGGCATGGCAGTGAATGCCATCTCAGAGGCGGTGTTAGGCAAGCCGAATGCATCTGAAACAGAGGTTGCAGAGGGCATATCAAAAGCCAATAACCCTGAAATGCTGTTAAGGCTGAAAGAAGCGGAGCAGGCATTTGCAGCTAAAATGAAGGAGTTGGATATTGATATTGAAAAGATAGCAGCTGAAGACAGGGCAAGCGCCAGGCAAAGAGAGGCAGCGGTCAGGGATAAGACTCCCACCATACTGGCATACGGTTATACTGTAGGCTATTTTGCAGTGCTCTTCCTGTTATGGAAATATCCTTTAGATCCTGCCAGCGGCATCAAGGATTTGTTCAATATACTTCTTGGGATATTAAGCGCTGCGCAAATGGCAATTATTACATACTACTTTGGTTCGAGCTCCGGTTCTGCTAAGAAAAGCGAGATGATTGAGAACTTGCTAAAGAAGTAAATCAAGATTAAGGTTGAGGTTTTCGCCTTTTGTCTTCAGCCTTTAACCCTTTGCCTTTAGCCTAAGACTCAGAGAGGATTGAGATGGCAATCAATACAAGCATTCGCCTTGAAACAAAAGACTATATTCCTGCAGAAACTCCAAAAGACCTGATTGTATTGCATCATACAGTAGGCGGTTCGGCCTTAAGCACAATAAACTACTGGAAGACAGACCCCAATAGGATTGCAACAGCATATATCATCGAAAGAAACGGCGAGGTGTTTGAGGTTTTTGATCCTAAGTGCTGGGCTTTTCATCTCGGGCTTAAAGGAGCTGGCGGCGCTGTGGACAAGAGGAGTATAGGCATTGAGATTGCAAGCGAAGGGGGGTTAATCCAGAGAGATGAGAGACTCTACTGCTTTGATAAGGTTTCGGATCGCACGTTATTTACCCAGGAATATTATGACCATGGCATGCCGTGGAGAGGGTATCGGTTTTTTGATGTCTATTCTGACGCCCAGATTTCAGCAGCCATTGAGTTAATCAACAAACTCTGCGAACAATTTAAAATCCCGAAGCAGACCCCTGCAAATCATTTTGATTCAGATGATATATACAGAGGATTTCAAGGCATTCTCGGCCACCACCACCTGCGGCCTGACAAGAGCGATGTTCACCCTGGTTTTGCCTGGCAAAAGGTTGTAGCCGGGTGCAATATGAAATTAATATGAGGTGATACTGATTTACAGGGATGTGATTGATACAGATGTAAACAGGGAGAAGCAATAGAACTGAAAAAAGCCGTTAACAAGGGATGAAACTTGAGCGATAGATTAAGAAATCTCCTTCTGATTTTTCTCTTCATTATCGTTACCATCTTTACAGCATTCCACGAAGGATATCTTTCGTTAATATCGCTGCCCTTCTGGCTTGCTGTCATTGGCGGTTTTTTAATATCTGCATGGCTTGCATGGACTATCTCAACCAAACGTCTTTTATCTCTCATCTTGGGGATATTCATCATTGAATATATCAAGGAGACCATAGGGGTCCGTTCAGGGATGTGGAAATATCATGGTGTTAACGAGCTGTACATTTTTGGTGTGTGGGCATGGGTATTGGGGGGGCTGACGGCATATACTCTATCTATCAAGATAGTGATACGGCAGATACAAAGGCTGCAACTTTCTCTGCCCAGATGGGTGAACCCCATTATTTTGACCGTAATATCCCTGCTTATCCCATTGACCCTTGGAGATTACTGGAGCGGTGCGGGTATGCTATTCTGGTTGTTGTATACAGCGCTTTTTATCGCCGGCATATATTCATCTCTCAGGATGGATTTTCCTGTCTTTGCCGGCATTATCATTACAGCATGGATCGTTGGTAATCCGAGCGAATATATAGGTTCTGTGGCCAGCAATGTGTGGACATTTACTTATAACCCTGGTTATCCTCCGTTTTTCCTGCTGGTCGGATGCTGGCCGCTTGAGATACTGGCCCAGTATTCCTTATCAGCCCTTCTTGCCGATGAACCACTAAATCAAATTGGAGGTAAATCATGATTGGAATAACGAGGGAAGAAAAACAGTTAAAGATTGTTATGGCAATAAGCGCTGCTGCCTACCTTGTTGTAGGCTTTGCATTTGCTATCGCTCCAGGTGAGATATTAAAGGCTATAAATCTTATTTCAGGGGTCTTAACGCCTGGTCTTAAGGAGGTTTCTCTTTCAGTAGAAAGATTCTGGCTTTCTCTAACCTTCTCCATGATGATGACAATAGCCGCACTTTCTTATATTGCGCAGCGCAATGTAAGGAAGAACAAGGGCTATATCATTCCTCTGCTCATATCTAAATCAGCCTCCGCCCTCTCTGGCATGGCCTTTTTTATCTTATCAGCGAGATATCTCGCGTATCTTGCAATATTTATCGTTGATGGTTCAATATTTTGGATAACGTTATTCTTTTATGTAAGGGCAAACAGGGCGTTTTTCGAAACGCAGACAGCCTACTTAAGAAAAGCCCCTATAGTTCCTGCAAGCACCGGCCCAACCACGGTGGTTGTTGTTAAAGATGACGATAAGTTCAGGGCATTGGATAAGGCGCTTAATGAGGCCGGTTTTTTTGAGATATTGGAGAAGCGCTGGAAGGCAACAGGAAAACCTAAAGAGACCTTCTCTGTTGTTATCAAACCGAACTTCATGTATATGCATTCTAAAAAAGACATCTCAACTTACACAGACCCTGAGCTTGTAGAGGCGCTCATCAATAAGATTTATGCAAAAGGTTTTACCAATATTGCGATTGTAGAAGCCCAGAGCACCCTTGGGAATTATTATAAGAATAGAGAGGTGGTAAAGGTGGCCGAATATATCGGGTATTCTACGAAAAAGAATTACCGAATCGTTGACCTGACAGAGGAAATGGCCCCTTATGACTATGCTGGAAGATTGGGCAAACACTTTGTTGGACCCACATGGAGGGATGCGGATTTTAGAGTCTCCTTTGCCAAAAATAAGACCCACGTATTTTGCCATTACACCCTTACCTTAAAGAATATCTATGGCACCCTGCCTATGCAGAATAAATTAAAGGAATATCATACAAAGAGAGAATATGATTGGCCAACTATAGAGACCCTGAAGCATTTTCCGGTTCATTTTGGTTTAATAGACGGATATTACAGCGCCGATGGTCATTTTGGTGTTATCGTTGACCCGAAGCCGAATCTCACCAAGACAATAATCGGCGGAGAGAATCTTATAGCGGTGGATTGGGTTGGCGCCAAGAAAATGGGACTGAACCCTGATGACCCAAAGGTCGGCCGGTTCCTTCCTCTTGCTGTAGAGGCATTTGGAAAACCGGAGATCAACTGGATGGGAGATAGGTCTCTTTATCATCCGTGGCAGAATGTCAGCGAGGTTTTTATCAAATCCCTGGATATTATTGAGGAGGCGCACGCATTCAGCGATTGGTGGTTTTCAGGGCTTACGGCTATGGATGACTACTTTACCTTTAAGAAGAGGGGCTTGCCAATTTTGCTCCTGAGAAAGATTTTGAAGCCGATTAAGCGGATTTTTTTCAAGTATGATTATCTGTAGTATGTTATGAGTGTGGAGAAGCGGTATGAATGAATTTATCCCCGCCCTGTCTTCCCCCTCAAGAGGGAGGAAAAAAGAAAATCGGTTATCATAGGAGAAAAAATGGAAGCTAAAGAGAAAGCGAGAAAATACCTGCGCCTGCTTTTGGCAATCATGGTTTTGTGGGATATTGGGATAGGAATGTATGCGATCTTTTTTGCGAAACATTTTCAACAAGTCATTCTCTTTACTCCTCAGAATGAGCCTCTGTTTATACGAGGAGTTGGTATATATTGGATATTCGCAGCTTATATTCAATTTCTTGGATTTAAAAATCCGGAAAGAAACATCTTGGCAGTGCAGTTATCCATTGTCTTTCGTTTGTCAGCAGCTGTGATAGATTTTATAGAAGCCTTCTTTTTACTGGAGCAGCCATTTTATTTTTTCCACTACCTGTTGATATTTTTTGTTTTTATGAATTGTCTTATCGCTTATCTAACAGCTCGCTGTTTAGGAAAGATGCAGCTTAAGTGGATTGAAATTTAACCATGTATCAATCATTACCGGGGATTAATAAAAAGGGAGGGTGTATAGATGAAGAAACTTAAGGTTTTAGCCCTTTCAGACCTGCATCTGGGAGAGCCGGAGGGGCTTTTATATAACGGAGGCGCCAATATTATAGATACGGCTGTAACAAAGATAGTTGAACTTGCCAGAGGCGGCAATGGATTGGAAGATGGGATAGAGGAGCTTATACTCGTAGGGGATATTGCTGACCTCTCTGAGGCAACGGAAAACGAGGCTTATACCAATACCAGGGTTTTCCTTACAGCGCTCCTCGGAAAGGTGAAGGTAGACAAAATTATCTATATCCCTGGAAACCATGATCATCACCTCTGGGTAGAGATGTTAAAGGCACATTATGGCAAAGGTAGTTATGATGAGTGTGTTCCAAAAACTATAGTTGTCATACCAAAGCCTAAACTGCTTATAGAGAATTGTATACCGGATAGTTATCAAGGTGGAGTTGAGGCTCATTACCCTTTTTACCAGATTAAAACAGATAATAATTATTTCTTCTTTGACCATGGCCACCTATTTTCCAGCACTTTAAATAAATGGGTTGGTAATGTGGGAAGTCTTGAGGAGATGGAGGAAAAGGCTCACTGGTTTATGGAGATTCTGTGGTTTAAGGGTGAAACGCCGTGGAGGGTGACACTCTATAATTTGAGAGAAAAGATTTATGACTGGGCACGACGGCTGGCTGACAGGGCAAAACACCTTGACCGCGGAGTCAGCTTTAAAGAGGATTCCACCCCTGTGTACGATGATGCCCTTAGAGATCGGATTATTAACTATCTGTCAAAGTTGATTAAATTGGATGAGGCTGCGTTCAAGGATTTTCACCTTGTTTTTGGTCATACCCATTATGGAGGCAGGATAGTGAGGGGTGATAGGAAGATACGGGTGAATGGCAGGTTTATAACCTTCTGGAATACAGGAGGCTGGATTGTTCCATCAGAGGTCTTCTCACCGGATGCATACATCTTTTATATAGAGCAGGCTTCGGATAGACTAAAGCCTCAGACATACAAATTGGTAGCCAAAGACGGTGATGAGGAGGGCGATTACAAGAGGGACATACTTAAAGAAATTGTTAAGAGGATCGTTTAACACAAAAAATGCAGTTGCATTTTTGAGAGCTAAAATATCGTCGGGAGTAAATCTCGGCGCTACGAAACCTGTAATTCAAGAATCCATAGCGCCCCCGTTTATCGGGGGGCGATAATCGGTTAGATGTAAACCGTTTCATGCTATTCTTACTAACTCCCCCATTATTGCATTCCTGTGCGGTTTTTTAAAGTGTGCCATATTTGGTTCAGAAATTTTTTGCAATCCTAAAGGGTGTATTATAGTGAGCCACTTATTTTTAACGTTGACTATAGATTGCAAAATCAGCATCTTCTGTGTATAGTATACAATATCTAAACGACTAAATATTAATAAGGAGGCTTGACTTCATGAAAGGCACTAAAAAGTATTCACCAAAGACAACAAAAAAGGCGATAGACACCTATAAGGACCCGTATCTCCCAAAGCAGGGCCCGCATGACATGGCTGTTTGCAAAAAGTGCCATACCGTATACCACAATAAACGATGGGCAATAAATGAGGTGCTTTACCAAAAAAAGAAAGAAAATAAAAAGACCCTGCTTATTCTCTGTCCTGCATGTCAGAAGATAAGAGATAGATATGCAGAAGGCTTTGTTATATTAAAAGGCGATTATTTAAAGGAGCATAAAAAGGACATATTGAATCTCATAAAAAACGAAGAAGAGAGGGCAATGGGATATAACCCACTTGAAAGAATTATTGAGATAAAAGATAAGGGTAGCATTGTTGACATAACCACAACCCATGAAAAGCTTGCCCAGCGTATTGGCAGAAAGATGCACAAGGCGTGTCAGGGCGACTTGAAAATCAAGATGACGCAGGATAGGGTGACAAGGGTGGTGTGGGAGAGATAATAAAATTACGAAGTAGGAATTAAGAATTATAAATTAAAAACAGATTTGCCGCAATTCGTAATTCGTAATTTTTAATTCGTAATTGTATTTTATGGAAGCCCGTCTCTATAATAAGACAGAAAAGAAATATGTCCACTGTTTCCTATGCGCGCATCACTGCAAGATTGCTGACGGCAAAAGGGGCATCTGCGGTGTCCGAGAAAACAAAGGCAGCACACTCTCTACCCTTGTCTATGGCAAGGTAATTGCCGAGCACATAGACCCCATAGAAAAAAAACCATTCTTTCAATTCCAGCCAGGAAGCCGTTCCTATTCTATTGCAACTGTTGGCTGTAATTTCCGTTGTCTCCACTGCCAGAATTTTGATATATCCCAGATGCCAAAAGACCAGAAACAAATACTCGGCGAGGATGTAACCCCAGAGGAGGTTGTCCACGAGGCATTGGAGACAGGCTGCCAGAGCATATCCTACACATACACAGAGCCGACCATATTCTTTGAATTTGCATACGACTGCATGAAGTTTGCGAAAGGCATGGGCTTGAAAAATACCTTTGTAACAAACGGCTTTATGACAAAGGAGTGCCTTGATGAAATAAAAGGGCTTCTTGATGCGGCAAATGTGGATGTAAAGGCATTTACAGAGGAGTTTTACAAGCGGGTATGCGGGGCGCGGCTCGCCCCTGTGCTTAAATCCATTGAATATATGCGCAAGCTCGGCATCTGGGTTGAGATAACAACGCTTATCATTCCAACGCAAAATGATTCAGAGGATGAGCTCAGGCAGATTGCGAAGTGGATTTATAAAACCGATAAGACCATGCCGTGGCATTTAAGCGCATTTTATCCAACATATAAACTGAATAATCTTCCAAGAACGCCTGTATCTATCATTGACCGGGCAAGGGAGATTGGCTTTGAAGAAGGGCTTTTATATGTATATACAGGCAATGTGCCAGGCGACATAGGCGAGTCCACATACTGTTATAATTGCAAAAAAAAGATTATTGAACGATTCGGTTTTTATGTAAAGAACAATCTTGTCAAGAATTCAAAATGCCCGCACTGCGGGGCTAAGATAGACGGGGTGGAGATAGGCTGATGGCTTAAGACTGAAGAAAAAATATTATTAACGATGGTCTTAACCAGCGGGGGCAATTAGCTTGGAATGTGGTCCATCATGGGGTCGCATCTTTTATTTTGACAAGAACCATTCATCGTAACTGCCTTATCATATAAGTAACAGAATCCATTTTGTCAAAGCAAAAGATTTGCCCCCTCTCTGACCATGATATACACCCATGTGGCATCAAAGAACATTCTGGGCGTGCAGAGCCCATTGGATAAATAGGGATAGTTAAATTTTGGAAAACGTCGACATAGCAAAAATCTTTGAAGACATAGCAGACCTGCTGGAGATAAAAAAGGAAAACCCCTTTCGTGTACGTTCATACAAAAATGCTGCGCTCGTAATTGGCGGTCTGCCTGAAAGTGTGCGCTCTATTGTTGAGCGAGATGAGAAGGAACTTGAGAATATCAAGGGCATTGGCAAAAGCATCCATGAAAAGATTGTAGAAATTATCAGGACAGGCAAATGCAAATTTCATGATGAGCTTTTAAAAGAGTTGCCGCCCGGGCTTCTTGAGCTTCTGGAGGTGTCAGGCATTGGGCCTAAAAAGGTTCAGCTATTGTACGAGAAGCTTGGCATTAAAAGCGTCGACCAGTTGGAGAAGGCTGCGAAAGATGGGAAGCTTCGAGATCTGCCGCACATGGGAGAGAAAACAGAAGAAAAGATATTGAAGGCCATAGGAGAGCTTAAATCCAGAAAAGGCCGCTTCAGGCTATCCCTTGCATTATCGTATGCAGAGCCTTTGATAGAATACTTGAAAAAGATTCCAGGCGTTGCACAGGTAGAGCCTGCCGGAAGCTTGCGGCGATGGAAGGATACTATCGGAGATGTGGATATACTTGTTACCTGTAAAAAGGATGCGCCTGTCATGGACAGGTTTGTAAAATATCCGGATGTAAAAGAGGTTATTGCAAAGGGTGATACAAAATCAACTGTCATGCTTAGGAGTAATCTGCAAGTTGATGTGCGGATGCTGGATGAAAAATCATTTGGTGCTGCGCTTCAATATTTTACAGGCTCAAAGGCTCACAATATCGCTATTCGCGACAGGGCAAAGAAGATGGGCCTTAAAATAAGCGAATATGGCGTGTTTGAGGAAAAGCCTGCCCCTGAAGGCTTTAATCAGGGGACGGAGAAGTGGCTTGCGGGCAGGACAGAAGAAGATGTCTATAAGGCGGTGGGTCTGCCGTTTATCCCGCCTGAGCTGCGGGAAAATATGGGAGAGATTGAGGCCGCTGAAAAAGGCAAACTGCCAAGGCTCATAGAGGTTCATGATATAAAAGGCGACCTCCATGTGCATACAAGCGAGAGTGACGGCATCCATACTCTGGAGGAGATGGCAGCGTATGCCATGCAGAAAGGATATGAATATATTGCCGTAACAGAACATTCAAAGGCAGTGGGTATTGCCCATGGTCTGGATGAGGCAAGGGTTTTCAAGCAGATAAAAGAGATAGATAAGATGAACAGCCATCTCAAAAGCTTTAAGATATTAAAAGGGACTGAGGTTGATATAAAGGCAGATGGTTCTCTTGACCACGATGAAGAGGTTCTCAAACAGCTTGATGTGGTGGTTGGGGCTGTTCATTCCAAATTCAATATGTCTGCGGAAGAGATGACAGACAGGATAGAGAAGGCAATGTCAACAAGGCTTATAAATATCATAGCCCATCCAACTGGCAGGATTGTTGGCGCGCGGGAGCCTTATCCTGTAGACATGAAAAGGCTTATGCAGGCTGCAAAGAAATACAATGTAATGCTTGAGCTTAACAGCTATCCTGACAGGCTTGATTTGAATGACAGCCATTGCAGGCTTGCCAGAGACATGGGCGTTATGGTGACAATATCCACAGATTCGCACAATAGGCAGCATCTGGATTATATAAGATTTGGCGTGCATACAGCGCGGCGGGGCTGGCTTGAAAAAAAAGATGTTTTAAATACGAGGCCGCTTAAAGAGGTTATGAAGCTATTAAAGAGGGAGTAGTATGAAGATGATTTTTAAGAAAACGGTACTTTTAATTTTAGTTTTTCCTTTACTCCTTGTTTCCAGTATTTGCGCCGATGTTTTCAGCCTTCCGCTTGAACTCAAAAGTTTTTGGAGCGCAAGACTCTCTGAGCTAAAGGCTGTTGATGGAGAATTTGAGATTGAAATGCGCGGCACTGTGAAAAAAGGTGATGTTGTTGGAAGGAATGTATGGTTTAAAGGCTACGACAACATAGAGTTGCATGGCTATTTTGCACAGCCAGTGGGCGTTAGCCCAAACCAAAAATTGCCGGCAGTATTGCTCCTTCATGGGTATTCTGATTACGGAAGGCCTTCATGGGCAGAAAGGTATGCGAGGATGGGTTTTATTGCCCTTGCCATAGATATGCGCGGTCACGGCAAAAGCCGGCAGGATTATAATCCCGGATTTCCCGGCCTTATGGTTGACAATATTATGGACAGCAAAAAATACAGCCTTGTTGGCGTTATTCTTGATGCAATAAGAGGCATAGATTTTCTTGAGACCTTATCAGAGGTGGATAAAAATAGGATATACGTAAGCGGCAGCAGTATGGGTGGAGGAAGCGCCATGATAGTGTCTGCAATAGATGCACGGGTGAAGGCTGTTGCAGCAGGCGTGCCGTTTTTAAATAACATACCGGAGAGTTTAAAAACAGCAGACGGCGGACCGTATATGGAAGTCAAAAACTATCTGAAAGAACATCCTCAAGATAAGGAAAGGGTTTTGGAAACGTTAAAATATGTGGACGCATATAATTATGCGTCTTATATAAACAAACCTATCATTGTCGGTGTTGGCCTTGCTGATTCCATCTGTCCTCCGAAGGGCATTAAATCTACTTTTGACAGGATTCCGCAGAGTACGAAAAAGGAAATCTATGAAGCGCCGAAGGCAGGACATGTGGTTTTGCCCGGCTGGCATGAGAAGAATAAGAAGTGGTTTTCTGAGAATTAACCCAAAAAATGCAGTTATATTTTTTGACAAACACAATACCTCCCCCTGTCCCCTGTGGGGGCAGATTTCAAATCTGTCCCCAGAAAAGGGGGATAAATGGGGGAGGGCTCGTTGCAAAAATGGTCTCTGTCCCAGACCGAATCTATCGGGGGCAACTTGCAGATTTCCCCAAAAATCAATGTCTATTTTTGGGTTGACACATAATTATTGTTGTTATGACATAAAACCTAAAGGAATACTTTAAGAGAAGAGGTATAATATGTCTATAGTAAGGGCAACCATAAAAGGTCAGGTAGTTATCCCTGCTGAAATACGCAGGAAATACCATATCACGAAAGGAACAAAGGTAATTATTATTGATAAGGATGGCGAGATTATTCTGAAGCCTTTACTCAATGAGCCTGTTAAAGAGGCAAGGGGAAGATTCAAAGGCGGAAATTCTGCCCTGAAAGTTCTCATAGAAGACAGAAGGGAAGAAGCGAAACATTGAAAGGATTTATTCTGGATAGCTATGCCCTTATTGCCTATTTTGAGGACGAGCCTGGCGCGGAGATGGTTGAACGGATTTTAGAGCAGGCGGAAAAAAATAGAGCAACCCTTGCAATGAGCATTATCAATTGGGGCGAAGTCTATTATTCCATGTATCGTTCAAAGGGAGAAGAGAAGACAGAAGAAGCCCTCCTTATTATGGAGCAATTGCCAATCAAGCTTATTGAAATAGATAAAAATATTGCCTATCAGGCGGCAAGATTAAAGGTAAACCATTCTATCGCCTTTGGCGATTGTTTTGCCGCTGTCCTTGCCATGAACATGGATTACCCTTTGCTTACAGGAGACAGGGAATTTAAGAAGCTGAGGGATAAGATTAAGGTTGAGTGGATGTGATAATAAGAAATAGGGGGAGCCTCCCTTTGCTTCTATTATCTTGCCAGGCAGTTCTGCGATCAAAAAACTTTACTCTCTCCGGTGATTTTATTAGCATTAAATCAAAAGGTAATATATACGGCAATATTGAATATTACTGCTATGATTTGAAGGAGGTGTTGTTATGCTAAAAATATCAGTTTCAGGTTTGAATGAAATTAAAAAGGCAGTTAAAAGTTTGCCATTGGCAAAAAAAGATAGAGGTGTTGGCGATGCTGGAAAAAGAACTCTTTGCAGCGAGGTTTAAAAGTCTTCTTAAAGAGTTTAGGGAGTCTGCCCGAAAATATCCTATAACAATAGAGGAGATTACCGGAGAGGTAGAATCTGTGAGGGGAAGCCGATTATCTTATTACAGGAGATGAGGATATTCTTGTATTAGGTTCATTCCATAACACAAAAATTATAAGACCCAAAGATTTTGAAGCAATGCTTAAATAAATCTGATAATCATATAAAAGGCACCTCCTCATCATAGCAAGAATAAATAATTCTTGATATGCTTGGGGAAAGAATACCAATC
>MGRL01000052.1 GCA_001798165.1 Deltaproteobacteria bacterium RIFCSPHIGHO2_02_FULL_43_33
CCTTGAAATTTAGGAAACCATACAATAGGACAATTCATGTGCTATAAAAAGGACAGTTTATGTGTTGCTGACACTCTGTAGTTTTATCTTGCCTAAATTACATTTTTTTTGTAGCATTACCGAAACAGTGGATGACGCCGTTTAAATGAAATGGAGGATGTTTTGAGTCTTTTTATTACTTTTGAAGGCGTAGAAGGGTGCGGAAAGACAACCCAGATGGAGATGCTGAAGGAGCATCTTGAATGGAAGGGTTGTCAGATTGTAGCTACCAGAGAGCCTGGTGGAACAGAATTGGGCGAAAAGATACGAAGCATACTCTTAAACATTGACAGCCAGCCTCTTGCCCCATGGTCAGAGCTTCTGCTTTACTCGGTTTGCAGGGCACAGCTTGTAAATGAGGTAATAAAGCCTGCGCTTCTCGACAAGAAGATTGTTTTATGTGACAGATTTGCAGACTCTACGGTAGTCTATCAAGGCTATGCCAGAGGTTTAAATTTGGAGGCTATTACAAATTTAAATAAGTGGGTAACTAATGACGTGATACCTAACGTTACATTTATATTAGATTGTGCGCCTGAGGTTGGATTAAAGCGCGCATTGGACAGGATAGAGGGGAGAAAAGAGGGAAACAAGGAAGACCGCTTTGAACGGGAGAATATAGAATTTCATAAAAAAGTAAGGGATGGATATTTAAGATTGGCCAAAGAGTCATCCAACAGGGTTAAGGTAATCAATGGAGACAGGGAAATCGCTGTGATTCATAAAGAGATATGTGGTATAATTGAACCTCAACTGGAGACGATAGGCAAGAGATAATCGGAAACCTCTAACCCATAGCCCCTTGCCTATAGCCTATCACCCATCAGCTGTATTTATATGCCATTCAAAGATATTTTAGGCCACGATAGAGAAATTGGCATCTTAAAGAAAGCCCTTGCAAACGACAGGTTAGCCCATTCATTTCTCTTTAGCGGGCCTGATGGGTGCGGTAAGCGCCTTACAGCCGTTTCTTTGGCAAAATCTCTGAACTGTTCTGAATCTAAGGATGATTTTTGCGGAACGTGTCAGAATTGCAGGGAGATAGAAAATCTTTCTTATACCGATGTTTTCCTGGTTGAACCAAGAGGACCTGAATCTAAGGGCGCGGAAGTAGATTATACAGGCGGCACAATAAAAATAGACGCTGTGCGTGATATTCAGCACAGGCTGGCGTACAAGGCAATAAGGGGCGGCAAGAAGGTCTGCATTGTTAACGGCGCTGAGAAGATGAACAGGGATGCCCAAAACGCATTTCTCAAAACCCTTGAAGAGCCGCCTTCTGATTCAATTATCATATTAATTATTAGCGACGGCGCAACGCTTTTGCCAACAATACTTTCGCGTTGTCAGAGGATAAATTTCAGACCGCTGCCGCGAAATATTTTGATTGAGATGATAAAACAAAAATTACATGCAAGCGAAGATACCTCTGCTCTTATAGCCTCGTTGAGCGGGGGGAGCATAGGGAAGGCGCTGGGCTGGGATAAGGAGCTTATCCTTGAGCAGAGGAAAGAGAATATAGGAAGGCTGATGCACCTTTCCTTAGCAGACCCTGAAAAAATCTTTAAGGCAGCTGAGGATATAGCCAAAGGAGACAGCCCTGTAGAACTGCTGGAATTTTTAAAGATTTGGTACAGGGATATTGCGTTATTAAAAGAGAGAAGGGAAGATATGATAGTAAATTCTGACCTGCTGCCTCTTTTAAAAGAGCACGCTAAAGACCAGACACTTGAGAGCCTCATATCCGGATTCAAGCTGATAAATCAGGCTCAGGTAGACATGATGCCGCCGCGATATGCTAATAAACAGCTGACTGTTGAGAATCTCCTCATTCAGCTCAGCGGCTCATGAGTATATGATTAAGATTAAAAGGATATATGACAAGCCTGATGATGAAGACGGTTTCAGAATATTAATAGATAGGCTTTGGCCGCGGGGGTTAAACAAGGACTGGGTAAAGATAGATTTGTGGCTGAAGGATATTGCGCCGAGCAATGAATTGAGAAAATGGTTCTCCCATGACCCGGATAAGTGGGTTGAATTCAAGAAGCGATATTTTGCAGAATTAAGCAATAAGAAAGAATCAACAGGCTTGGTTCTGAATAAGGAGAGGAAAAAAACAGTAACCTTGCTTTATGGGGCAAAAGACGAGAAATTTAATAATGCGGTTGCCCTGAATGAATATATTGAAAAAAGCAGACAATAGGCGCCGGGTTTTACCTCTAACCTATAGCCGGTATTTATGGAGGATTAGATAATGGCAACAGTGGTTGGCATAAGATTTAAAAAGGCATGCAAGATATACTATTTTGATATTAATAATCTGGAACTCAAAACAGGCGATATGGTCATTGTGGAAACAGAAAAGGGGATGGGCATCGGATGGGTTGAGCGCGGTCCTCTTGAAAAAAGCGAGGCCAGCCTTGTTCAGCCATTAAAGAAGGTAATCAGGAAGGCTACAGAAAGCGACAGGGAGCGTCTTGAATTTAATAGAGAAAGAGAGCAGGAGGCGGCCGCTATCTGCAAAAAAGAGATAGCTAAATACGGTCTCCCGATGAAGCTTATAGCCGTTGAATACCTCTTTGATTCCAGCAAGGTCATCTTCTCCTATATTTCCGAGAGCAGGGTAGATTTTAGAGACCTTGTCAAATGTCTTGCGAATGAGTTTCATACACGGGTAGAGATGCGTCAAATAGGGGTCAGGGATGAGACAAAGATATTAGGGGGTATTGGCCCATGCGGCAGGATGCTGTGTTGTTCAGCTCATCTAATAGATTTTGAACCGGTGAGCGTTAAGATGGCAAAGGAGCAAAATATTTCCCTGAACCCTGCAAAGCTTTCAGGCGTATGCGGCAGGCTTATGTGCTGCCTTACATACGAGGTAGTATCAGATAACGGTGATTCATCGTCAAATTGCTGCCACTCTCATGGCCCTCAACAAAGTCAACCGCCATCTGTGTAAGGAATAAAGATTTAATGCCGCCAAAAAAGACATTTTATGTCACAACACCCATCTACTATGTCAACGATGTTCCGCATATAGGCCATGCCTATACAACCATCGCAGTAGACTGCATTGCACGATATAAAAGGCTCAAAGGATATGATGTCTTTTTTCTGACAGGCACGGATGAGCATGGCCAGAAGGTGGAAAAGGCTGCAAGAGATAGAAGGAAGACCCCTCAGGGACATGCAGACCTGATGGTTGGAAATTTTAAAAATCTCTGGAAGGCTCTGAACATAACCAACGATGCCTTCATACGGACAACGGACGATGAGCATAAAAAGATAGTCCGGGAAATGCTGCAAAAATTGTGGGATAAAGGAGAGATAGAAAAGCGCTCTTATTCAGGCATGTATTGTACCCCATGCGAAAGGTTCTGGACAGACAAGGATGTGGTAAACGGCAACTGCCCTGACTGCAAGCGGCCTGTGGAGCATATAGAGGAGGAAAATTACTTCTTCCTCATGTCAAAATATCAAAACCGCCTCATTGAGCACATAGAGAAAAATCCAAGCTTTATCCTTCCTGATATGAGAAAAAATGAAGCGCTGGGTTTTCTCAAAAACAGAACCCTCGGCGACCTCTGCATATCAAGGCCAAAGGCCAGACTTGCATGGGGGATTCCGCTTCCATTTGATGAAAACTACACTACTTATGTTTGGTTTGACGCGCTGCTGAACTACTATTCGGCAACAAAATATCTTGCACCCCCCCCTGTCCCCCCCTTTATTAAAGAGGGGGGGTTGTGGCCTGCTGACCATCATCTCATCGGCAAAGATATTCTTACCACTCATGCGGTTTACTGGCCAAGCATGCTCATGGCGCTCGGTATGGATTTGCCAAAAAATATCTTTGCGCATGGTTGGTGGACTGTGGAAGGGCAGAAGATGAGCAAGTCCCGCGGAAATGTGGTTGACCCTAATGAGATAATAGATAAGTACGGAATTGACCAGTTCAGGTATTTTCTTATGAGAGAGGTGCCGTTTGGTCTGGATGGAGATTTTTCCGTTCATGCGTTGAAGGGACGAATAAACGGGGATTTGGCTAATGATTTGGGAAATCTATTAAGCCGAACGCTAACAATGATTGAAAAATATTGCGATGGCATAATACCAGGGAGAACAGAACCCTCAAGTCTTAAGCCTTTGGTTTTCAATCTTCAGTCTCATGTAGACAACCATATGAGAAACCTTCAGTTCCATATGGCCTTGCTTGAAATCTGGTCTGTTGTCAGCGCTGCAAACAAATATATTGAAGAGGCAGCGCCGTGGAAGGTCTATAAAGATGGGGATAAAACAAAACTCAACAATATCCTGTATAGCCTTGCTGAGACCCTGCGTATCATTGCGGTATATATCTATCCATTCATGCCGTCTGCTGCTGAAAAGATATGGCAGCAGCTTGGACTTAAAAAAGGGTTTGATGGTATAATATTTGACAAAGAAACAGAATGGGGACAGGACATCAGCGGCACAAAAGTTTGCAAAGGAGAGGTGCTGTTTCCGAAAGTGTAGCTTGCCCATTTATGGGCGTCTTTAAACCTGTCCCCGCAGGCTTTAAGCGTGGATACGCCGATAAATCGGCAGACTACAAAAAAAGACTTAAATTCATCGGAGGGGAGGCATGAAAATTCAAATATCAAAAATTAAATATCAAAAATTGCTGCTTGCTGTTTTCTGTTTACCGCTCGTAGGTATTGTTTCCGGCTGCTCAAATGGAAATGATAAAATAACAGCAAAATCTATTCAAGATAAAAAGGCTGATAGGATTGTTAAAATGACCGTAGATGTGAATGAAGAAGAAAAACTTCAAAAGGCCGCTGATAAAGGATACCAGTCATGGAGAAATAATCCGGTTGATGTTGCTCAGGCTGCCCTATTAAACGCAGGGGCAAATGTAAATATGGCTGACTGCAGATTATTGTCAGAGAAGGCAGCTGAGGCAATAGTTGCAGCAAGTGACAAAAAAGGCAGTTATAAAGTTATCTGCAAAAGAGTTGTTAAGGATGGCGGAATATGGACAGCAACAGAGGTTGAGGTAAATGAAACAGGGGATAACATTCATGAAGATATGGGAATGGAACATATGGATCATGAGCACATGGGGCATGAACATTAAAAGCAGGCAAGGGGTATAGGCGATAGGCAATGGGTAAGAACCTATAGCCCATAGCCTCATGCCTATAGCCTATTTTCATCAGGTAATCAACATTGTCCAATCAATATAAATTAATAGACACCCATGCCCACCTTGATGACCCAAAGTTTGAAAGTGACAGAGATGAGGCAATAAAACGGGCAAAGGACGCGGGCCTTGAAAATATTATAACCGTAGGCACATGGCAGAAGGGGCATGACCTTAAACCTGTCATTGAGCTTGCGGAGAGATATGACTTTGTTTATGCAGTCCTCGGCGTTCATCCGCATGATGCCGGCGACGCAGGCGAGGACGCCTTCAACGAAATTAAAGAACTCTCAGCGCATTCTAAGGTTATTGCCATAGGTGAAACCGGCCTTGATTATCACTACGAACATTCGCCTAAAAATATCCAGAAAACAGTATTCATAAAACACATCCAGCTTGCGCGAGAAATAAACCTTCCCCTTACCATACACAGCAGAGAGGCGCAGGATGATACTTTAGATATTCTTAAAGAAGAGGGGGTTAGGGATATTGGCGGCGTGTTGCATTGCTTTTCCGGCAGTTATGAGATGGCAAAGAAGTGTCTTGATATGGGTCTTTATCTCTCGTTTACCGGCGTTGTTACATTTCCAAAGGCCTCAAATATACATGAGATTGCAAGAAAGATTCCGATTGAAAAATTGTTGGTTGAAACAGATTGCCCGTATCTTGCGCCTGAGCCTCACAGGGGCAAGAGAAATGAGCCTTCATTTATTGTTGAGACTGCAAAAAAGATTGCTGAGGTAAAAGGGCTTTCTTATGCTGATGTGGCAAGGATTACAACTTTAAATGCGAAAGCATTGTTCGGCATTGGAGAAAAAATAGAGGCGGCAAAAATAGCTTATCAAATCAGAAATTCGCTTTACCTCAATATAACCAACCGATGCACAAACTACTGCACATTCTGCGCAAAATTCAAGTCGTATACTGTAAAGGGTCATTATTTGAGATTGAAGCAGGAGCCGGCGTTTCTTGATGTAATAAGGGCTGTGGGCGACAGGCCTGCTGAAAAATATGATGAGATTGTATTCTGCGGCTATGGCGAACCTCTTATAAGGCTTGACCTTGTGAAAGAGGCCGGGCTTTTTCTAAAGAAGCAAGGCTGCAAAATCAGGATAGATACGGACGGCCTTGCCAATCTTGTTCACGGAAGAAATGTCCTTCCTGAGCTTAAATTCGTTGATACTATATCTGTGAGCCTCAATGCCCCTGATTCAGAGACCTACCAGAGGTTTATAAAAACGCCATTTGGCGATAAGACGTTTCCTGCAATTATCTGGTTTCTGAGAGAGGCAAAAAAGCATATTGCAAAGGTAGTGGCAACAGTGGTAGCGGTTCCCGGCCTTGATATAGAGGCATGCAGAAAATTGGTTGAGGATGAAATCGGCGTGGCATTCAGGGTGAGGGAGTATGATGAGGTGGGATAAAGACAGGCGATAGGCTATAGGCAATGGGCAAAACCTATAACCTATAACCTATAGCCTGTATTTTTAATCCTTATGCTCTTCAAATATTTTCTCAAATATATCGTCAATCTCCATAAATGTCTTCAATATGAGAGGGTCAAAGTGTCCAATCTTTGTTCTTTGGTCGCCTTCGGTTATTATCTTGTAAACTTTCTCATGGCTGAAAGGTTCTTTATATGGCCTTTTGCTTCTCATTGCGTCATACTGATCAACAAGCGCAACTATTCTTCCCTCTATAGGTATTTTTTCACCTTTAAATCCCATCGGATAACCTGAGCCGTCCCATTTCTCATGGTGTGTAATGGCTACAATTTTTGCCATCTGCATAATAGGATACGGAGAATTTAAGAGCATCTTTTCTCCTATTGTGGTATGGGTCTTCATAAACGTGAATTCTTCTTCGGTAAGAGGGCCTGGCTTCAGAAGTATGCTGTCAGGTATGCCGACCTTTCCTATATCGTGCATACTGCTTGCAAGTGCTATAGTTTCAATAAAATTATTTGGCATGTTCAATACCTCGGCCAATCTGCCCGCATACAGTCCTATTCTTTTTATATGCGCTCCGGTGTCAGTATCTCTGTATTCAGAGACAGCGGTCAGGCGGTAGGTTATCTCTCTGCTCATATCCTTAACCATAGTAAGCGCTTCTGCCAATTCCGCTGTTCTCTTTTTTACATCCTCTTCAAGCCTATGTTTGTAATTTTTTTCTATTTGCATAAGCCTGTGATAATTAACCGCCCTGTTGATAGAGTGGAGGAGATACTCCGGATTATACGGTTTTATGATGAAATCAAACGCCCCTTTCTTTACAGCGCTCACAGCCGCATCAAGTTCAGCATATGCGGTCATTAAAATGACAGGGGTTTCCGCATCCACGGCGCGTATTTTTTCCAACAGCTCAATGCCTGAGACATCAGGCATCTTTATGTCGGTCAGCACAATGTCAAATTCATGCCTTTGAAATTCTTTGACAGCATCCCTTGCGTTCCTGCAGGCTATGCTGTGATAGCCTTGTTCTTTCAGCAAGAGCGCAGTAGAGTCAAGGACATATACGTCGTCGTCTACGATAAGTATTGAAACAGCGGCTTCTATATTTTTATTCACTTTCCGACCACCTCCCTGATCTTTCTCAAAAGCTCATTTGGCGTTACTGGTTTTGAGATAAAGTTTGCGTCTGAATCTAAGATGGCGCCCTTCATAACACTTGCTGCATATCCGCTTAAATAGATAATTTTAACAGCAGGGCTTATCTTCTTAATCTCTTCGTAAGCCTCTTTGCCGTTTTTCTTCGGCATTACCATGTCAAAGATAAGAAGCTCAATTTTATCTCTGTTTTCTTTAAATTGAGAGACCGCATCCTCTCCATTCACAGCCTCTATAACAGTATAGCCGAATTCATTCAGCAGCGCCTTTGTGGTCTCTCTCACGGTTGCCTCATCCTCTGCCAATAATATGGTTTCTATGCCTCCCTTTATGTCAGCTGTTAAGGTCGGCTGTTCTTGCTGTCCTGCTATTTTCTCTGTTGTAGGCAGGTATATCTTAAATGCTGTACCCTTGCCAGGTTCGCTGTGAACATCTATATAGCCTTTGTGCTGCTTGATGAGGCCATATACTATGGAGAGGCCGAGCCCTGTTCCCTTTCCAACCTCTTTTGTCGTAAAGAATGGCTCAAAAACCTTCTTCCTTGCTGCCTCATCCATGCCCATACCGTTATCCGAAACGGTTATCAGCGCGTATCTTCCTGGTGTGCCGTAGCCGTGCTGATTTATGAATTCATTATCCATCTCTACAAGCTCTGTGCTTATGCTCAAAACCCCGCCTGCAGGCATGGCGTCCCGCGCATTTGTTGCAAGGTTCATCAAGACCTGCTCAATCTGAACAGAGTCTGCCTTTACGATAATCTCTTTATCGGTAAGATTGGTTTTAAGTTCAATGTTTTCGCTGATAACCCTTGCGAGTATTTTTTCAACTCTTTTTATAATATCGTTTAGCTCTACTATTTGAAGCTTTATCATCTGTTTTCTGCTGAATGCGAGGAGGCCTTGGGTAAGATGAGCGGCCTTTTCAGACAGGGTGAGTATCTGGTTTATATAATTTTTTAAGAGCTCGTCCTCCTTTCTTTTCATAAGCAGGAGATTTCCATAGCCGATGATGGCTGTCAGGATATTATTAAAATCATGGGCAATGCCGCCGGCAAGCTGGCCTATTGCCTCCATCTTTTGGGACTGTCTTAGCTGATCTGCAAGCCCTTTTTTTTCTGTGATATCCTCTACAACACCGTCAAAATAGATATGGCCGTTCTTGTCTCTCTTCATCACAGAAGAAACTGAGGACCAGAATCTACGGCCCTTTGCCGTTACGGTCTCAATTTCTTCACTTTTTATGAAGCCATACTTTAACAGCCTATCGTTTACATCCTTGAGCCGGCTTTTGTCCTGGTAGAAATCTATGACATTGTGTTTTAGAAGCTCTTCTTTTGAATCTGTTTCAAACATCTTTACAGCAGCCTGATTTACCTCTAAAAGCCTCCCATCCACGTTCCTCCTGTAAATTCCGAGTGCAATATTATTTACCAACCCTTCATATTTGTCTTTCAGTTCAATGACGGCCTCTTCTGCCAGTTTGCGCTCAGTAATATCCTGAACAGTCCCATCCATTCTGGTTGGCGCTCTTTTTTCATCAAATGTAACCACTGCCTCTTCATGGACAATCTTTTCTTTACCATCAGGGAGAACTATCCTGTGGTCAATGGAGTACGGCCTTTTATTGTTTAGCGCCTCATTCATCCTGATAGTGACGAATTTTCTGTCACCAGGATGCACATAATTTAAAAATGCCTCGTAGGTGGCGCCGAATTCCTGCGGTTTTAAACCAAAGGTTCTATAAATCTCATCAGACCAGGAGAGTTTATTATTGACTATATCCCAGTTCCAGTTTCCAACCTTTGCCAGACGCTGGGCCTCCTTGAGTCTTTCTTCTGCGAGTTTGCGCTCTGTGATGTCAGTAGAGATGCCGCAGACCGCGTAAGGAATCCCATTTGAATTGAGAAGAGGGAATTTTATAGAGATATAGTGGTGCAGGCCGTCGTGATTCGGAGCTGCCTCATCAAACTCAAGAGGGGTATTGGCTTCTAATACCTTCAGGTCATTTTGCCTGAAGGTATGGGCAATAATCTCAGGGAATATATCATAATCGGTCTTGCCGATTACCTGCTCACTGGTCAGGTTAAATAATATTTCCCATCTGCTGTTAATCAGCATATACTTACCCTCAGCATCTTTCAGGTAAATGATTGCTGTTGAGTTGTCTATAATAGCCCTTAGCTTTTCCTCGCTGACCATTAAAAGGGCAGTCCTCTCCCTGATATCAACAGCCATTTTATTGAACGAGACTGCAAGCACTCCGATTTCGTCGCCGGATTCTATTGGGATAGAAACAGAGTAGTCGCCTCGCGCGAGAGAGGCTGAGGCATGGCTTATTCTGAGTATCCGGTTCAATATGCCTCTGAAAAAGGTGATAAAGAGGAGCAGGACTAATCCTATGACAACCAAGGCGCCTGTCATGGTGTCTCTCAGCATATCTCTTGCCGGAACCAAAACCTCATCTGCGTCAATCTCAGCTAAAAGCGTCCATCCAAACGCAGGCAGGCACATGGAGGCGCCGGCAACCTCAACCCCGCGGTAGTCCTTATAATATGCTGTAATCTCATTACTTGATTTAAGACATTCATTGACAGGCAACGTGTCAACCGTCTGCCTTAATACTGCGTCTTTGACAAACAATGAGCCGGTAAGCATGAGCTTGTCTTTATTGACCAGATAGACCTCCAGGGTCTTTCTGTTTCCTTTATCCCATGAAATTGCGCCAAACTCTTTATTGAATTCTCCGCTTAAGAGTTTATTGATATCTTTAAGGCGGAGGAAGTTGGCGAGGGCGCCGATAGGTTTTCCTGTATCCCTGCTGACAATAGGCGCAGAAACAACAATCTCACTTGCCATAGAAGCGCCTGTTTTACCTTCAGAGACACTCGGCCCTTGCGCCCCTTTTAAAAAGAACTGCTCGTGCAGAAAAAACCTTCCGATAGCGGAGCTGTCTGTAGATGCCCTAACCCGTCCATCTAATGAAAGAATGCAGATATGCTTTATGGTTTTGTCAAGCGTAAGCTTGTGTTTGGAGAGATAATTGCTGAGGGTTTTAACTTCAGATGTATTGCCGTTTGTTATTTTTTGAAGGCCGTCCTTTACAGCCCCGTCGCTGGAAAAGTCCTGCGCCCTGCGCTTTGACATCTCAAGGAATTGATATACCTGCCCCTCATAGGCCTCTGCAATGATAGTCATATCTTCAAGGATGTGTTTTTTAAGATGTTCTTTGTTTGCACGGTAGCCGTGAATGAAGGTGATGAGTATCGGGAGGAGTATCACTGCAACAGCAAATAATGCCTTATAAAAGAGCGAGACAGGAAAAAGCCGCATTATAAAAAGCCTCCAAATAGCGTAAGGGTCTTTAATAAGCTGTTGTCTTTCCTGTTAAAATAGCATAAATTTTTAGAAAAACAAGGAATTCTTTTCTTGAACTCTATCTAAAAATTGGTATGATGAGAGCCATGATATATTTAGATAACGCAGCCACATCATATCCAAAGCCTGAGTCTGTTTATCAGAGGATAGACTATATCCTTAGGCACATTGGCGGTAATCCCGGGAGCAGCGGCCACAGGATGGCCATAGATGCCAGCCGGGTTATCTTTGAGGCGCGAGAATCTGCTGCAAGATTCTTCAATATTCATAATGCAGAAAGGATTGCATTCACAAAAAATGCTACAGAGGCTATCAATGCTGCGTTCAAAGGAATTTTAAAGGCAGGTGACCATGTTATTACAACATCCATTGAGCATAATGCGGTTGTGAAGCCTTTGAAAAGGCTGGAAAAGGAAGGGGTTAATGTTACCAGGGTTAAGGCTGACAAAGAAGGCCTGGTCAGGACAGAGGATATTGAAAAGGCGCTCACAAAAAAAACAAGGCTTGTGTCCGTTGTCCATGCGTCAAATGTATTCGGAGCTATTTTGCCTGTGGGGGAAATTGGCAGGATGTGCAGAAAAAAAGGCATCCTGTTCATGATTGACGCTGCCCAGACAGCAGGCACAATGCCGATAGATATAGAATTGTTAAATATAGACATATTTTGCGCAACAGGGCATAAAAGCCTTTTGGGGCCGCAGGGTACAGGCTTTCTTTATGTAAGGGAAGGTCTTGAGCCTCTGCCGCTTATTGACGGCGGCATAGGCGAGGATGATGAAGTAAAAAAGATGCCGGAACGGTTTGAGGCAGGCACAATGAATACCCCCGGCATAGGCGGGCTCGGCGCTGGCATAGAATTTCTTTTAAAAGAGGGAATAGGGAAAATCAGGCAGTATGAGGAAGGGCTTATAAAACAGATATTGGATGGTTTGCGCAGCATAAAAAATGTAAAGATTTTAGGTCCGATAGACGAGAAAAAAAGGACATGCCTTGTTTCGTTCACCATGGGAGGGAAGGAGCCTTCTGATGTGGGCTACAGGCTGGATAATGAACTTGGCATCATGGCAAGGTGCGGCCTCCACTGCGCGCCATATGCGCACAAGGCAGCAGGCACGTATCCATCAGGGGCTGTTCGGGTAAGCCCGGGGTATTTTAATACGTATAAGGAAATAGAAGAGTTTTTGAGGGCAGTGAGGGAGATAATGAAGGTTTGAGGAATGAGGTTTGAGGCAAAAACCTCTAACCTCTAACCTCTAACCTCTAACCTATGCTTATTCTTGGCATTGAATCTTCATGTGATGATATGGCTGCTGCTGTTGTAAGAGACGGCAGGTATATCCTTTCCAGTGTCGTATCTTCTCAAGATGCAATACACAAGAAATACGGCGGCATTGTGCCTGAGCTTGCGTCAAGGCGGCATCTGGAAACAGTGATTCCTGTTGTAGAAGAGGCATTGGAGCAGGCAAAGGCAACTATTGATGATATAGACGCCATTGGCGTTACGCAGGGGCCAGGGCTTGTAGGCTCTATACTGATTGGTCTTTCTTTTGCAAAGGCTGTCAGCTATATAAAGAATATACCTTTTGTTGGTGTAAATCATATAGAGGCGCATCCTATGGCAGTGTTTCTTGAGAGAGAGGTTAGAGGCGGGAGGTTAGAGGCAAAAAACATTTTTCCAACCTCAAACCTCAAACCTCCAACATTTCCTTTCATCACCCTTGTTGTATCAGGCGGTCATACCACACTTTTTAAATTCAAAGATTTTGGCAGTTATGAAATACTTGGCCAGACCAGAGACGATGCAGCAGGGGAGGCCTTTGACAAGGTTGCGAAACTTCTGGGTCTCGGTTATCCTGGCGGCGCTGTCATAGACAGGCTTGCGAAAAACGGCGATGCCTCTGCGATAGAATTTACAAGGCCGTATATATCAAAGGATACTCTTGATTTCAGTTTCAGCGGCATTAAGACAGCGGTATTGAACTATATCAAGGAGACTGGGGACAGATTTAAAATCTGTCCCCAGATGAATGACCTGGCAGCCAGCTTTCAAGAGGCAGTGGTTGATGTATTAGTGGATAAGGCTGTTTCTGCATGCAAGGCTAACAATATAGATGATATGATAGTCTGCGGCGGCGTTGCGTGCAACAGCAGGCTGAGAGGAAAACTTTATGAAAAATCTAAAGACAATGCCATAAATCTCTTTATCCCTGAGCCAAGTCTTTGCAGTGATAACGGCGCTATGGTGTCAGCCCTTGCATATCAGTTCTTGAAAAAGGGCGCTCGCGGAGGGCTTGATATGAATGCAATACCAAGTATGAAATAAAGAATGTAGTTTGCCCATTTATGGGCGTATTTAAAAACGCCGATAAACCGACAAGCTGCAAATCAGCGACTACAATCAAGATTGCCGATGTTAAGCAAACGGAAAAAAATTTTTAGAACGCCGATAAATCGGCAACTACGATCCTACGGGCTTTCCCCACTAAAGAGGTTCAGCCAGAACTTTCTTGTTGATGAGCGGATTGCAGACAAGATTGTTGATACGTTAAAACTGACGGTAGACGACATAGTAATAGAGGTTGGCCCAGGGCTTGGTATATTGACTGAAAGGCTTTTAGATACAGGGGCCAGGGTGCTGGCCATAGAGATAGACCGAGGCCTTGCAGATGTTCTGAGTAAAAGATTCTGCGAGCGGGATAATTTTGAAAAAATAATATGTCAAGATGCATTAAAGGTTTCGTATAAAGAAATGGCAAATCAATACGGCAAAAAATGTAAAGTCGTCTCCAATCTTCCCTATAACATCTCAACACCCATTATCTTTAAATTTCTTGAGGAGAGAGAGGCATTCTCAATGTTTCTGCTTATGTTGCAAAAAGAGGTGGCTGAAAGGATTGTCTCGCGGCCAGATACAAAAGAATATGGAGTTTTGTCCGTATTGATTCAACTTTTGGCAGATGTGGCAGTAGAATTTGATGTGCCGCCCTCCTGTTTTTATCCTGAGCCAAAGGTCTATTCATCTGTTGTCAGATTCAATATTTTGCAAAGGCCGAGGATTGATGTGGATGATGTGGTCTTTTTCAAAAAGGTTGTTAAGGCTGCCTTTGGCCATAGAAGAAAGACGCTGCTCAATGCCTTGAAGTCCCTGAAACTGCCCTCTGAACAGGTTAAGGAAGGCATGAAAACATCCGGCATAAATCCTCAGAGAAGGGGAGAAACGCTTAGTTTAAAAGAGTTCGGTATCTTGAGCGTTGCATTGAGGAAAAGATTATTTCAAGGCTAAGGAGATTGTTGACAAACTCAACAATCTCTGATTACGCAGATTAAAATACAGATTACGCAGATTAAATTGAGCCGATTCCATTAGTTTATCTGTGTAATCGTCTCTTAAAATTTGTGTAATCAAGCCTGTTGAGGACTTTGTCAACAGGCTCTAAGGCATTGAGTTGCAGTTTTTGTTTGATGTAACTCAAACCTTGATAGCCTGCCCTGAACTTGATTCAGGGTTTGAAGGAGGGAATGTTTATGGAAAAATATATATTGGTTTTGATTACTGCAAGTTCTGCAGAGGAAGGGGAAAAGATTGGGGCCTCGCTTGTGGAAGAAGGTTTGGCAGCTTGCTGCAATATAATCCCTGAAATAAAATCCATCTTTAAATGGAAGGGCGAGATATGCAAAGAAAAAGAGGTTTTGCTTTTAGTAAAGAGCAAGACGTCGCTGTTTAAAAGAGTGGAGGCGCAGGTTAAAAAACTCCATAGCTATGAAGTGCCTGAAATCATAGCCTTTCCCATAGAGGCTGGTCTTCAGGATTATCTTAAGTGGATGGATGAGGTATTGAAAACATAAAAACCGTGAGCCGTGACCGTTTCCCGTGTCAGTATTTGCGTATTTGTATTTTACGGTCACGGGAAACGGTCACGGACAACGATATTTCCTATGCCCATCTCTGTCATAATTCCTGCCTTAAATGAAGAGAGGTATCTTGAGGATACTTTAAAATCTATCGGTCAAGGTGTCGAAATTATTATTGTAGATGGAGGAAGCTCTGATGCAACAATTGAAATAGCTATGAGATTTACAGAAAAAATTATTTTATCAGAAAAAGGGAGAGGCGCTCAAATGGACAGAGGGGCGAGAGAGGCATCCGCCTCAGGCGGAGACGGCCTGCTTCTCTTTCTCCATGCTGATACAAGGTTGCCTCATGGTTGGAAAGGGCACGTTGAAGATATTTTAAAAGATGCTAAGGTTATTGGCGGAGGATTTAAACTGAAAATAGATTCCAGAAAATTTTCTCTTCGCCTTATAGAGGTTATTGCAAATTTAAGGTCAAAACATCTTGGGCTTATTTACGGGGATCAGGCCATATTTGTTAGAAAAAACGACTTCTTAGCCGTTGGCGGTTTTTTTGGGCTTCCTCTTATGGAAGATGTGGATTTGGTAAAAAGGCTTAAAAAAAGGGGGAGGATGGTTTTACTGAACGTACATATTTCTACGTCATCAAGGAAGTGGGACAAGTCTGGGTTTTTAAGGACAACCTTAAGAAACTGGATATTTTTAATCCTGTATTATGTTGGCGTTTCACCTGAAAGATTATACAGGCGGTATTATGCGTAAAACAAAGATTGTTGCCACATTGGGACCTGGCACAGAAACCCCCATATCTATAAAAAAGCTTATACAGGCTGGGGTTGATGTATGCAGATTGAATTTATCGCATGGTGATTTGGCATGGCATAGACAAAGGGTTCAAATTATACGCGGCGTTTCAGCAGGCGATGGCAAGCCTGTTTCCATTATCCTTGACCTTCAAGGTCCGAGGATTAGAACGGGGTTTTTAAAGGATGGTAAACCTATAAGGCTTAAATCAAGAGATGTTGTTACTATAACCACGAAAGATGTATACGGCAGGGAAGGGATCATTACAACACCATACCAATTACTCCCAAAAGATGTGAAAAAGGGAGATAAGATACTTCTTGATGACGGGAAAATAGAATTGATGGTTTTAACCTCTGCCGGCCGTGATGTTAAGTGTGAGATTATAACAGGCGGCTTGCTTAAAGAGCATAAGGGCATGAACCTTCCCGGTGTCAGGCTTAGCGTCCCTTCGTTCACAGAAAAGGATAGGGAAGATTTAAACCAGGGTTTGAGGTGGGGCATTGATTATATTGCCATGTCTTTTGTGAGAAGCGCAAGAGATGTGAAGACTGTAAAGGATTTTATAAGAAAGAAGGGCTATTCCATCCCCATTATAGCCAAGATAGAAAAACCAGAGGCAGTGGAGCACATAGATGCTATACTTGACGAGGCAGACGGCGTTATGGTAGCGAGGGGAGATTTGGGGGTTGAGATGGAACCTCAGCGGGTTCCTCTCATTCAGAAAGATATAATCATAAGGGCAAATAAAAAGGGGAAAGTGGTTATAACAGCAACTCAGATGCTGGAATCCATGATTTCCAATCCAAGGCCGACCAGGGCAGAGGCATCGGATGTTGCCAATGCAATCCTTGACGGCACAGATGCAGTTATGCTTTCAGGAGAGACATCGGTTGGAAAGTATCCGGCAGAGGCTGTTAATATGATGTCGCAGATTGCATCTGAGGCAGAAAAAGGACTTGATATTTCCCATGAGTCTGATTATAAAGATGACTCGTTTTCTACGGCTGTTGCATATGCTGCATTGTATGCTGCTGAAAGAATAAGCAGCAAGGCAATCATTGCATATACGATATCCGGAAGGACTGCGCAGCTCATTTCAAAGCTTAAACCAAGATGCAGACTATTTGCATTAACGCCGGAAAATGCGGTCTATAACAGGCTTCCTCTCATGTGGGGGGTTATGCCTGTGCTGATTCCATTTGGAAAGTCTACAGATGAAATGCTTGATATCGGCGAGCGTATACTGATTAAAAAAAGACTCTTGAATAAAGGAGATGTAGTTGTTATAGTTTCTGGAACTTCGGCAATAATGGGCGCAACAAATATGATGAAGGTGCACAGGGTGGGAGTGTGAAAATACAGGCGAGGGGCAAGAGGCAATAGGCGATAGGAAAAGAACCTATAGCCTATAGCCCATGACCTATAGCCTGTTTTAGGAGGATTTTTTATGGAGCTTAAAAAAACAGTTTCCGAGGTCTATGATTCCTTAAAAGGCATTGTAAGGGTTGATAAGGAAAAGATAGAGGTGCGGGATGCAAAAAAGCTGAGAGATGCCGTAGACTGGCTTGTATATAATGCGGTTTTTAATAGCAATAAGGAAATAAAGGCCAATTGCAGATGGCTCATAAAATCTGCTGCCTCATCCTCAGGCGCAATGCCTGCCTCCATCCAGGGGCTTTATGAGGCCATGGGCAGGGGAGAGGCCAGCGGCTTTACAGTGCCTGCTGTGAATATACGGGGACTTACCTATGATGTTGCAAGGGGATTATTCAGGTCTGCAATAAAAAATAAGGCGGGCGCATTTATATTTGAGATAGCAAAGAGCGAGATGGGTTATACTGACCAAAGCCCTTATGAGTATGCAGCTGTTGTTATTGCCGCTGCTTTAAAAGAGGGCTACAAAGGCCCTCTCTTTATCCAAGGAGACCATTTTCAGGTCAATCCGAAAAATTATAGCCAGGATAAAGAAAAGGAGATTGCCGGATTAAAGGATTGGATAACCAAGGCAGTGAATGCCGGGTTTTATAACATAGACATTGATGCATCAACTGTCGTGGATTTAAACAAAGGAAACGTAATTGAGCAGCAGAGGCCTAATTTTGAAGTTACAGCGCAGCTTACAGAATTTATACGGGATATTGAGCCTGATATGGTGCCTATATCCATTGGCGGCGAGATAGGCGAGGTGGGCGGCAAAAATTCTACGGAAGAAGAATTGCGGACATTTATGGATAATTATCTCTCAACCATTGTCAGGATGGGGAATAATATGAAGGGTATAAGCAAGATGAGCATCCAGACCGGCACAAGCCACGGCGGCGTTGTTCTGCCGGATGGCACTATTGCAAAGGTAAAGGTTGATTTTGACACTATTGAAAGGCTTTCTCATTTGGCCCGCAAGGCATATGGCCTTGCAGGCGTTGTGCAGCACGGCGCATCAACGCTCCCTGATGATGCATTTGACCTGTTCCAAAAAAGAGGGGCAGCAGAGGTTCATCTGGCAACAGGTTTTCAAAATATGATTTATGACGGCAAATATTTTCCTGATAACCTAAAGCAGGATATTTATAAATATCTCAAGGAGAACATGGCAAAGGAAAAGAAAGAAGGGGAGACAGAAGAACAGTTTATCTACAAGACAAGGAAAAAGGCATTTGGGCCGTTTAAACAAAAAATATGGGATTTGCCCCAGTCTGCCAGAGATGGAATCAGAAAAGAGATGGAGGAAAGATTTGATCTTCTGTTCAGCAAACTAAAGGCCATAAACACACATGATGTAGCTGCTAAATGGGCTAATCCAATAAATGCGCCTGTAAGACTTGAAACCGAGATTGCTGGAGTCGGCGCTGAGGGGAAGAAAGTAAAAGAGGAAAAAGGAGACAGGGGAGAATAATACAGCGACAAAGAGTCAAAGTGTCAGAGTGTCAAAGTAAAAATATACTATCTATGACTCTTTGACCATTTATTTATAGTTAAAAAAAAGGAGATACTATGCCGATAGAACAGATTCATCCGATGATGGTGCATTTCCCCATAGCGCTTCTGATAACGAGCCTCTTCTTGGATTTTTTAAGTATAATTATAAAAAAGGATGCATTTGAGAAATCTGCATTTTATCTTTTAATTCTGGGGATTTTAGGCGCTGTAGCAGCAATTATCTTTGGCCTGCTTGCAGAAGATGCTGCATCAAAAAGGCCGAATATAGCCGATACTATAGAAACCCATGAGGCCCTTGCTTTTATCACTACAGGGATATTTATAGCGCTTCTCATTGTTCGCTACATATTCATGAAGAAGGATAATTTCAAAAAGGTGAAACCTTACTATCTCATTGCTGCCCTGATAGGTGTTGCCTTTCTTTTGGCTACTGCAAAATTTGGCGGACACATGGTGTATGAATTGGGTGCAGCAGTGAACGCAAATATTCTAAAATAGGGCATCCATACACAACGACATAAATAGTTCAGTATACAGAGCGTCAGAACAAAGCAGACCAAGGAGCGACGAAGATGAGGAGTGAGGCGTATTTTTATGATACGCCGCAACGACGAATCAAGGAGCAACGCAGGTATGCGAAGTTATGACGCTCTGTATAAGAGTCAGAAGACAGGATTCAGAAAGGGAATAATAACAACTAAAGTTTTTAGTTTTTATTCTGTCTTTTGTCCCTTGGCTGCCGGATTCGCTATAAACTCAACAGCCTTTTTTAATCTCGCAATAGATGTTTCCTTACCAAGGATTTCTATTACCTCAAATATCCCAGGGCTTACTGTCCCGCCGGTCAGCGCAACCCTTACCGGTTGGGCAATCTTGCCGAGTTTGAGGTCTTTTTCATTCATTATGGCAGTGAATATAGTCTCAATGGCGTTGTGGGTAAACTCCGGGAGGCTATCGAGTCTTGAGATAAGCAGTTCAAATATTTCTTGTATGTCTTTAGTTAAGAATTTATTGGCCGCATTTTCTTCATATTGAACGTCTTCCTTAAAATAGAACTCAGCGCTGTCCGCCATCTCTATGAGGGTTTTGCTTCTTTCCTGAAGACCTTTGACAATATCTGTAAGCCTTTTATCAGCTGAGGCATGATATCCCTTTGCCTCTAAAAACGGCGTCAAGAGTATTGCTAATTCTTCTATCTTGCCTTCCTTTAAGTAATGCTGATTAAGCCACAAAAGTTTTTCAGGATTAAACACGCCGGATGATTTGCCGACGTTTTCCAGGGAGAATTTTTCTGTGAGTTCTTCAATGGTAAATATCTCCTGGTCTCCGCAAGACCATCCAAGCCTTGCAAGATAGTTGACTAAGGCGTGAGGCAGGTATCCCATTTCTTTGTATGCCATAACAGATGTTGCGCCATGCCGCTTGCTGAGTCTTGTCTTATCAGAGCCGAGTATCATCGGCAGATGCGCAAACTGAGGGAGGGGATAGCCAAACGCCTCATAAAGCATAATCTGCTTCGGGGTGTTGTTGAGATGGTCGTCGCCTCTTATAACATGCGTTATTTCCATCGTTGCATCATCAACTACAACGCATAGATTGTAAGTAGGTGTCCCGTCGCTCCTAAGAATAATTAAATCCTCTATCTCGTCATTTTCAAATGCAACCTTCCCTTTGATTATATCCTTAACCAATGTTGTCCCAGGCAAAACCTTAAAACGGATGGCAAACGGCTTGCCCTGCTCATCCTTTTTATTTCTGCACCTGCCGTCATACTTTGGAGGTTTACCTTGTTTAATAGCCTCCCCGCGTCTTTGCTCCAGCTCTTCAGCCGTGCAGTAGCATTTATATGCCTTGCCCATCTCAAGGAATTTATAGGCATGCTCCTTGTATAGTTCAAACCGCTTGCTCTGAAAATAAGGGCCTTCATCCCAGTTGAGTGCAAGCCACTGCATTCCGTCAAGGATTGCCTGAGTAGATTCTTCTGTTGACCTTGCCACATCAGTATCTTCAATCCTTAAGATAAACTTTCCCTTATGATGCCGCGCAAAGAGATAGTTGAACAGGGCAGTCCTTGCCCCGCCTATATGAAGATAGCCTGTGGGACTTGGTGCAAAACGGGTTCTTATTTCCATGATTTATCTATTCCTCTCTCAGACTATACGCATAATCATTATACGCCATGAGCGTTATAATGGTGGTCAGCCTTATCCTTTTATCAAATACCCAGGGCAGTATCTTGAAGATAAACTTGATGCGCTCAAAATCAATAGTAGGCAGATAGGTCAAAAGTCTCAAGGCAAATAGTATCCTGTATTTAAATTTAATCGGGTTTCTCCTGTTCTGTTCTTTCCAAAAATCTCTCTCCCAGAAATATTTAAGTTTTCTGTAGATGGATTTAAAAGAGTAAACCTCTCTATATACATGCATCAAACCTTTTTTCAGTTCAAGCGGCGTTATGTTTTTTGGCTTAAACACAACTGTCTTGGAATCATATCTCTCCCAATCTGTATTCAGTATCCTGCCATCCTTTTCCAATCTCTTAAAGAGGGCTGTGCCTGGAAAAGGCGTAAGGATGCTGATAAGCGCAAACAGCACGTTATTGTTATTAATGAATTCAGCCAGCTTCTTAAAGCTTTCCTTTGTATCATTATCATGGCCAACAATAAAAGAACCCTGCACCAGCATACCGTGGGAATGTATCTTTTGTATGGCCTCGCTGAAATTCTGCGTCAGATTTATCTTTTTATTCATCTGCCTCAGGTTGTCTTCAGCTATGGACTCAAAACCTATAAGGATTCCGCCGCATCCGCTTTTTGCCATTAAATCTAATATCTCATCATCCCTTGATACATTGATGCTCGCCTGGCATGACCAGCTTACACCGTGAGAGGTCAACTCTTTGAAAAATGCCTTTGCATATTTTCTGTCCGCAACTATATTGTCATCGGCAAAGAAGATGGCCTTTTTGCGCCCCATGATGCCATCCTTCTGTGTTTCTTTTATATCTGTTATTACCTGCTCTAATGAACGATGCCTTATCTTTGTTCCGTCAAATGCATGAACAGAGCAGAATTCACAGAAGAACGGGCATCCCTTGGTAGTCTGAACAATGTGAAGCAGATATTTATTATTCTTAAGTAAACTGCGGTTAGGCATAGGGCATTGTGTGAGGTCAGGGTGGAGAGTGCGTTTATAAACCTTCTGCAACCTGTTATCTTTGAAATCCTGCAGCAACTCTTGCCAGACACCTTCTGCCTCTCCAACAACAATACTGTCGGCATATTGACATGCTTCATCCGGAACCATTGATGTGTGGATGCCTCCCAGCACTACCTTAACGCCACGCTTGCGAAATTTTGAGGCAATTTCGTATGCCCGTTTTGCAAACATGGTGCGTACGCTGATGCCTACCAAATCAGTGGGGGCGTCAAAGTCAATCGGCTCTATGTTTTCATCCGTCACTTTGACTTCTATGTCAGAAGGGGTGAGGGCAGCCAATGTGGGGATAGCAAGCAGATAGCCTGAGTATGACTTGGAGAATATAAACTTAGCCACATACCGGTAGTCGTAGATATTCTTTTCATAGTCAGTCCCCTGTCGGGGTGTGATGAGGGTGAGTTTCATAGAATCAATTACGAATTACGAATTATGAATTACGAGTTAAAGATTGGAATTTTCTCAATTCCTAATTCGTAATTCCTAATTCTTAATTGTTTTCTTCTCCTCTTCTTTCTTTTTTGAACACTCTGGGCACGCATATTTGACATCATGCTTCACGGTCAGCCGGTCGTAATCTTTGTCAATAGCTATTCTTATTACTTCTTCACTTTCCTTGCCGCAAAAACTACATTTCAACATAATTATCTTCCCCCTTCTTGTATATCGCTGCCGTTTTTACTTTAGATTTTCTCAATATGTCTTCAATGAGCAACCTGTCTTTTTCTTCAAATAGGATAGAAAGGCTGCAAAAGGCAGCCAGTTTTTTAGGTGTGGGCATTAATTTAAACGGAGCATCTTTTTCTTTGAGTGCCTTTTCCGCCTTTAAGGCATTATGGGTTGAGCTGAAGGTAGCGATAAAGATGGGATGTGAGTTGTTGGATGTAGGATGTTGAAAAACCCCTTGTGCTTCTCCCGGCTTATTTTCCCGCTCACTACCTCCCACTGCTGACAATCTCCAAAACCTTTTTCTTCACATCATCAATCTTTATCAAACTCACATCGGCCGCTTTTCTCATCTTTATTTCAACGGAACTTTCCTTGAGCGCCTTGCTTCCGACTGTAATCCTTATCGGTATGCCTATCAAATCAGCGTCATTGAATTTTGTTCCTGCCCTCTCATCTCGATCATCCATGAATACATCTAACCCTGCATTGATTAAGTTCTTATAAACTGCCTCTGCTGTTGTCATAATAGCCTTATCATTCACATTCAAAGGAATAAGATGGGCATGAAAAGGCGCCAGGGGCATGGGCCAGATAATACCTTTCTCATCATGGTTCTGTTCTATGCTGGCTGCTGCTGTTCTTCCGATGCCTATGCCGTAGCAGCCCATAATCATGGATTTTTCTTCACCCTTTTCATTGAGAAAAGTTGCATTCATTGCCTCGCTGTATTTTGTGCCGAGTTTGAACACATGGCCAACCTCTATGCCTCTGAATATTTCCAATTTGCCGTCAGCGCATCTGAGACACAGGTCATCTGCTACAACCATCCTTAAATCGCCAAATGTGCCAACCTTAAAATCTCTGTCCAAATTGACATTGATAAAATGGGCATCCGCTTCATTTGCGCCTGTTATGCCATTTATAATAGTCTGGATGCTGTAGTCTGCAATGATTTTGGTTTTTAATCCCACAGGTCCTGCAAAGCCTGACGGCGCATTGGTAGCTTTCCTTACAGCTTCTTCGTCTGCAAGATTCAGCCAGCTGGCATCGAGCGTTCTCTTCAACTTTGCCTCATTCATCTCATGGTCGCCCCGGACAAGGGCTGCTATTATACCTTTATCTGAATTATAGATGAGGGTCTTAATCAACCTCTCAGGAGCTGTTTTGAGAAATCCGCTTACCTCCTCCACGGTCTTCATACCCGGAGTCGACACTTTTTCCAAAGGTTTGTCTTTTTCTGACCCCTGACCCCTGACCCCTGATCCCTGACTTTTTATTTCAGCCCTTTCCACATTTGCCGCATAATTACACTTGTTGCAGCTTGCAACCGCATCTTCGCCTGTATCTGCCAAGACCATAAACTCGTGCGAAAATCTTCCGCCTATGGCGCCCGTCTCAGCCTCTACAGCCCTGAACTTAAGCCCGCACCTCTCAAATATACGGCAATAGGTGTCATACATATTCTGATACTCTTTATCAGCATCCTCTTCTGTTGCATGAAAAGAGTAGGCATCTTTCATGATAAATTCCCTGCCGCGCATGAGGCCGAATCTCGGCCTTATCTCGTCCCTGAATTTGGTTTGTATCTGGTAAAGGTTTAGAGGGAGCTGTCTATAAGAGCGCACCTCGCCCCTTACCATATCAGTTATAATCTCTTCGTGGGTTGGGCCGAGGCAGAAGTCCCGCTCGTGCCTGTCTTTTATTCTCAAGAGTTCTTTGCCGTAAACTTCCCATCTGCCGCTCTCCTGCCATAACTCCGAGGGGACAACCATGGGCATGGAAACCTCTTGAGCGCCGGCCTTGTTCATCTCTTCGCGCACAATATTTTCTACTTTTCTGATGACTCTCAGTCCCAGGGGAAGATAGTTATAAATACCTGACGCCACCTTTCTTATCAGCCCGGCCCTTACCATAAGCCTGTGGCTTACTACCTCTGCATCAGAAGGGGCGTCTTTAAGGGTTGGGAGAAATATCTTGGAGAATTTCATAATCAATTATAAATTACGAATTACGAATGAGGAATGAAAACAATTCTTAATTTCTAATTCCTAATTCATAATTGTTTTTACAGTGCCTCTTGATTTATCTCAATCTTAGCCTTTGCCTTGAGATCATTCATCCACTTGTTCAATGCCTCTTGCTGCCTTTGCTGAAGGATACGGTTTCTTATCTCATTTTTCTTTGCCTCAAATTCTGCCTTATCAGCCTCTTTGCCTTCTTTTAGTTTCAAGATATAAAATTTATTTCCCTGAGAAACAGTTTGGCTGTAATAAGGGTTTTCTTTGTTTAAGGAAAATACCTCCGTCTTATCTCCTACATACAGTCCAATTTTGGATATATACCCTTGAGCCTTTGTAATAAAGCCGCTTTCCCCCATGGTATAGCCTTCTTTTGATGTAATTTTTTTCAAGTCTTCTCCCTGTTTCACCCTCTTTAAAACAGCATCAGCAGCCTCTTTTGCCTTTTCCTTTGCCTTGTCTTTTGCAACAGCGGCCTTAACATTGCCTGCTGCATCTTGATAGGTTGGTATGTGTTCTTCTTTTCTATCCAAGAGGTTAATAATATAAACGCCGCCCTCAGTTTCAATTGTGCTGCTTATTTCACCTGGTTTCATAGAAAAGGCAGCATTTTTCAGCTCCTTATTTCTGACAAGTTCTACAGTAAAATCTCTTTCTGAGAAAAATCCTATTTCCGTTGCCTTAACATTTTTCTTCGCTGCCTCAGCCTTCAAATCTTTCTTCCCATCAAGAGCAGCCTTATGAATATCAGAACCGATTTCCAATGCAAGCTTCTTTGCGCCGGTTTGGGCCAATTTTTTTGTTATTGTATCCTTTGCCTCTTTCAATGGTATAAGCCTTGCCTCTCTCACATCGTCTATTTTTATAATATGATAGCCAAATTCAGTTTCCACAATACCGCTTATCTCTCCCTTCTTGAGAGAAAAGGCAGTATCCTCAAAAGGCTTTACCATAGTGCCCTGTTTGAAATAGCCGAGAGAACCTCCTTGCTTGGCAGAGCCTGTATCGTCAGAATGTTTTTTGGCAAGATTGGCAAAATCTTCCCCCTTTTTTATTAATGCCAAAACTCCCTCTGCCTTTTTCTTCGCCTCTTCCTTTGCCTTTTTAGCATCCGTTGCATTGGCTGCAGGTTTAATCAATATGTGTCGCGTAGAGACCTCTTTGTTTTTCTGAAATTCGCTGACATTCTTTTCATAATATCCCTTTATCTCTGCCTCTGAAACCTTTACCCTCTGTGCGATATCTTTAACCATGACTGAGACATAAACTGCCTTTATCATTGCCGGTACTTTGAAAGTTGCCTTATTCTTTTCGAAATATGTCTTTGCCTCTTCATCTGTAACAGTAACAGCCTTTTCAAATTTTGCTTCGTCCACTGCAAGATATTCCAGATTAATCTTCTTATTTTCACTGTTAAAGGCGTCTTCTATTTCCTTGTCGGTGATGTTTATTGCCCCGGTCGCGTTCTTCTGAAGCCTCTCTATAATGAGGCTGTCTTCAATGCTTTTCTCATACTCTCCAGGCAAGACATGATTGGCCTTCAATACCTGAAGATATACCCCTTTATCAAATACGCCGTCTCTTTGAAACGCTGATACAGCCTGGATTGTCTTCTGGATATCTTCGGTTGAGACAGTGATACCTTGTTTCTTTGCCTCCTGAAGCCCGAGCTGCATATTGATAAGCATATTAATGGTATTCTGCTTGAGATTCATTTTCTCTATCAGTTCATCGTTAAACTGGTCCTTAAACGTATTCTTGTAATAATTTATCTGCCGCTGATATGCCTTGGTATAGTCTATTGCAGTTATCGGTTTGCCATTTACCCTGGCTGCGATACTCCTTTTATCCACCCTGAAATTCCCGATACCCCAAAATACAAAGACAACAATAATTGCCCCTAATGCCAAAACTATAAGCCATGACCTCTTTCTTTTTCTTAGCACCTTAAGCATTTAAAACCTCCCAAAATGTTTTTTAGCAAGACATCATAATAAATTTAAAACAGAAATTCAACTTTTTGTTTACCCTGCCGATAAAACAAGAAGCAGCTTTATCTGCACAGGTGATTATTGCCACAGAAAAAACGTTCAAGGTAAATTGCTTATTGAAAACATATTAAAAAAGGGCTGTTGTCAACAAATAGATTTGTCCGCTTTTAGAGCAAATGAATTGTCCACTTTTAGATTGGCAGGAAAGGCACGT
>MGRL01000053.1 GCA_001798165.1 Deltaproteobacteria bacterium RIFCSPHIGHO2_02_FULL_43_33
CTCAACTTTGGGGTATCTTTCCCCAGTATCATTTGAGCTGGAATCTATGGTAGCCTAACCTAACTGAGTGTCCTAAAATTCGGGGGAAGTCCAATCTGTTGTGTGGCAGATTCCAGTTTTTCGAATTCCATTGCCTTAAGCATGCCAAGCAGGTTAGTTCCATTTTGTGCAAAAGAAGTCGTTGTAAATAATCCAGAAGATAAAAACATAATCATAAACATAAAGACAATCATGATCACTTTCATATCTATCCTATGTAAGCTAACATCCTTTATTTATGCCGCATGCTTATATTTGTGCAGATTATATGGAAAGTTTATGAGTCGAGTCAATATAAATATAGCGTGTGCGGTTCTTAAGACATTGAAATTTAAGAAGATTAATTTATGTTTTATTATGCGGATACTGGTATAAGCTTAAATACACGGGCGAGATTCATTGCTCTCTGGATGGCGCCTTTTCGTAACGCTTCCCTTACATCATCTAATTTTTGAGCATCTTCGAGAGAAAGATATGGCGACCACCCGTCGCCGGTATCAAGAATTTCCACATCAACTTCTGCGACATAATTGCCTTCATGCACAAGCTTTGTATGATGTCTTTTTGTCATATTCGCCTCCTGGTAAAATTATCTGTCCACATAGTTGAATCCGGTCTATAGGCTGTTACTATTACAGCAGGGGAATACGCGCCTTTTGGAATACCCCAAACTACGTGGATTGGATGCCCATCTCTGTCGTTCTCTAACACAAGAACGCAAGGGCCCTTTGGATAGTCAGGATAATCTTCAACTACAATTCCATTACCTACATCTGCAAGTATATCTTTTATAAAGATATCATCCTCTGCTAATTCATCGTAGCCGTGATCAGAAACTTTTATTTCATATTTTTTGACTAATTCTTTTATCCTCTCAAAAGTTTTACTCATTTTTGAAGTATATCAATAGTAAGGTGAAATATATATAATTTTTCACATTTACTCTGTGGTTAGTAAAAATTATATAGGGCAAGTAAAGCGGCTGTCAAGCGTTTTTCAATAGAAGCATTGTCCATTGGACAACAGAAGTAATAATTTTTGGTTGTAAATTATGCTGTATTAGGTGTAATTTATGAACCTATGGCCAAATCCCATTTCATCATCGGAACAGCAGGACACATAGACCACGGCAAGACCAGCCTCATTAAGGCGCTTACCGGCATGGAAACCGATCGCCTTAAAGAGGAGAAGGAGCGCGGTATATCCATTGACCTGGGGTTTGCGTATATTGATTTGCCTGACGGCACAAAGGCAGGGATTGTAGATGTGCCTGGGCATGAGAGATTTATAAAAAATATGCTTGCAGGCGCCACAGGCATTGATATGGTTTTGTTTGTCGTAGCTGCCGATGATGGCGTAATGCCGCAGACAAGAGAGCATCTTGATATAATGCATCTTCTTGGAATAAGTAATGGTTTGTTTGTGATTACAAAGAGTGACATGGTAGATGAGAGACAGGTAAATAAAGTTACTGCTGATGTAGAAGAATTGATTCATGGCACTTGTCTACAAGATTCGCCCATCGTTGCAGTGTCATCTGCCACAGGATTCGGCATAGACAATCTCAAAAAGCTTATATCAAAAGAAGCTCAGAAGCTTTTATCAAAACCAGAGGGGGGCTTTTTCCGGCTTCCCATTGACCGCTCATTTTCCATAAAAGGTTTCGGCACAGTCGTTACAGGCACAGTTGCATCCGGTATGGCGCAAAAGAATGATGAGGTTGTTATAATCTCAAAAGATATGGCTATGCCGAGAAAGGTAAAGATACGGGGCATTCAGAGTCATTTTAAGGCAGAGGATTCAATCGCTGCCGGACAAAGGGCGGCAATCAATTTGAGCGGCATATCCCATACAGATATTGAAAGGGGCGATATGCTCGCCTCTCCTGATATGGATATGATTACTGATATAGCGGATGTATCCTTTGAATTCCTGCCGTTGGGGACAGATTTGAAATCTGTCCCCAAACCAATAAAAAATTATTTAATGCTCAAGTTGCATCACATGACCGATGAAACACTGGCAAAGGTGTTATTTGTCGGTGTGAAAGAGGCGATGCCCGGTGTTAAGGTTTTTGGTCAAATAAGGTTGAAAGAGCCGATGGCTATGATGAGGGGCGACAGATTCATATTGAGAGACCCGGCTGTCAACGCAACCGTTGGCGGGGGGAAGATACTCTTGCCTTGTGGAAAAAAGAGAAGCCGATTAGAGATGGCGCAATATCAGATTTTAGATAGTCAGGATTTGAGAAAGATTCTCGTATTGCTCCTCTCGGATTCTGAAACAAACAGCCATGCAGCAAGACTCATGCTCAATCTTTCTGAAAAGAAGTTTAAAGAGCTTCTCGGCAACAATAACAAAGAGATTATTACCCTCCCCCTGTCCCCCTTTTCTGGGGACAGATTTGAAATCTGTCCCCACAGGGGGATAAAGGGGGAGGGTAAACTGATGCTCAGGGAAAATCTGAAAAAGATTGAGCAGCGCATTATTGACGTCATAAATAAATATCACTCTGATATGCCGGGAGACAGCGGGATTGATGAAAACTCGCTACGCGCGCAATTGAGATTTATCAAACGCGGCATTCTTCCGGCTATACTGGACAACTTAATAATTACAGGCAGGATTGCAAAAACAGGGAATGTGGTTTATATGCCATCGCATAAGCCGGAGGCAAGGGGATTGGAAAAAGAGATAGAGGATGCGATTCTATCTCTATTTTCCAATAATGGTTTTAATCCTGTTAAGAAGGAAGAGCTTTTAAACGACGCACAGTGGAAGGCGCTGGATAAGAAACTTGCCCCCGCAATATTTAAGCGGGGAGATGTGGAAAAAGTGTTTCAGCTTTTGCTAAAAAGAGGTATGATTGTCAAAATCACAGAGGACAGTTATATTTCCAAAGATACGTTGGATAAGACCAAAGATAAACTCATCAATTGGGTTACGGATAAGGGTAAAGTAAAGGCCGCTGAATTCAGGGATATTCTGGGCTGCGGCAGAAAATTCGCCATTGAGCTTCTGGAGTATTTTGATAAGGAAAGGGTTACACTTCGAAGCGGCGATTACAGGGTGTTGAGAAAAATATTAAGCGTTAAGCAGTGAACAATTGTTTCCCTCTCCTCCGCCGCTGTCCGTCCCATGCGGAGGAGATGGGAGGGTGAGGGGTAAAAAATATCATGGCTCCGGGCCGAAAAATAAAACTCACCAGCTACGCATCCTGCGCGGGTTGAGCAGCCAAGATGGGGCATGACGCCCTGGCGCAGGTTCTGCGTCAGTTACCCGAAGTTACAGATAAAAATCTTCTTGTAGGCGCTGAACATGCCGATGATGCAGGGGTGTATAAACTCACTGACGATATTGCCGTTGTAAATACGCTGGACTTTTTTCCGCCGATTATAGACGACCCTTATACATTCGGCCAGATTGCTGCTGCAAATGCCTTGAGCGATGTCTATGCAATGGGTGGTGTGCCGAGGCTTGCAATGAATATAGTTGCCTTTCCGGCCAGCCTTGATTTATCAATACTTCAGGAGATAATCAAAGGAAGCACAGATAAACTGAAAGAGGCAGGTGTTATTCTCGTAGGCGGCCATTCCATAGAGGATAAAGAGATAAAATATGGTTTATCCGTTACAGGCCTTGTGCATCCTCAAAAAATTATAACAAACGCAGGAGCAAAGCCGAGAGACAAACTCATCCTGACAAAACCCATTGGTGTTGGCGTCATAACAACAGCATTAAAAAATGGAAAGGCAAAACCTGAAGATGCGCAGGACGCTATAGAATCTATGAAGGCCCTGAATGATGAGGCATCACGGATTATGCAGGAGGTTGGCGTCAATGCCTGCACAGATATTACCGGTTTCGGCCTCATAGGCCATGCCATGGAAATGGCGGAGGCGAGCAGTGCCAGTATTATGTTCAATATAAAAAACATTCCATTCTTTCCAAAGGCGATTGACTTGGTCAAAAAAAGTGCCAACCATCCGAAGACAATCAAATCAAATAGAGAATATCTGGCGTCCAATCTAAGAATGCCGGATGATATTAAACCTGAACAGGCAAATCTCTTATACGACCCGCAAACATCAGGAGGGCTTTTGATTTCTGTGTCTCCAGAAAAATCCCAAAAATTGGTAGAACAGCTTTCCGCAGCAAAGATATTGGCAGCGATTGTGGGAGAGGTTGTAGAAAAAGGTGGTGTGGCTATTTTAGTAAAAGATTAATTGCAAATACAGCAATTAAGTTTATATCCCCTCCTACCCTAACCCTTGTCTGTTATATTTCTATAGAACGTCCCTATGGTTGTGAAGTTTGCAGTGGACTTCCCCCGAATTTTAGGACACTCAGTTAGGTTAGGCACAGTGAGGGGAAACTTGGAGGTGTGTTTTGGGGAAAATAAAGTATAAAAAGCCTTTGATAAAAAGGGCAATGATTATTTATATGGCAATTTTTACTTTGAGCGTTTTGCTCACCTCCTGTCAGAGGGCAAAAGAGCCGGAGAAGGAACAGGAGGTTCACAAAAATAAACAGAAAACTCGGAAAACTGTAGATTCTTTTTTTGAAGCCGCTAAGGACGGCGATAATGACCAGATAAGACTATTTATAGAGGCAGGGATAGATGTCAACTCAAAAGACAAGGGTGGAAAGACTGCGTTGATCATTGCAACTTATAGTGGGCATATCGAGGCAGTAAAGTTGTTAATAGATAAAGGGGCAGATGTTAACTTGGGAGACTATACTGCCTTGATGTGGGCTGCACAGAATGGTTATATTGATATAGTCAAACTATTAATTGATAATGGAGCGGATGTGAATAAAAGGGGTAAAGATGGCGGAACCGCTTTATGGGCAGCATCGGGGCACGGCTATTCTGATATAGGCATACTGCTCATTAATAAAGGCGCAGATGTAAATGCCAAGGGCTTCCTTGGCTGGACTCCTTTGATTAGATCATCACACGAAAACAAGATTGAGATGGCAAAGCTATTAATCAATAATGGGGCTGATATAAATGCAACAGATACAGTGGGAAATTCACCCTTATACTGGGCTGTATACAGAAGGAATGAAAAAATGGTTCAATTGTTACTCCAAGGTGGGGCTAATGTTACTGCAGAAAACTCTCAAGGAGTAACTGCTTTAAGGGCTGCAGTAGCAAATGAAGATTATGAAATGATAAAAATTCTCAAAAAAAGCGGCGCTGTGACAGATATTAATCTGGAATTATTAATCGCAGTAATGGAAGGCGATACTAAAAAAGTAGAAATACTCCTCCAAAAAGGAGCAGATGTAAATATAAAAGCAATTAATCAGGAAGGTTACCAAACTACTGCGCCTTTGATGATTGCAGCAAAAAGAGGTTACACGGAAACCGTCCAGGCGCTTATTATTCATCAGGCTAATCCGAATATATCAATTAATGCACATACACCATTGATGTATGCATCTAATAATGGTTACATCGATATTGTAAGGATATTGATGGATAATGGGGCAGATGTGAATCCAAAGCCGACCTGTGGTGAGATTGATGACTGTTACTATGGGACACCATTGATTTATGCAGCGGAGAATGGTCATGCTGAGATTGTTAAGATATTGATTGCCCATGGCGCAGATATCAATGCAATGGCCTATGATGATGTTGAAGGCCCCCGAGGGACAGCATTGATGTATGCTGCAGGTAATGGACATCGTGAAATTATCAGAATATTATTAGAAAAAGGGGCAAAGATTAATGAAACTACTTACTATGGTGCAACAGCTTTAATATGGGCTGCAGAAGCAGGACACATTCAGGTTGTCAAAGATTTATTAGATAAGGGTGCGGATGTGAATAAGGAAAGTTGGGATGGCACAGCTTTAAAAATTGCAAAAGAGAAAGGCCATAATGAAATAGTAGAATTGTTAGTGAAAGTTGGAGCTATGAAAGAAGGGCAAGAATAGGAACAGTTCCTTTTTATAGTTTATGACCGACAAATTTGACTGCATAATCATCGGAGCAGGGCCATCCGGCATTGCCTGCGCATATACGCTGGCAAAGGCCGGCTTGAATATCATTGTCTTCGAAAGAGGAGAATATCCCGGTTCAAAGAATGTGTCCGGCGGGGTTCTGTATTCAACCATCCTCAATAAGCTCATTCCTGAATTTTGGAAAGATGCGCCTGTTGAAAGGCATGTAACAAAGAGGAGATATTCCATACTTTCAAAGGACTCTGAGATGGCAATGGAGCTCACCTTTGACAGCTTCAATACGCCTCCATATAACAACAGTTTCACAGTATTGCGCGCAAAGTTTGACCGGTGGTTTGCAAAAAAAGCAGAGGATGCAGGCGCTTTGATATTGAATGAGACCGTGGTGGATGATTTCATCTGGGAAAATGGGAAGGTTGTTGGAGTAAAGGCACGGCGAGAGGGCGGCGATATATATGCAGATGTAATTGTTTGCGCTGAGGGCGCAAATTCTTTGCTTGCTGAAAAGGCAGGCTTAAAGAAAAAACCCACAGACCATCAGATGATAAGTGCAGCAAAAGAGGTGATAAGCCTTTCAAAGGAGGTTATCGAAGATAGATTTAACCTATCAGGCGACGAGGGCGTGGGAATGGAATTTTTTGGCGATGCTGTCCATGATATGATAGGTTCGGGGTTTATTTATACAAATAAGGATTCTTTGTCAGTTGGTGTTGGTTGTCCCATAGCAGTTATGAAAGAGAATAATATGCGGCCAAATGACCTTTTGGATGCATTCAAGGCACATCCAATGGTAAGAAAGTTTTTAAGGGGAGGGAAGACCGAGGAACTGTCTGCAAAGATGATACCTGAACCAGGCTATAAAAACCTTCCGAAGCTTGTTGCAAACGGTCTTTTGCTTGTGGGCGATTCAGCAGGTTTTGTAAATCCGTCTCTTTACCGCGAAGGCTCCAATATGGCAATGGCATCAGGCGCTATGGCTGCTGAGGCGATCCTTGAAGCAAAGGAGGAAGGGGATTTTTCAGAGGCTGCTTTAAGCGGCTATGTAAAAAGATTGAATGAAAGCTTTGTAATGAATGATTTGAAAAGATACGGCAATGCGCCGGAGAAGGTATCTGCAATGCCTCAACTATTCAAAGAATATCCCGATGCAATACTGAAAATGGCAAAGGGATATTTCACAGTATCAGACATGTCAAAGGAAGAAATGCAGAAACTATCATGGCATGGCTTTAAAGATAAG
>MGRL01000054.1 GCA_001798165.1 Deltaproteobacteria bacterium RIFCSPHIGHO2_02_FULL_43_33
CGTTTCATGGTCTCCTCCTTGAAATTTAGGAAACCATACAATAGGACAATTCATGTGCTATAAAAAGGACAGTTTATGTGTTGCTGACAATTTTTGGATTTATCCTTGACAAGAATAATACTGTTCTTGTATAGTATAAAATCTAAAAAATTACAATGAAGGTTGATATTGCTGATATACCTGCCCATGGACTACAGCTCAATATTACAAAAGACGGGGATGAATTGCAGGCCATTGCAGGGGCGGTAGATTTTACCATGCTACCGCCTGTTTCAGCTAACCTCTCCCTATCAAAGACTGACGGAGAGGTACTTATAGATGGAAACATGGCAGCTGTTATTAAACAGCAGTGCGCCAGATGCTTAAAACAATTTGAACAGGTAATAAACTCTAAGATAGATATTGTCTATACCATAGAACCTGAACATATCAAAAAAGAAAAAGAACTCACGAATGAAGATCTTAGCAGTAATTATTTAGAGGGCAGTGAAATTGATATAAATGCGGTGCTTTTTGAGCAGTTATCCTTAGATATACCTATGCAGCCTGTCTGCAAACCTGATTGTAAAGGGCTTTGTCCAAAGTGCGGCGCGGATTTAAATCAGAGGAAATGCAGCTGCCCTGCAACAGAACAGATAGATCAAAGATTCGCAAAGCTCAAAGAGCTGAAATTGAATAAAAAGTAACAATGTAAACTCTCACACCAAAAATTTTGGTGTGGGTATAAAAAGGAGAATTAAGATGCCAAACCCTAAAAAGAGACATTCCAAGACAAGAAGGAATAATCGCAGAAGCCATGATGCACTGTCAAAACCACCCCTTTCACTATGCCCTCAGTGCGGAGAACCTAAGTCTCCTCATCATATATGCCTTAACTGCGGCACATACAAAGGCAGAGAAGTCATAAAGACCAAAGAGATTTCATAATCTTCCTTATCTACAGGAGCATAATATGAAGATAGCTGTTGATGCAATGGGTGGAGATTATGCCCCTTCTGTTGTAGTTGAGGGAGCAGTCTGGGCTGCCAAAGAGTTTGATATTCACATCATACTTGTTGGCGATAAGGCCATGGTTGAAGATGAATTGGCCAAACACAATTGGCAAGGCCTTCCTATATCTGTCATCCATGCATCTCAAGTTGTTGGCATGGATGAATCTCCAGGCCAGGCGATAAGAAGAAAAAAGGACTCGTCCATTAAGGTCTGCTTCGACCTGGTCAAGAGCGGAGAGGCAAGCGCTGCTGTGAGCGCCGGCAACTCAGGCGCTGCAATGGCTGCCGGCATCTTTGTGCTCAGGAATTTACAAGGCGTTGAGCGACCTGCCATTGCTGTTATTATGCCTACGAAAAAAGAGCCTGTTATCGTATTGGATGCAGGCGGAAATGTTGACTGTAAACCAATACATCTGGTTCAATTTGCAGTTATGGGTTCTGTTTATGCCAAATATATACTAAAGAAAAATAATCCAAAAATTGGGGTCCTCTCAAATGGCGAAGAAGAGGGTAAAGGCAATGACCTTACAAGAGAAACCAACGAGATATTAAAAGATAGCTCTTTAAATTATCTTAATTATCTCGGTTATGTGGAAGGCAGAGACATATTTTCCGGGGATGTGGATGTTGTGGTGTGCGATGGTTTTGTAGGAAATGTGGTTCTTAAAGTTACCGAAGGTGTGGCAGAGGCGCTCACATCAATGCTGAAAAAAGAGATACTATCAAGCCCTCTTGCCAAAATGGGTTATCTCCTTGCAAAAGGCGCGCTTCTCAAAGTAAAAAAGAAGGTTGATTATTCAGAATACGGCGGGGCGCCGCTTCTCGGCATAGACGGCATAGGTATTATAAGCCACGGCGCTTCTGATGCCAAGGCAATAAAGAATGCTATCAAGGTTGCAGTTGAATGCACTAAGAATAAGCTTAACCGTCATCTATTAGAAGAGCTGGAAAAAAATCATGATATCCAGAGGCTGTGCGCAAAACAGTCTTTACGTTGTGTAGAAGAAGGATAACAGGCGGAAATGATTAGATCCCTTATAATTGGAACCGGCTCCCATGTGCCGCCACGGGTTCTCAAGAATCAGGACTTGGAAAAGATGGTGGATACAAGCGATGAATGGATTATCGCCAGGACAGGCATAAAGGAAAGAAGAATTGCAGATGGAGAAACTACCAATGATATTGCTGCAAAGGCTGCCAAAAATGCCCTTAAGGCAGCAGGGGTCTCTCCTAAGGAGATAGACTTAATTGTTGCCGGCACGGTTACCCCGGATATGCTCTTCCCCTCCACCGCCTGTTTTGTACAATCACATATTGGCGCCAGCAGAGGAATAGCTGCCTTTGACGTATCAGCAGCCTGCTCCGGCTTTCTCTATGCGTTAGATGCAGCAGATAAATATATACGGTCCGGCGCAAGCAAAAAGGCCCTTGTTATCGGGGTAGACTTGTTTTCAAAGATTGTTGATTGGAAAGACAGAAACACCTGTGTTCTCTTTGGCGATGGCGCCGGTGCTGTTGTGCTATCTGCTGAAAAAGGGAAACGAGGCATACTCTCTACTCACATCCATGCCGATGGCCACTACTGGAAAACACTGTACACTCCCCTCTCACTATGCTCCAGCCCTCTCCATGATAAGACACCTGAACGTTCCTATATGAAGATGCAGGGCAATGAGCTGTTCAAGGTTGCAGTCAGGACAATGGGAGAGGCATGTCAGGAGGCATTAGACCACAACGGACTTAGGGCAGAGGATATTTCTCTTCTCATCCCACACCAGGCAAATATGCGGATAATAAAGGCTACAGCAGAAAGGCTGGGACTGCCGGAGGAAAAGGTTTACATAAATCTTGATAGATATGGAAATACATCCGCAGGCTCTATACCGCTTGCCTTAGATGAGGCGGTTAAAAAAGATATGATAAAAAAGGGAGATATTATACTCTTTGTTGCCTTTGGCGGCGGACTTACATGGGCATCGGCTATTGTGAGGTGGTAATTAAGACAGTGAACAGCACACATCATACATCACGCATCGCTTTTATATTTCCCGGCCAGGGTTCGCAGGCAGTAGGCATGGGTAACGAATTTTATAACAACTACCCTGCTGCAAAGGCTGTTTTTCAAGAGGCAAGCGATATCCTGCATATTGATATGGCTCGGTTATGCTTTGAAGGTCCGGAGGCCGAGCTGAATCTTACGCAGAATACACAACCGGCCTTATTGACCGCAAGTGTTGCGCTCTTTAATGCCCTCTCACAAGAGGAGCCTGTAAAGCCCAATTTTCTGGCAGGCCACAGCCTCGGAGAATACACAGCCCTGGTTGCCAGCAAGGCCTTGGATTTTAAAGATGCAGTGAGGCTGGTTCGGATGAGGGGAAAATTTATGCAGGAGGCTGTGCCGCAAGGCACAGGCGCAATGGCTGCCATACTAGGGCTTACAGGAGATGTAGTGACCGCTATCTGCAAAGAAACCAGCACAGAAAATAGCATTGTTGTTCCTGCAAATTTTAACAGCCCTGAACAGACAGTTATATCAGGCCATAAAGAGGCTGTGGAAAAGGCATCTCATCTTGCAAAAGATAAAGGGGCAAAGAGGGTTATACCATTGCCGGTAAGCGTCCCTTCTCACTCTCCCCTTATGAAACCGGCTGCTGAAAGGCTTGCAAAGGAATTTGACAGCATACAGATTAAGAAGCTCACTATCCCGGTAATTACCAATGTAGAGGCAGAACCATTATCATCAGAGAGTAGGGTTAAAGGGCTTCTTGAAAAACAGCTTTTCAGCCCTGTCCGATGGGTTGAGTCTGTTAAAAGGATGAAACAAGAAGGCGTAGAAACAGCTGTTGAGATTGGACCTGGCAAGGTGCTGACAGGCCTTGTAAAAAGAATAGACGGAAGTATAAAGACGGTGAATGTAGAGAAGCCGGAGGACTTAAAACAGTTTACAGTTTACAGTTAACAGTTTTTACGGGAGGTTCTATGATTCTCAAAGGCAAAGTTGCCCTTGTTACAGGCGCTGCCCAAGGTATAGGAAAGTCTATAGCCTTAAAACTTGCTACAAATGGCGCAGATTTAGTTATCTCTGATGTCAACCTTGACAAAGCACAGGAAACAGCAAAAGAGGTAGAAAAACTCGGCAGAAAGGCAATAGCGCTCAAGGCAAATGTGGCAAACCTTCAGGAAACAGAAACAATGATAGATGAAGCAGTTGCCAAACTCGACGCAATTCATATATTGGTTAACAATGCAGGAATAACCAAAGATGCCCTGATTCTCAGAATGAAGGAAGAGGATTGGGACGCTGTGATTGGTGTGAACCTAAAAGGTGTTTTTAACTGCACAAAGGCCGCTGTGAAATATATGGCAAAGCAGAGGTATGGAAGGATTGTAAATATTGCATCCATTGTCGGAGAAATGGGAAATGCGGGACAGGCCAATTACGCTGCAAGCAAGGCAGGTGTTTTTGGCCTTACAAAGACTGTGGCACGGGAGTTTGCATCAAGAAATGTTACATGCAACGCCATTGCCCCTGGTTTTATAGAAACGGCAATGACCCAGGCCCTCTCTGAAAAGGTGAGAGAGGAATTGGCAAACCAGATACCTATGGGCAGGCTTGGGACACCTGATGATGTGGCTGAGGGCGTACTCTTCCTTGTTTCTGAGGCCGCCAATTACATCACAGGACAGGTTATAAATATTAATGGTGGAATGTATATGTAAAAAAGATCGTGAACAGTGACCGTGTTTCGTGTCCGTAAAAACAAAGTCTCCAAAGAAAAATTTTTGCACGGTCACGGACAACGGGCACGAACCATGGTCTTTATTCTTTGACAAGACAGTTGCTGAAATGATATAAGCTCAGGTTATAAATTTACACTTTAACAAACAAAAATCAGGAGGTGTTAGAATGGTTGTAGAAAATAAGGTTAAAAAAATTATCGTTGACCAGCTGGGTGTAACAGAGGAGGAGGTAAAATCAGAGGCTTCTTTTGTTGATGACCTTGGCGCAGATTCACTTGATACAGTTGAAATGGTCATGGCATTTGAAGAGGAGTTTAACATAGAAATTCCTGATGAAGACGCTGAAAAGATAAAGACAGTCAAAGACGCAATTGACTACATCGGCAAAAAGGCAAAGTAGTTTTTTACTCTGAAAAACTTTTTATACACCGCGTCATAAAGAGTAAAATGCACCTGCTCTTTTAAAACGTGCACATGGGTCTATTTCTGGAGATGAGGCAACCATACAGAAATATGTCGGTTGCCGTATATTTTTTTATAAGGCAGATATGAAAAGACGCGTAGTTGTAACAGGCATAGGTATCATCAGCCCTTTGGGTATAGGCATTGAGAAAAATTGGAAAGGCATTATTGAAGGAAGGTCCGGTATAAGACGGATTACCAGATTTGATGCTACTAACTTTCCTGTTCAAATAGCCGGCGAAGTTCCTGATTTTAATCCTGAAGTATTTATAGAAAAAAAAGAGATTAAGAAAATGGATACCTTTATCCAGTATGCCCTTGCAGCAAGCATCTTGGCTGTCCAAGATGCAGGACTTGAGGTAACTTCCGAGAATGCTGAAAGGATTGGCGTATACATCGGTTCAGGTATAGGCGGCCTCCCAGCTATTGAACATTGGCACACGGTATTAAAAGAAAAAGGCCCGGATAGGGTAACACCCTTTTTTATCCCTATGGTTCTTATAAATCTTGCCTCTGGCCAGGTTTCCATAAAATTCGGCGCCAAAGGCCCAAACAGCTGCGCTGTAACAGCATGTGCTACTGGCACCCACTCTATAGGCGATGCATTCAGGATTATTCAAAATGGGGATGCGGATGTGATGATTGCAGGCGGCGCTGAATCAACCATATCTCCTTTATGTATTGCTGGTTTTAGCGCAATGAAAGCGCTTTCAACAAATAACAATGAGCCTCAAAAAGCCAGCAGGCCGTTTGACAAAAATAGGGATGGTTTTATTGTTGCGGAGGGCGCAGGCATACTTGTCCTTGAAGATATGGAAACAGCCAAAAAAAGAGGGGCGCGGATATATGCTGAGATTGTGGGTTATGGAATGACCTCTGATGCGTTCCATATGACAACACCAGCGCCTGAAGGTGAAGGCGCTGCACGGTGTATGACAGCAGCTATTAAGTCTGCCGGCATAAATCCGGGTGCTGTTGATTATATCAATGCCCATGGCACATCAACCTATTATAACGACCTTTACGAGACCATGGCTGTAAAAAAGGTTTTTAAAGACCATGCAAAGAAGCTTGCGATAAGCTCCACCAAATCTATGACAGGACATCTCTTAGGCGCAGCAGGCGGCGTTGAGGCTGTTTTTACGGCCCTTGCAATCTATCACAGTATAATGCCGCCAACCACAAATTACGATATACCAGACCCGGAATGTGATTTAGATTATGTGCCAAACAAACCAAAGGAAAAGAAGATACACATTGCAATATCAAACTCCTTCGGCTTTGGCGGGACAAATGGAGTATTGGTATTCAAGAGGTTTGAATAAAAAATTGTAGTTGCCGATTTACCGGGGTATTTAAAAACGCCCATAAATGGGCAGACTACAAATGATGGGGAAACAACAAATGCAAAAAATAGCCATTGCCAGCGACCACGGCGGGATAGAATTAAAAGAAGACATAAAAATATTTTTGAAAGAAAAAGGATTTGATGTCCTTGACATGGGGACAAACGGCAACGAATCGGTTGACTATCCCGATTATGGAGTTCCCCTTTCCGAAAAAGTATCTCAAGGAAAGCTTGAAAAGGGCATACTCATCTGCGGAACAGGCATCGGCATGTCAATTGTTGCAAACAAATTTTCAAATGTCAGGGCAGCGCTTGTAAGCGATGTATATTCAGCAAGAATGGCCAAAGAACACAATGACGCAAACATCCTTGTAATCGGCGGGAGGGTTGCAGGCAAAGGCCTTGCAAGAGAGATGGTGAAGACATGGCTGGAGGCGAAATTTCAAGGCGGCAGGCACCAGAAAAGGCTGGACAAGATAAAAGAGATTGAGAAAGGAATGAAAAGATAATGTCCATATTGAAAAAATTTGACCCTGAAATCTATGATGCAATAAGGCTTGAAACAGAAAGACAGGAGTATAAACTTGAGCTCATTGCCTCTGAAAATCTTGTGAGTGAGGCTGTGCTTGAGGCGCTCGGCAGTATTATGACAAACAAATACGCCGAAGGGTATCCCGGTAAGAGATATTACGGCGGGTGCGAATTTGTTGACATTGCAGAAAACCTTGCCATAGAAAGGGCAAAAAAACTATTTAACTGCGACCATGTGAATGTCCAGCCCCACTCAGGCTCGCAGGCGAATATGGCTGTGTATATGTCGGTTTTGAAGCCCGGCGATACAGTCCTTGGAATGAATCTCGCCCACGGCGGACACCTCACCCACGGAAGCCCGGTGAATTTTTCAGGCCAGCTTTACAATATTGTTTTCTACGGAGTCAGAAAAGATAACCACAGGATTGACTATGATCAGGTTAGAGATCTCGCAAGGCAGCACAAACCTAAGATGATTGTTGTCGGCGCAAGCGCGTATCCACGAATCATAGATTTTAAGGCATTCAGGGAGATTGCAGACGAGGTTGGCGCTGTTGTTATGGTGGATATTGCCCATATCGCAGGTCTGGTTGTTACAGGATTGCATCCAACCCCGGTGCCTTATGCAGAGTTTGTAACAACCACAACGCACAAGACATTAAGAGGCCCGAGGGCTGGCATGATTATGTGCCGCACTGATCATGCAAAGGCCGTTGATAAAATGATATTCCCAGGCATTCAGGGCGGACCGCTTATGCATGTGATTGCAGCAAAGGCAGTGGCTTTAAAGGAAGCGCTGGAGCCTTCTTTTAAAGAGTATCAAAAGCAGATTGTCGCAAATGCAAAAACCCTTTCTGCTGAGCTTATGAACAAAGGCTACGACCTTGTTTCAGGCGGCACCGATACTCACCTTCTGCTTATTGATTTGACCAAGGAAGATATAACAGGGAAAGAGGCAGAAGATGCCCTTGTGAAGGCAGGCATTACAGTCAACAAAAATACAGTCCCCTTTGAGACAAGAAGCCCATTTGTCACCAGCGGCATCCGCATAGGCACCCCTGCCGCAACTACAAAAGGCATGAAAGAGGCTGAAATGAAAATCATTGCCAATCTCATAGATGACGCTATTAAGAACAGGAGCGATGAGTCAAAACTGTCTTCTATAAAAAGTAGGGTTAATGAACTCTGCAAGAAATTTCCATTTTATAAGAATCGCTTGAAAGGATAGTATACTGCAATGTCTCTCTTTACAACTTACCCATCCTCTCACCAGCAGCCATTATCTAACTAATTGCCGTAATTGACAATCTATGGACAGCTGTGATAACTTATGAAAATGAAGAAAATTCTATTTATAACACCCCCATTTCATGCAGGGGTGGTTGAAGTTGCAGGGAGATGGGTGCCCCTTTCCATGGCGTATCTTGCCGGAGCTGCAAGAGATGCTGGGCTCTCGGTACAGATATATGATGCAATGACCAAGGGGGTCGGGCACAAAGAGATTGAGGCAAAGATAAAAGAATGCAAGCCTCATTATGTAGCAACCTCTGCCATAACCTGCACACTCCCTGATGCACTTGCCATAGTAGAGACAGCCAAGAAAATAAACCCCAATATCATAACCCTGCTCGGCGGCATACACCCAACATTTATGGAGGAAGAGATATTTAGACTAACCAATTCGGTAGACTTTATTATAAAGGGTGAAGGGGAAAAGACACTAACAGAGTTCCTTAAGGCTATAGAAACAGGTGATGTGAGCGCCGTCAAAGGGTTGGCGTATAAGAAAGGCAATAATATCATAAGGACACTTGAACGGCCTCTTATGTCTGCTGAAGAATTAGACAATCTTCCGAAGGCATGGGATCTCTTGGATTGGCAGGATTATAACTATTTTATAATCCCAGACTCAAGGCTCGGCGCTATAGATACATCAAGGGGCTGCACAAAGGATTGCACCTTCTGCTCTCAGAGAAAATTCTGGCGACAAGGCTGGCGCGGCAGATCCCCTGAAAGCCTTATTAAGGATGTAGAAACCCTGAAAACCAGGCATGGCGTTAATGTTATCCTCTTAACCGATGATTATCCAACCCTTGAAAGAGAAAGATGGGAGCTATTTCTTGATATGTTAATAGAAAGAAATCTGGGGATATACTTTCTTATGGAAACAAGGGTTGAGGACATATTAAGGGACAAGGACATACTTCCAAAATATAGAAAGGCCGGCATCATCCATATCTATGTTGGCACAGAGGCAACAGACCAGTCAACCCTTGATCTGTTTAAAAAAGATGTAAAGGTTGAAGATGCAAAAAAAGCCTTAAGGCTCTTGAATGAACATGGAATTATAACAGAGACTTCCATGATACTTGGTCTGCCTGATGAAACCAAAGAATCTATTAAAAAGACTTTACAGCTTGCCAAAGAATATAACCCTGACTTTTGCCATTTCCTTGCCATAGCGCCATGGCCGTATGCAGATATATACGAAGATCTCAAACCTTACATAAAGGTTACTGACTACAAAAAGTATAATCTGATAGACCCTATTATAAAACCAAAACACATGACCATGGAAGACATAGACAGGGCAATCGTTGATTGTTACAGACAGTTTTATATGGGTAAACTCCATGAGATTATGCAAACCAGTGATGAATTTAAGAAGAATTATCTGCTCGTATCCATGAAGCTGATGATGACAAGTTCTTTCCTTGTGAATAAGATTGGCGACCTCGGGAAAATGCCGGAAGAAATAGTAAAGCATATGGCCATGTTGAGCGCAGACACCAAGAAGCAGGCCGCCGGCAACATCTAAAATTTTTTCTCTTCAATCTATGCAAAACGTAAAATACATTTTAGTGATATTCCTTTTCACCACCTTATGTATCCTCGGATTGGCTGTTCACACCCCTGCTATTGAGTCAGAAAATAATCTCTCTCTTGGCTATAATGCATATAAAGACGGCAATTTTGAAAAGGCAGCAGAATATCTGGAATCTGCCAAGAAAGATGATTCTGTCCTTTCCGACTACGCAGTATATTACCTTGGCGAAGCATATCTGTCCCTTCATAGATTTGATGAGGCATTAGGCACATTTAAGACCTGTGCAAAATATTATGCCAAAAGCCCATTAACCCCTTCTGCATTGGAAAGGATAGGCGATGTATATATTGCAAAGGGTGATATTACAAATTCAATAGACAGTTACAAAAATTTTCTGAAAAAATATCCAAATAACCCGCAAACCCCATCTGTTATTTACAAGCTCGTTTCCACTCTGGTATCCCACAACAGATACGATGATGCCATTCCTTTCATAAAAAAGCTCTTGACTGAGTTTCCACAAACATACGGGGATGGCTCTTTTGCCTCTCAGATTTTATCTGCCGAGATTACGAAATTAAATGCAGACGAATTTTACACAAGGGCCAAGGCCTTGCTCAAGGCCAGAAATTACGAGGCAGCTGTTCAAGAAATCAAAGAATATCTATTTGACGGCTCACCATGGTTTCCATACGAGGCTTCCCATGAGCGGAATGATAAACTGCGTTTGCTCCTTGGACAGGCCTTTTATCAAGGAAGATATTTCAAGAAGGCGAATGAAGCCTTTAAAGAAATATTTGCAAATACAGATGATAATAAGATAAGGGAAGAATCGCTTCTATGGATTGCAAGGGCTTACATAAAACTCAAGGATTTTAACTCTGCCAAAAATATGCTTGAAGCCCTTATAATTACTTATACTGAGAGCGACCTCAAAGGCGAGGCTATTTACAGGCTTGCCATGATTGCAAAAGATGATGGTGATACTAATCTTGCTGTCACACTTTTTACTCAATTATTGACAGAGAATAGCGCCTATGTCTATAAGGATGATGCGCTGTGGCAGATGGGCTGGATTCATTACACCAACGGGCATTTAGAAGAATCTATCAACGCATTAAAGGCATTAGAGAACTCTTCATTGAAAATGCGCTCCTTATACTGGCAGGGTAAAATCGCTTATCTGCTTGGGAAATACCATGAAGCTAAAAATTTATTTAAGGCTGCAACAGATAACTTTCCACCCAGCTATTACTCTGCAATAGGCAGAAAAGCGTTAGAAAATCTGGATAATGAAGCCTATTTTATACCAGCAGCTTTTTTCAGCAATAAAACGCAGACAAAGCAGGCAAAGGCAGATAATTCACTACCTATTCAAAGAGCCCAGAAGCTGTTAAAACTCGGCCTGAATAACCTTGCATTAAAGGAATTGGCATATATAGATCAGCGGCAAAATCCTCTTGAGGTAAGCTCACTCTATAAAGAGGCAGGCGATTTTTACCATTCCTACCTCACGGCACGGGGGCAAATTTATAACCCTGCTGCCTTGCCATTATATTTACTCGCTTTCCCTGAAGCATATAAAGAAACGGTTGAGATAATAGCTGGCAAGCTTAAGATAGACCCCTTTCTTATCTACGCAATCATGATGCAGGAAAGCGAGTTTGATATGACGGCAGTATCAAGGGCAGGTGCGATAGGACTATTACAGATAATGCCCATAACTGGAAAGATGATAGCCCAAGGATTGTCTCACGCGTCTTTTCAAGGAGATGACTTGTTGGAACCAGCTATCAATATCTATTTTGGCGCATGGTATCTTAAAACACTCATTACAAAATTTAAGGGGAATCTGCCTCTTGCAATTGCAGCCTATAACGCAGGCCCCAATGCAGTTGATGAATGGCTAAAAAAGTGGAACAGAAATGACATGGACGAATTTATAGAAAATATCCCATACCAGGAAACAAGGAAATATGTTGAGAAGGTATTGGGCTATTACGAGGCATACAAAACTATTTATTCAACCTCTCAACCAGCTATCCGAAACAGTCAATCTGCACAAAATTTTGATTAAGTTGCGATAAATCTCTACCTGCAATTGTCATGGTGAAAAATTTAAAACCGTTTCATGTGAAACTTTCTCATAGATTTAGGCCGGTTTATATTCCCCTATTATTCTTAAATTTTCAAGAACCTCGTCTTTGTGAGGCGCATCATTCATATAATCAGTTAAATCCATACCGGCATAATGCTCAAAGTGAAGCCCATCCAAAAACAAAGGGCTGTCTGTGATGTCATAAACCTTGCCCTTATAGGCAAAATATATCGGCTTCCCTTTTTGACTGCCGTCATACTGCTTTAATTCTTCTTCTGTAAAAACCTTCACCCAATTAAACCTCCTTTATGATATATAGAGTCAAAGCGCCAAAGAGTTATAGAGTCAAAGTTTTTTCTCTCTGACACTTTGACTCTCTGAACCTCCGACGCTTTATTCCAGAAACGCCCCTGTTACCTTAAAATTGAAATCATAGTTTAATATATTTGACCAATCTATGCCCTGGGAGGTAGAACGGGTGTCATCTGCATCGCCATAAGGGTTTCCGGGGATATAGAACCAGTTGATAATCGCATCTTTGGAACGTCTCAAGATTATCCAATAACGGCCGGCGGTTAGAACAGGATTATCAGGGGATTCTTTTGTAAATCTAAAGGGAAACCACTGATAGCCGGGGAAGTATTTTATGGTATCCAGATTAAGCGGAAAGCTCCTTATACCCTCCATTCCAGGTTTCCCTCCATCATCCTTTACTACATCTATCCATAGACTGCCTGCCCTGCCCCCAAATTTGTGCATTGCGAGATTAATCTCTTCAATCTTCAATGGCCTCTCAATGGTAAATGCCTGCGCAAAGGTGTATTCAGCAGTAACATATTCAGCAGTTTCTTTGTCCAGCGTCTTATAACCCTGTTCCTCCCCTTTAGATTTAGTAAATATATCAATGAGCGATGGGAAATTCATATTACCGAACTCTACCTTCACCATAGCCTTTGGCGGCGCCGGCTTCGGTTTTTCTATCTGCGGAATCTCTACAACTGGTTTGGCCAAATGGGCAATAATTGCATTAGTAAGGATGTAGTTAGACGGGTTTGATTTTATATCCCTTAAAGAGAGCTTTATATCATCTCTTAAAAAATTTGCCTGAATATCTTCCCTGAATGGCGGAAGCGTCGGCGAGGCAAGCCATGAGTCATTAATATCCCTTGCATCAAGGCCCACGGTCTGTTTTATATGCCGCGGACTTACAAACAAGTGGCTCTGCTGTGCATCATAGGGAACCCAGCCTATATCCGGATAGTAGACCTCAAGCCATGCATGACCACCCTGTCCTATGCTCTGAACAAGGCTCCCATTTTTAAGCGGAACCTTCCATGGCTTATTTAACGTAATTCCACCCACAATCCTTGCAGGTATGCCAGCAGCCCTCAAAAGAGCGATGGAGAGATGAGAAAAGTTCTGACAGTTGCCTGTCCCTGTATCTAAGGTGTAGACAGCATCATATTGCGGAGGGTTGGTAGTATATTTTACATTATCAACCACCCAGTTTAAAATCTGTATTACGGCCGATTCTTCTGTCTTTGCCCCCTTTACCAGATTATTGGCCAATTCCTTAATCCTTATATTATCAGCCTCGGTAAGCGGCGTAGGGCTGAGAAACCTTTTTTCCTTCTGCTCTATTTCCTTAACTCCGCTTAGCGGGGTTAAGGGAAATGGCGCTGTGCTTATCAATTCTTTAAGGCTTATATTCATTGCAATATTCAACTTCCCGATTATTTCAACGTTACTATTTATATTAAGCCACGTAACCTTTGTAAATCTATTTCCAAAAGCATCAGTCTCTATCTCTACTGAAGCTGGTTTGGGATTATATGACAACTTATAATCTTTCACTTCCTGGCTGACCGTTGAGCTTTTAAATGATGTGGGGCTTGCAAAGCGAAACACGAGTTTTTTCAGTCCTGAAGCTGGGATCATAAAACTCTGATTCTGCTCAACCTCTACCACCTCATTCATGTCGCCTTCAAGGATGATTGTTGATGCAAAAGAAACAACCGGTATTACAATAAATATAAACACCGCAAGTAATTTCATAATTTTAAACATCATGATTATCCCTTTATCTTGAAGAATGACCTGATTCTGTCAAGAATAGCCTTTGATTCAGCCTTTTGCGTTTCAAATCTCTCTGTTTCTGTTACAGCCTTTCTCCTCGTTTCTTCTAATTCCAATGACCTCGTTGCCACGATATCGCTTAACTTTTCCATTAAATCAGGGCTGTTTTTAAATACATCGCCAAAGCCTTTAGAGTCTATAACAATGAGAGAAGAATCCTTTTTTGCAACAACAGTTGCCCTCCTCTCCTCTCCTGTAAGAAGGCTCATTTCACCAAAAAAATTACCAGGCCCTAAAGTTGACACGACGCTGTCTCTCCCCCGCTCATCTCTGAGAACAACATCAACAGCCCCTTCCTTTATAAAATAGCAGGTATTCCCTTTTTCTCCCTGTCTAAATATAATCTCATTTTCACCATATATTTCCAACCTTGCTGTAGCTGAAACCCTGCCGATATCTTCATCCTTGAGAGGCTTCAAAAAGTTTATCTTTCTCAGGTAAACCCCAATACTATCCACAGCAGCGCCCTTGGCCTCCATCTGATATTGATAGACTGTCCTGGTTGGGAATGGTATTTCAATGTTATTTCTTTTCAATGCATACCAGATGCTATAATGCAAATCGCTCCTTGCCTTTAGTATTATGCCGTAATCATTTATCCAAACCCTTAGCTTATACTGTATTGAAAAATCACCGAACGTTATGAGATACACCTCCGGTTTAGGCTCTTTAAAAACATAAGGGCTTTCACATGCCACATGCAGGAGGACATCCTTTACCTTATTTGGCGGGTCTTTATAGCTTGCGCCTATATCTATTTCAACAATATGCAACGGGCTTGGATATGTATAATTATCAACATGCCCTTCTGAAAGCAATTTGTTTGGAAGATAGATATAATCATTTGAAAAAGTCAGCAGCCTCGTTGTCCGCCATGTAACATCCATGACCCTGCCTTCTTTGCCTGCAATATTTACCCAATCCCCCTTTGCCACCACCCTTTCGGTATTAATCCATATTCCGGTAAAAAGATTTTTTAGCGTCTCCTGTAAAGAAAGGGCAATGAGACCTGTAATGACAGCAGAGGTGGTAAGGAGAGGCGTTAAATCTACTCCTGCCAGGCGATGCAAGAGATAAATGGCTGCAATAAAATAGAGGGCAAGGCTTGTAAGTGTTTTGAGAAGCGGTGTTATAGTAAATCGTCTTAAAAAGCTGAGTGGGGTATCAACAATAATCCATCGTGCAAAAAATAATATACCGAGGGTAGTAAATAGTGTAAATGCCCCGTTTATTATACCCTCGCCCTGTTTTGGCAAAATTCCTTGGCTTGCAATGAAAATAATCTTAAAGGCAGCTGCAACAAGAAAGAGAAGTATAACTACAAGCAGCGGCTTCCAGATGCCCGTCTTTTCAGAATGTTTGAGATTGGATAACATGGAAATTATGAATTACGAATTTCTCAAATCCCTGCTCTCAATTCCTAATTCCTCATTCGTAATTCTTAATTGTTTTTATTTCGTTTTTGCAACATACACCCCATCCCACTCAGAAGGCGGAGGTGATGCAAGATAATCTATGCACCTTTGTATATATACTTTAGCAGGGCCGTCTTCATGAAATCTGTTAAGTATAGCAGAAAACTTTATCTTTGCCTCTTCAAACCTGCGATTTTTGTAAGAGTTAAGGGCATCAGAAAAAGACCTGGCAAGCTCAATCTTTTGGTTATCAGCCGGAAGAAAATCCATCAACTCATAAATTGCTACAGGCTTTTCTTTTCCCTTTACCCTTACCATATCAAGCTCCCTCAAAAGAAAATAGTTTTGCACCAATCTTTGGGTGTTTTCAGTGGCTATTATGGCTGTGCCGTATAGTTTATTCATACCTTCAAGCCGTGATGCCAAATTCACAGTATCTCCAATAGCAGTATATTCAAAACGCAGATCGCCGCCCATGTTTCCTACAACTGCGTCGCCTGTGTTAATACCTACACCTATACCAAGGGCGGGGTGCCCCTTCTCTTTCCACTCTTTATTCAATTTTTCCAATTCTCTTATCCACCGAAGGGCAATAACACACCCCTTCTTGGGATGGTCTGGAAGATCAAGCGGCGCATTACAGATAACCATAATAGCATCTCCAATATATTTATTCAGAGTACCGCCTTCTTCCAAAACTATCCTTGTCATAGGGCTTAGATATTCATTTAATATGGAAACCAATTCTTCTGGCGAAAGTCTTTCAGACAAAGATGTGAACCCTCTGATATCTGAGAATAAAGTAGTTATCTCCCTTTTCTCCCCTCCAAGCTTTAGTCTGTCAGGGTCTTTTAATATCTCAGAAACAAGCTCCGGAGAAACCATAAGTGCAAATGCCTTTTTCAGATATCGCCCCTTGCTTTCCACAACAAGATTTCTATATGCCTCAGCAAAGAAATAGGCAAGAAATAAACTTATTACAGGATATACTGCGCTCGGTATAAGATTATAGGAAGAAAAGAGATAAAAATTGGTAATGGTGTGAAAGAAAAGAAATGTTAGAAATACGGCAAGGCTTATAAATGTCCTGTGAACCAAGGTAAGGGCAAGGCAGAGGCCGATGGGCAAAATAAACATAAAAAATACATCTAATGCAATAACCCTGTTGTCATATATGAGGAGCCGATTCTCTATGATATTGGCAGCAACTGTTGCATGGACTTCAACCCCTGGATAGATTGGGTCTATTGACGTTACCCTTAAATCATATATCGCCTTTTCCGTTGCGCCTACAAAGACTATCTTATCTGCGATAGCCTCTTTCGGCACTTTCCCTTTTATAATATCAACTGCAGAATATGTATCAAATGTCCCGCCCGGCCCATAGAAGTTGAGTTGAAAACGGCCAACCTCATCTGTGGGAATCTTTTTATCATCTATAAAAAGACTGTCTATGCCATAGGATGCTATATTCAAAACAATGTTAGCGCCTTGATATTGTCTTAGCGCCTCAAGGGCAAGAGATGGAAATAAATCTCCCTTATATAAAAATATAAGCTGCGACCTTCTTACTACACCGTCGTTTTCATCAGGAAATATATTAAAAAGGCCGAAACCAACTGCCCCTTTTCCTATTACAGGGATATTTGTCTCAATGCCAGGGAGCTCAGGCACAGGCAATGATTCAACATTATCAATCATTTTTATAAGCTTTATCTGTGAGCGGCCAAGCTGTTTTATAGCTTCCTTACTGGGTTCTTCTGTTGCCTTCTCTCTCAAAAAGTAGCCCAAAACAACATTCCTGCTTTTCTTAATAGAATCCCCAAGGGCGCTGTCTCTCTGTTTAGTCTCAGGCTCTGAAAACACTATATCAAATGCAGCAACCTTTGCAGGTGCAAGGCCATCAACAAGTTTTGCAATGGTTGTTCGAGGCCATGGCCACCGGCCAAGTTTATTTATACTTTTCTCATCTATGGCAATAACAGCTACTTTTTTTACAGGAGACACCTTTCCCCTTGCCTTGAACCTGGCATCTCCGGCAATCTCGTCTATGCCTTGAATAAAAGAAGGCTTGACTTTATAAAGGGCTAAGCCAATTGCAGAAGCCAATACACCCCATATGAGAAAAATCCAGAATTTATTGGCTAAAAGGCTGGGTTTCTTTTTCACCCCGTTAGGCCTGCTTTTAAACAACAGTATTCCCATCATTCCGACTCATAAAAACGTAGGTATAAAACCAGAGAGGTCTAACCTGCTCACTGCTTACCTTCTTCCTTTTCAAGTTCTTTGACGAGAGTTTCTACTGTAGATGTGTGCTTGCCCTGAGGATATTGCTTAAGATATTTCTGTAAATATTCCTTTGCCTTCTCTTTTTCACCTATATCCTTATATATCATACCCATAGAAAAGAGGGCGCTTTCAGCCTGCGGCATCTGGAAATATTTATCAAGTATACTCTGATACTCTTTCAGCGCCTCTTGCGGCAGACTTAAGTTCCTTGAAAAAACGCTACCCCGTTGAGCCCGGCCTTCAGCCCCTATCTCAGCAACATCAGTCAAATCTACCGCTATCTGAAAAACCTCCAAAGCCTCTTTATATCTGCCGCTGTCCGCAAGGTAATGGCCGTAATTAATATTCCATCTCGCAAGTATAACAGGAAGGTTCCCGGTTGCCTGCCACTCCACAGGCGACTCCACATTGGTTACAGCCTCAAGCTGTTTTCTCGCATCTGCCAAAGGCGTATTCGGCTCAACCTTGACAGGGCTGATTGGCGCATGTCCCTGTGTATTCTCTGTCATGGTATTTGGCATGAGCGCTACCGATTCTTTGTCTTTACCCTTTACATCTACCGTCCCTTCCTGGCCAAATAAAACATTTGCCTTTCCTTCATTCATAACAATAAAATCCGTTCCCTTTACCCCTGCAACGGCTGTCGGTGTTTTAACCTGCATACTCGTCTTGCCTGAAAATTTTGCAATGATTGCCCTCAATTTTCCCTGAAGGAAAAAAGTTGCGCTGCGCCTGTCTTTATCCAGCAAGAATCTTGTTATCTCCATCTCTGTATTATTTCCTACGGTAAGCCTGCTGCCATCCTGTAATAAAAGCTCCATCCTGCCGTCGCTTCCTGTCTTCACTCTGTCGCCTTCATTTATATCCATCCCCACGCTTGCAACAGCCCATTTCTTTTCTGCCTTTGCCTTAAAATATGTTGCGCCGCTTTCTTTTGATATGCTGCCGATGGCTGCCAAGGCAGCGACAGGAAATAACAGCAAGACTGTAATCAACAAAATAGTATGCTTCATAAAAACCTCCCGTTTTAAGAGTCAAAGTGTCAAAGAGTCAGAGAGTCAGAGGAAAAACAAAAAACTTTGACGCTTTGATTCTCTGACTCTTTGACGCTTATTTTAACTGCCACTCCAATTCCGCACTACCCACAACACCTGTTATAACGAGTTTGAAATAGTTTGTATTCTCTTCAGGGAACGGCTTAATACCAGCAACCATATACTTAGGGAATCGTATTATATAACCTGAACTCCATGCGTCTACATAGGGATAAAATTCTTTTATAAGCGGGCTGCCTGTATCTGTCTTTTTTATCTCAAGAGGGTAAACTCTGTTGCCTATTTCATCTTCCATATAAATCTTCCAGATAGACTGCGGTTCATCAAAATCATTCCAGCGCTCATCAGGGGTATATATGGCAACAAAAAATTCATTAAACTTTTCATCTGAATCCTTTTCCATTTCTTTCAATTTTTCCTTCTCATTATCATCCATCTGATAGCGTCTTGCATATTCAACTATATACGCCTCTCTCAAAGCCCAATTTTTATAGGTTGCGGATACAAATAACTTGCTATCCAACTTTTCTATAACCTTTTTGCTCCGTGTCATTTGAGGTAGAATGTCAAAATATCCCAATGACGGTTTTATCGCATCCTCTTCCGCAGCGCAACCGGTAAAGACAGTGAGCAGTGAACAGTGAACAGTGAACAGTAAAAGCAGAGAGGTTAAATTTGAAATTTGAAATTTGAAATTTGAAATTTTTATCATCTATCCTCCCACAATATCCTTCTTTGTAAATATTGCCTTAAATTCGTAACCCGCTTGCTTTATCTTTTCACTGCCGCCTTCTTCCCTGTCAACCACGGCAAAAACAGCAACCACCTTTAAACCCTCCTCCTCAGCCCTCTTTACTGCCTGAACAGATGAGCCCCCTGTTGTTACCACATCCTCAACTATAGCAACCTTTGCGCCCTTTGCAAGATTTTTCTTTCCCTCTATCCACTGGCCAAGGCCGTGCTTTTTGGGCTCTTTTCTTACAATAAAGGCCGGAAGCGGGTTGCCTTCAATCTGGCTCACAACAGATACGGCGGTTGCAATGGGATCAGCGCCCATCGTAGGGCCGCCAATCGCCTCTACCTTAAAGCCGGAATCTTTAATCATCTCATACAATATTTTGCCGACCAGATATGCCCCCTCAGGATGAAGCGTTGTCTGCCGGCAGTCTATGTAAAAATCGCTTTTCTTGCCTGAGGCAAGGGTGACATCCTTTTTTTCATAGGATTTTTCTTTGATGATTTGAAGGAGCCTGTCCCTGAATGCCTTAATCAGGGAGCGGGATTTCATTTGGTCTGATTCTTTACTCATCGCTTCGCATCTCCTAATTATATAGCATGATTCAGCAGTTATTTAAACAGCGCCATCTGCGGCTCTATACCCTCAACAGGAAATTCTACCGGGTATTTTCCGGTAAAGCAGGCATCACAGAAGCTGGCACCAGCATCTGATACAGCTTTATATAGGCCTTCTATGCTTAAATATCTGAGGGTGTCTGCTGTAATGTAGGTGTTTACTTCATCTATCGTGTGGGAAGAAGCGATAAGCTCTTTTTTGGTGGGCGTGTCTATGCCGTAGAAACAAGGGCATACGGTGGGCGGAGAGCTAATCCTCATGTGGACTTCCTTTGCCCCGGCGTCTCTTATCATCTTAACAATCTTTCTGCTGGTAGTGCCTCTGACAATGGAATCGTCGATTACAACAACCTTCTTGCCTTTAAGCAGTTCCTTTACGGCATTCAGTTTGATTTTTACGCCAAAGTGCCTTATGGCGTCCTTTGGCTCAATAAATGTCCTGCCCACATAGTGGTTTCTTATCAAACCCATCTGGAACGGTATATTAGACTCTTCCGCAAAACCTATTGCAGCAGGCACGCCAGAATCCGGCACAGGGATGACTATATCCGCATCTATAGGATTTTCCCTCGCAAGCTCTCTTCCAAGATTTTTTCTCACGGCATAGACATTTGCCCCGAATATATTGCTGTCAGGCCGCGCAAAATAGATAAATTCAAAAACACATGGAGTATATGGCGCCTTATCAAACGGCCTGAATGATTTCGGACTAAGCCTGTCTATCAGAAGTATTTCACCCGGCCCTATGTCTCTTACATACTCTGCCTCAATCAGGTCAAATGCGCATGTCTCAGAAGCAACTACCCACGCATCCTTCAGCCTGCCAAGTGCAAGGGGTCTGAACCCATGCGGATCCCGGACAGCGATCATCTGACTTCCTGTAAGAAATACAAGAGAATATGAGCCTTTCACCTGCCTGAGGGCATCTGCAATCCTTTCAGTCAATGTAGCGGCTCTCGATGTTGCGATAAGGTGGGCAATAATTTCCGTATCCATACTGGATTGAAATATTGAACCATACGCCTCAAGCTCATCTCTAATCAATCTGGCATTTACAATATTTCCGTTATGGGCGACTGCAATTTCCCCTCTGGCATAATCTACCACAAATGGCTGCGCATTCTTGAGATTGCTTGCGCCTGTAGTTGAATAACGCACATGACCTATTGCTGCATTGCCCGGAAGTTTTTTTAAAACATCCTCGCCGAATATATCAGCCACCAAGCCCATTGCCTTATGGGAATGAAGCTGGCTTCCATCTGATGAAACAATTCCGGCGCTCTCCTGCCCCCTGTGTTGCAATGCATAGAGGCCCAGATATGTCATATTTGCAGCCTCTGGATGGCCAAATATTCCGAATACGCCGCATTCGTCTTTATATTTGTCAAACATAGTTACCCCAAAAACACCCCTCACCCTGCCCTCTCCCGCAAGGGGAGAGGGAACTATTTGTCTCCCCTCCCTTGACGGGAGGGGATTAAGGGGAGGGTGAAATTTCCAAAATTAAACCAGCTAAAGAGTTATCCTTTTAGCAGCTTTTCCAGCACATCTTTCCATGCTTCCTTTAATTCTTTAACCGATAAATCAATAACCCCATTTACTTTAAGCCTATTTCCCCCAACCTTTCCTATGACAACTGCCGGTATGCTATGCTTATCTGCAATAGACATGAGCTTTGCTGTATCCTCTTTGGCAATACTTACGATTATCCTTGACTGGCTCTCTCCAAAGAGTAAGGCATCCATTCGCATTTTATGGGCTGGTAATATAATCTCTGCGCCAACCACCTTCTCATGAAATGAAATGCAGCACTCTGCCAAAGCAACAGCCAAACCTCCTTCAGATAAGTCGTGAGCGGATTTTATTATACCACCGCGGATTGCATTTAAACAAGCCTCCTGCAACTTTGCCTCAAAATTTAAATCTATGTGCGGCGGCCTGCCTTTATCAAGTTTATGGATAATCTTGAGGTATTCGCTCCCACCCAGTTCTTCCTTTGTTTCACCAAGCAATACTATGACATCGCCTTCTGATTTGAACCATTGTGTAACATGGAGGCTTACATCTTCTATCAAACCGACCATGCCCACTGTAGGCGTAGGATATACGGCAGTTCCTGATGTCTCATTATAGAGGCTTACATTCCCGCCTATAACAGGTATATCAAGTTTTTTACACGCCTCGCTCATGCCCAGAACAGCCTGCTCAAACTGCCACATTATCTCCGGCCTTTCGGGATTGCCGAAATTGAGACAGTCGGTAAGCGCAATGGGTTTCGCGCCGGAACACACAAGGTTTCTTGCCGCCTCTGCAACAGCAATAGCGCTGCCTGCAAATGGGTCAAGATAACAATAACGGCTGTTGCAGTCAGAGGTCATTGCCAACGCCTTTTTTGTGCCTTTAATTCTCACAACCGCCGCATCAGAACCTGGAAGCACAACCGTATCTGTTCTGACCATGTGGTCATATTGCCGATATATCCATTCCTTGCTCGCAATATTTGGAGATGAGAGAAGTTTGAGCAAAACATCATTGTAATTATTTTGTAGGGTGGGCTGTGCCCACCGATCATTGGCGGGCGCAGCCCGCCCTACCACAACCGCCGGTTCAGGTATATTTTTAAGGTCAATGGTCTGAACATCATCCTGCCAATCAGGCCTCTTGATAGGCCTTTTATAGACAGGCGCATTATCAGTCAGAAATTTCACAGGAATTATTGCAACAATATTATTACCATCTGCCACACGCAGGAGATTGCTATTTGTGACAACACCTACAACAACCGCCTCTAAATCCCACTTGTGAAAGATTTCCCTTACCTTTTCTTCGCATCCGTTCTTGACAACCATGAGCATACGTTCCTGCGATTCTGAAAGCATGACCTCATAAGGCGTCATACCATCCTCTCGCCTTGGGACCAACGACACATCTAAATCAATGCCAGTGCCGCCGCGGGAAGCCATCTCCACTGACGATGATGTAAGCCCTGCGGCGCCCATATCCTGTATGCCCACAACATAGTCTGTCTTGAACACCTCAAGACACGCCTCAAGCAAAAGCTTCTCTGTAAACGGATCTCCGACCTGAACAGTTGGCCGCCTTTCCTCTCCGCCTTCGCCGAACACATCGGATGCCATTGTTGCGCCGTGGATGCCGTCCCTGCCTGTCTTTGAACCCACATACATCACAAGATTTCCAATGCCCTCTGCCTTGCCCTTAAAAATCTTGCTGCTTTTCATTATGCCAACAGTCATGGCATTCACAAGACAATTGCCGTTGTATGATTCATGGAAATAAACCTCGCCGCCGACCGTAGGTACGCCCATACAGTTGCCATAACCTGCAATCCCTGCCACAACGCCATTTAATAAATATCTTGTCTTTGGATGGTCAAATGAGCCAAACCTGAGGGAGTTTAGAGACGCAATAGGCCTTGCGCCCATGGTGAAGATGTCTCTCAAAATGCCGCCCACGCCTGTTGCAGCGCCCTGATACGGCTCAATATAGGATGGATGGTTGTGAGATTCCATCTTGAAGGCAACTGCCATGCCGTCACCGATATCAACAATGCCGGCATTCTCGCCAGGCCCTTGCAGGACATGTTTTCCTGTTATGGGAAAGTTTTTCAGATGAATCTTTGACGATTTATACGAGCAATGTTCGCTCCACATAACAGAGAATATGCCGAGTTCAAGGAAATTGGGATCCCTGCCAAGGAGACTTAATATCCTCTGGTATTCTTCATCGGTAAGGCCGTGCTGAAAAATTATTTCTTGTGTAATTTTCATGTAAAGTTAATCCCCACACCTCCCCCTTTCTCCCACTGTGGGGACAGATTTCAAATCTGTCCCCAGAAAAGGGGGGCAGGGGGAGGGTGTGGAGATAAATAACCAAATATAGGATAAAATGACAAGGGAAAAATTGAAAGTCTTAACCCTCCTGCCCCAACCCGCTCATCCTCTCCTCAAACTCCTTTGCCTTTGCGTCATGCTCCGCGGTCAGCGATTCCAATTCTTTGAAAAGGGCTTCAATTTGGGTATTTAAATTATGGATGGCAATGGACAGCCTTGGTATGGCCTCGCCGTCCCCTTTTTCAGATGCCTCTACAAGAGACTGGCTCTCCTTTTCCACATCCTTTTCCAGAAGCATGATGGTCTTTTCCCTTTCTGCAATCTTTGTTTGCAGTGGGACTAGGGTTTTTGAGCGGTCTTCGTTTAATTGCGCCCTAAGCCGCCGCATCTCTTTCTTGTTGAAGTTTCCCCGCTTAAAGATTGCGGGGACAAGTTTATTTTGTCTGCTGCTCGGTTTGCCGCCCTCGGCCTCTCTCTCGTTTTCCCATCCTACCCTATCCAGAAATTCCTGATAGGTTCCCTCAAACAATTCCACTTTGCCGCCGTCAAACACGATTAGCCGTGTGGCAATGTTATTGAGAATCAATTCGCTGTGCGTAACGATAATAACGCCGCCGTCAAACGCATCAATTGCCTCAACCAATGAATCAATGGAATCCATGTCAAGATGATTGGTCGGCTCGTCCAGCAAAAGGAGATTTGCCGGGCTTACCAATAATTTTCCGAGCAGCACCCTGCTCTTTTCTCCGCCGGAAAGCACGGATATTTTTTTCATCGCCTTGTCGCCGTCAAACATCATGATGCCGCAAATCTTCCGCGCCATGCCCCTGTTGCAATCCGGGTGTGTGTCCATGATTTCCATCTCAATGGTCTTTTGCGGAGTGAGGCGGTTGATATTGGTCTGGCCGAAATAGGCGATGGATAGATTCTGATTGTGCTGAACCATTCCGGTTTGCGGTTGCATCTCGCCTGCAAGCAGATTTAAAAGCGTTGTCTTTCCCTTGCCGTTTTTGCCGATGACGGCAATCCTGTCGTTCTTGCCGACCGTTATGTTCAGGCCGTGAAAGAGCGGAGTCTCTCCCTGATTGTAAGCAAACGATATATCGTTTGCGCTCATCAGGAATTTGCCTGGAAAAGGCGCGGACTTGAATGAGAAATCAAGGCTTCGTATGTCCGCCAGTTTGTCGAGTTTCTCCATCTTCTCAAGCGCCTTTACCCGCGACTGCACGGCCTTTGCCTTGGATGCCTTTGCCCTGAAGCGGTTGATAAACTCCTCCACCTCGGCGCGTTTTTTTTCATCACCGATGCGGGTCTTTTCGTGTATCTCCTCTTCCTGCGCTATCTGCTGATACAGTTTCCCTGTAGGGCCCGCAATCTTCTTCATCTTGCAGCGGTGAATGCCCATAGTGTGAGTGGTCACACTGTCCATAAAATCCCGGTCATGGGTGATGATAATCATCTCATCCCTCCATGCGCGCAGAAACCGCGTGAGCCAGCGCACGGACACGATGTCGAGGTAATTGGTCGGCTCATCAAGAAGAAGCAGGTTCGGCTCGGATACCAATACCTTTGCAAGATTCAGCCTAACCTGATAACCGCCGGAAAACTCTTGCGGGTTTCGGTTAAAATCATCCACGGTAAATCCAAGACCCATGAGAATGGTTTCCACCTTATAGCTTTCATCAATTCCATCTTCTGAAACAGGAAGGCTGAGGCACCCCTCTTTCAAAACAGTATCCTCGGTAAAATGGATATGCTGAGAAAGATGTCCGATGGTGTAATAATTCGGCACGCTGATAACGCCTGCGTCCGGCTCTTCCTCTCCAAGTATCATCCTGAAGAGCGTGGTTTTGCCGTGCCCGTTCCTGCCCACCAATCCGATGCGTTCGCCGGGATTCATGACAAAACTCACATTGTCAAAAATCACCTGCGAGCCGTAAGACTTTTCCAAACCGCTGACTTTAAGCATTGAGATTCAAATCCTTTCTTTTATGTTTTAGTTTTCTCGTTCCAAAACTCTTGCCTGAAAATAAAAAATTATATCGCACATAATATAATTTACAAAGAAAAATATTCTCCTTCAGCAATCTTTCCTTGACTCTCCGCAGAGGTTGACCTAAAATTGATTAAAAAATGCATGTGCACATAAAAATGCCGATACCAATCCAAAAAGCGGACAAAAGAGGCTTATGGGCAACTTCAGAAAGGCAATAAATGGTAGATATCCCTCATTTTTTTATAGGATAATCAGGGAATGGTAAATAAATCTGTCCCCATTATTCTTGTCCCCATTATTCTGTCGGGAATGGTAAATAAATCTGTCCCCATTATTCTCCCGTCCCCATTATTCTCCCATTATTCTCCCCATTATTGTCCCCCATTATTGTCCCCATTGTTAATAGTCCCCATTATTAATAAATCTGTCCCTATTATTCCAGTCCCTATTATTCCATAGGAGGTACAATATAGCTGAGAAAGAGCAAACAAATGTTATGATAAGAGTTCGGGACAATAAAGGACGACAAAAGGAATAAAGGAATAAAGAAGGAATAAAGGGGACACCCATTAAAAGGCCCCTGTCAAGAGAAAAAACTATCCCGAAGCAAGGAAAAGAGT
>MGRL01000055.1 GCA_001798165.1 Deltaproteobacteria bacterium RIFCSPHIGHO2_02_FULL_43_33
GCTCATAAAAACCTCCTGTTAAATAAAGGTTGAGGCTAAGGTTGAGGTTGAGAAAAACTATTATTTGTCTTTCCTTAACCTTAACCTCAACCTGTTTTTACCTGTCATTCACTGTCTTTCTGGAGCCCACGACCGGGATTGAACCGGTGAACCTCTTCCTTACCAAGGAAGTGCTCTACCAACTGAGCTACGTGGGCACAAAAAACCAATTATGAATTACGAATTATGAATTAAATTCCTAATTCCTAATTTTTAATTCTTAATTGCTTTCTGGAGCGGGTGATGGGAATCGAACCCACGCATCCAGCTTGGAAGGCTGGAGTTCTACCATTGAACTACACCCGCATAAAAAATCAATTATAAATTACGAATTAAGAATTAAATTTATAATTTCCAATTCGTAATTGCCTTTCCTGGTGGAGAGGGGAGGATTCGAACCTCCGTAGGCAGCGCCAGCAGATTTACAGTCTGCCCCCTTTGGCCACTCGGGTACCCCTCCGATATTAGTTCGGACTTATGAGTTTGGAGTTCGGCGCAAACACCTTTAAATCAAGTCTACATGCTTCTCACTCCGAACTCCCCACCTCAAACTCCTAACTTCATGGAGCTGGCGATGGGATTCGAACCCGCAACCTGCTGATTACAAATCAGCTGCTCTACCATTGAGCTACGCCAGCAACACTTAACCTGCAATTATAAAAAATAAAATTTGGATTCTTCCTATAACAGGTTGGAATAGAAAGAGTTATTTATAAGATATTTTTCAATAGATTGTCAAGATATTTTTTAATCTCTTGTTGAAGAACATCTTAATTTTTCAGAATTTTTACGATTTGAAAAACTGAGATTAGAATATAAAGTTAACAGATAAGAAAAATAAAAATGGCGGGTTTAAACTTCCATTATCTCTTTCTCTCTATGCTTCAAAATATCATCTATCTTTACTATGTATTTGTCTGTTATCTCCTGAATCTGTGCCTGTTTCTTCTTTGAATCATCCTGTGATATTGTTTTATCCTTCTCCAGCTTTTTCACTTCCTCATTGGCATCCCTTCTATTATTCCTTATTGCAATCTTGCATTCCTCCGCTACTTTCTTTGCTACCTTTACTATATCCTTCCGCCGTTCTTCTGTAAGTTGTGGAATGGAGATTCTAATAAGCTTTCCGTCATTGGTTGGAGTAAGGCCCAAATCCGAATTCATAATAGCCTTTTCTATATCTGATAGAATATTTGCGTCCCACGGCTGTATGGTAATAAGCCTGCTCTCGGGAACTGACATAGTAGCAAGCTGATTCAGCAACGTCGGCGTCCCATAATAGTCAACTTTGATGCCATCAAGCATAGAGAGAGATGCCCTTCCTGTGCGCAACTTTGCAAGCTCACGATGGAATATATCTATCGCCTTCTCCATCTTATCTTTCATCTCTTTTAAAATAGCATCTGTCATCTTGCGCCTTACATTATTTATAGTTCAATCGGACTATCTCATCTAACAATAGTGCCCACCTTAGCGCCTTTCACAATCTTCTCTATGTTCCCTCTTATTTTTAGATTGAATACAATAATGGGAAGTTTATTATCCATGCAAAGAGAGATCGCAGTGGCATCCATAACCTTAAGCCCTTTTTTGAGGACATCAATATAGGTAAGCTCATCATACTTCTTAGCCCGCTTGTCTTTTACTGGGTCTCTGTCATAAACACCGTCAACCTTAGTCCCTTTGAGGATGACATCGGCATGTATTTCCATAGCCCTGAGAGATGCCGCTGTGTCAGTTGTAAAGTATGGGTTGCCTGTGCCGGCAGCAAAGATTATTGTCCTCCCTTTTTCAAGGTGCCTGACAGCTCTGCGTCTTATATAGGGCTCTGCCAACTCCTTCATCTCTATGGCAGACATAACACGGGTAAAAACCCCTTTTTTCTCGAGGGCATCCTGGAGGGCAAGGGCATTTATGACTGTTGCCAGCATTCCCATATAATCGGCTGTTGCCCTGTCCATACCATTTGCACTGGCCGCAATACCCCTAAATATATTGCCTCCGCCAATGACAATCGCCACCTCAACTCCGAGGTTATGAATATTTTTTATTTCCTTTGATATGCTATCTATAATCTTTACATCCAAACCATAGTTCTGATTCCCCATAAGGGCCTCGCCTGAAAGTTTTAAGAGTATGCGCTTAAACTTTGATTTGGACATAATAATTGCAATTACGAATTAAAAATTAAAAATTCCTAATTCGTAATTCCTAATTCCTAACTATCCCCTCGCCCACCTTAAACCGAACAAACCGTCTGATTGACATATTTTCGCCTAACTTTGCCATTATCTCTGTTAAAAATTCTTTGACTGTTACATCGGGTTTTTTTACAAATGACTGTTCCGCCAGGCAGGTCTCTTGAAAAAATTTTTCCATTTTGCCATCAACCATCTTGTCTACGACCTTTTCCGGCTTGCCTGATTCAAGGGCTTGCTTCTTAAATATAGACCTTTCTTTTTCGATAAGCTCCTGCGGGACATCCTCTCTCTGTCTATACAGCGGACTTAAGGCTGCTATGTGCATTGCTATATCCTTTACAAAAGATTGGAACTCGTCGGTCTTTGCAACAAAATCTGTCTCGCAGTTTACTTCCACCAAAACCCCGACCTTTCCACCCGCGTGTATATATGAACCAACCGTCCCCTCTAAAGTAGCCTTGTCTGCCCTTTTTGCTGCTGATGCAAGACCTTTTTCTCTGAGATAGGTGATTGCTGCTTCAAAATTTAACTGCGTTGCTGCAAGGGCCTTTTTACAATCCATAATTCCTGCCCCTGTCTTCTCTCTTAAATCTCTGACCAATTCTGCTGATATTTCCATAAGACCCCCGATAAAAAAGTTTCAAGTTGCAAGATGTAAGACAGGCACGTTAGAAAAAACTTGAAACTTGCGATATGCAACTATCATTAACTCCTAAGAAACTGCAGTTTCAGTTAAGGTATGTTCTACAGCGCCCTTTTTATCAGTTGCTGCCTGGACTGCCTGCTCATAAATCTGTTTCCCTTCCAAGCATGAATCTGCAACTGCTGAAACAAATAATTGAATTGCCCTGATTGCATCGTCATTCCCTGGAATAATATAATCAATATTATCAGGGCTGCAATTGGTATCAACAACTGCAACTACCGGAATGCCAAGCCTCTTTGCCTCTTTTACCGCAATAGTCTCTTTTTTAACATCTACCACAAATATTGCGCCTGGCACTTCCTTCATATCCTTTATGCCTCTCATATACTTATCCAGCTTAACCCTCTCTCTTTCAAGCAGAAGGGCCTCTTTCTTGGTTACAGCCTCCATCTTGCCTTCTGTCTTCATCGCTTCCAGTTCATTCAGCCTGTTAATGCCTTTTTTGATAGTAGAAAAATTTGTCAGCATCCCGCCAAGCCACCTTTGATTGACATACAACATGCCGCACCTCTTAGCCTCTTCCTCAATAGCTGATTGTGCCTGCTTTTTTGTGCCAATAAAAATAACCTTTTTATTCTCTGCTGTGACGCCCTTGAGAAAATCATAGGCTGTCTTGAACATCTTTACCGTCTGCTGAAGGTCTATAATGTAGATGCCATTCCTTGCGCCAAAGATGTAAGACTTCATCTTTGGATCCCACCTTTTTGTCTGGTGGCCAAAATGTACACCTGCCTCCAAAAGCTGTTTCATTGTTAAATACGCCATACTTCCTCCTTGTTGGTTTTGCCTCCACCATCTTCGCTTTATCACAGAGTCCTTATCAGGACACCACTATGACAATCCGATGGTGTGCGAATTTATTTTAGCCTCTTTTTGTAGCATACTATTTTTTATTTTGCAAGTTTAAAAATTATTTTAAAAATTATTTTTCCACCACCTGCGTAACTTTTTTCTGGCCGCCCCCGCTAAGCGAGGCATAGTCACGCTCAGCGGGGGCGGCCTAATTCTTCAAACGGGAAGTCTTTTATATATGGCGCTAAGGCAAAACTTACATTGCTTATACCTTTTACCTTCTTTAAAAGTCTTATGACATCTTTATTTGCCAACGGACTGGAAGTATTCCAATCAATTGTCTGCAGTTTAATCAAAACTTTTTCCGGTTCTCCTATTAATTTAACAGACTCATATGTCATATCTGCTATCAGTTTATTTATCTCAAAAGGCCCCTTTTTCAATTCATCCTGCATCTGCTGGTGATAAGCCATTACAGCATAATAATCAAACCCCTGTTTTACAGCCTCATCCATGCTCTGAGAAAGCCATGCCAGGGCATACGGAGGATTTGAGATGCTCTCGTACATAAGATTTATGGCAAATTTCACATGTGGATTTCTTTTTTTTACTTTGACCTTTAGCCTCATTGCAACCTCAAGCAGTCGCTTATTCTTCCATGACGACCATCTCCAAAATTCTGCTGTATACTGGGCAACATAATATCCGCCTTTACCATTCTCTGACACACCATTGTAAAGCCCTGCAGGCGCAAGTTTTATACCATTCTCCTTTTCAAACAATCTTTGGCTAAAAGAACCAAATCCTTCATTATGCTTTAAGACAAGGTCGTCCTGAAAGAGTATGCCGTCAATGGGATATCTTGCCATATCATCAAAAAGCCTTTCAAGATGATTAACAGCATCTTCATTGAAAAGGTCAAGCCCTCTGCACGAAACAATATTTTTTGTAGAAAAATCGTATGCCTTGCAACTTAAGTCTTTTCTTGTTTCCAATCCATAGTCAGCATATCTTGTTGTCATCCAGGCAAATACCCTTAACCCTTTTTTATGGGCAATATTCAAAACAGGACCAAGTATATCTTCAACCACAGGAGAATATTTTGTTTCAAAATAAACCCCGACCTTATTTTTTGGCTTTATAAACGAATAGAATCTGTCATCTTTATTATGAAAGACCCTCAAAATAATAGTATCTATGCCGGCGGCTTTTAATCTATATAGCTCCTCTTCAACTTCCTTATAATCCTTTCCGTCAAAGAGGGCTACCTGGACAGCCCGCATGGGAGTTATAAGTTTGGACCCCCGCTTTAACCCTGCGGGGGCAAGGTTTGGGGTTCGGAGTTCGGAGCGTGGAGTAATCTTTACCGTAGGAAGTTTGGGAATAGAAAGAAGCGCAGCCTCTTTTACTTTTGCCTGAGCAACCTCTAATTTTAAAGATGCCTCTGTTTTTAACTCATTATCTGGAAAATTTTTAATGAACTGCTGAAATTGATTGGCCGCATCGTGATACATCGCTACATTCAGATACGCATCACCAATCATGTATTGAGCCTGTGGAATAACCGGGCTTCCAGGAAAATATTCTATGGTCCTGCCAAACTCCCTCGCAGCTACTGTATAATGCCCTTGTTTGTAAAGAAACATGGCATAGTTGAATTGGTCTTTATCTGTAAGGAAGGGACGAGTTTCCTGAGCCTGAATTACAGTAAACAGTGAAAAGTGAGCGCTGAACAGTAAAAAGAAAATAAGAAAAACCCTTTTTGTTGCTTTAGGCCATATAAATTTCTGACTTCTAAAACAATACATCCATCATCTCCTTAACCTGGCTGGAATCAGGAATCGACAGTTTTTTAAGGACGGCCTCAAAGTGCGTCAATATGTCATCTGGGGTAAGAAGCACGTGATGTTGAGCGGAAAACTGTTCAATATGCAAAATGGAATACTATCCAACTGCGTAAGTATAATCAAAATAGACAGTTGGGTCAACTCGAATTTATACACTCGAATTTATACAGTTGTAATTTATACAGGGTAGCGATGGGGCAGTCAATTAGGTTGACGCAAGCATAATAAATAGCTTATAACTTTCACAAGGAATAATCGTTTAAAAAGGAGAGGATATGCAGGCAGACATAATACCGTTAATCGCAGGCTTGCTGATTTTTATCTCAAGCCTGCTTTCCTTGAAACTCGGACTTTCCGTAGCAGTAATAGAAATTATACTTGGTGTGGCCGCTGGCAATATCGGGCTTCAAACAGAAGAGTGGATGCTCTATCTGGCAAACTTCGGCGGGATTGTCTTAACCTTTCTGGCAGGGGCTGAAATTGACACAGGCTTGATGAAGAAAAAATTCAAAGAGAGCCTTCTCATCGGATTCTTCTCCTTTTTAACGCCCTTTATAACAGCCTTTCTTTATACTTATTATATTGCGGGTTGGAGCCTAACAGCCTCCTTAATCGCCGGAACTGCCTTATCAGAGACATCAATAGCAGTTGTTTATTCTGTCCTTCTGGAAACCAATTTATCAAAGACAATGGTCGGCAATATGCTTATGTCATCTACATTTATAACCAATATGGGAACAGCAGTCATGTTAAGCATTTTATTTGCCAGGCCAACTTTATATACCGCCATCTTTATTGCAGTTTCCATAGTCGTAATATTTTTAGCAACCAATTTCTCCCACCATGTCTTTGACAATCCTAAGCTAAAAAATAAAGTTATTGAGCCTGAGATAAAATACATATTCCTGCTCCTGCTCGTATTTATCTATTTTGCAAATTTAGGCGCTGGGCACGCAATACTGCCGGCATTTGTAATGGGACTTTTGATGTCAAAACACTTTGCCGAAACCTCAGAAACAAAAGTAGTAAAAAATAGACTAAGAACAGTTGCATTCGCAATCATTACACCGATATTTTTTATTGTGGTAGGCATGAAGGTTTCTCTGCCGCTCATCATCTCTGCGTTAGGGCTTTTTGCTGCCCTTTTTATTGTCAAGCAATCGGCCAAGTTTATCGGCATCTATTTCCTTGCAAAAAGATATATCCCCAACGGCAATATATACGCCACATTACTACTGAGCACAGGATTAACATTCGGATTAATCGCTCTCATCTTTGGCCTGCGCTCAGGCCTCATTAATCAGGTGCAGTATTCTGTCTTGACAGGCGTGCTCATAGCAAGCGCAGTAATCCCCACATTTATAGCGCAAAAGTGGTTTATGCCGGTACATTCAGAAGATTTAGTAGACATAAACGGCGAAGAAAAATGATATACGGCAAAACATTCCATCCCCAATATCTTTAACCCGAAAAATGCATTTGGTTTTTATTTTTCGGGACAAATGCAAGATTTGAGCCAAAGACAAGGAAAAGCTGGCTGGTCAAAACGGAGCATACTGTTTTAAGTATAGTAGTTGCCCATTTATGGGCGTTTTTAAAATCGCCGATGAATCGGCAACTACAGTATTTGGCCAGAGCCTGCCCCTGAAAGTTTCTATCAGTGGATTGCGTTTGCCAAAAAATGCAACTGCATTTTTTGGGTTAACGACTGCCTAAAGCTCATAAACAGCTCTCTTATATAATCCAAATCTGTCTATCTCCAGCTTAACCGCTATGGCTCTCATACAAAAAAACACATCATGCAAAAAAGTACTTGACAAATATTTTTTTTAGATTATAATTATTATTAGATTAGAATTATTCTAATCTATATATGAAAGAGCTGATTGCAAAATACAAAGAACAAGGATTCAGGCTTACGCCTCAGAGGCTTGCCATATTAGAATATATGGACGGCAATACAAGCCATCCCTCTGCAGAGGACATCTATAAGCATATAAAGGCCGCATATCCGACAGTCTCCTTTGCAACGGTTTATAATACACTCCAGGCATTGAAGGATAAGGGAGAGATTTTGGAGATTACCATTGACCCGCAGAAAAAACATTATGACCCTAATCCAAAACCGCATCATCATATTATCTGCATGGGATGCAATAAGATAGGCGACATATTTGAGGATTATTCCGAGGCCTTACGGCTTCCTCATCATATAGTAAGTGAATTTAAACCAGTAGCAAATCATATCAACTTTTATGGCATCTGCAAATATTGCCAGAAAAAGCAAAAAAGGAGGAACTAACAATGGAACAGAATGTAAAGGTTGGACAGATTGTCCCAAATTTTGAGATGGAGACCTATGACCCTGTAAAGGGAGACTTCAGTAAAGTAAGCCTGGAAGATGTAAAGGCAAGAAGGCAATGGACGGCGTTATTCTTCTACCCGGCAGACTTTACCTTTATATGCCCTACAGAGCTGAATGACCTTGCTGAAAAGCATAAAGAGCTGAAGGCAGCAGGCTGCGAGGTTATATCAGTAAGCACAGACACAAAATTCTCTCACCTTGCATGGCAGCAATCTGAGAGGCTCCTGAAAAATGTAAAATATCTCATGGGCGCAGACCCTACAGGAAAAGTATCAAAGATGTTCGGCGTATATGATGAGGCAACAGGCCTTGCTCTCAGAGGGACATTTCTCATCAATCCGGAAGGCAAGCTTGTTGCATCAGAGGTAAATTTTTATAATGTGGGCAGAAATGCATCAGAGCTTTTAAGAAAGGCTCAGGCTAATATCTATTGCTCAAGCCATCCTGAAGAGGTATGCCCTGCAAACTGGACAGAAGGCCAAAAGACCCTCAAGCCATCTGCCAAGATGGTTGGAAAGGTTTATGAATCAATAGCAGCGTAAAAAACAAAAAAAGCATTGATAGTAGGACAGCCGTCTCGGCTGTCCTTGCTATTGGCAGGCGAGACACCTGCCCTACTGAGAAAAAGGAGGAAGAAAAAAATGGACAGCGCAAATGTAGTAGAAAAAAAGGAGTTCAAGAATGAGATTGTTAACAAAGTAACCCAGATCAAGAGTGAGCAGCTTACTGCTGACACTTATTATTTCAAGCCCGGCCAGGTTCTTCATTATCACAGACACCCTGAGGGCGACCAGATATTCTTTGTCCATGAAGGCGAAGGGACATTCTGCCTTGATAACGGCAAGGAAGAATGCATAACATTAAAGCCTGGCGTTACAGTGCTGGCGCCAAAAGGCGTATGGCATAAGATAGTTGCCAATAAAGAGCTTATAGTTTCACAGGCAACAAAACAGCCTGCAGGCATGGAGCCAAGAACGACATAGGCATAGACAATCGGTGAGAATAGGGGCAGGAAACTGCCCCCTATATTTTTAGGGGCAGTTTTTTCCCCTCCCTCTGTAATAAATAATAGTCTTTTATATGCCGATAAATCTGGTTGACATGAATATAATAATTATGCTAATACACAGGCATGGGAAGTTACCACCCTAAGAAGAAAAGGCTTCTTCTTGTTGACGATGAGGCAACATTAAGAATGGTAATTTCAGAAATTCTGTCTGAGGCAGGATATGCGGTGGATATTGCAGAGAGTGGAAAGGACGCCCTCAAAAAAATTAACGGCAACAATTACAATCTTATAATTTCTGATATGAACATGCCGGATATGAGCGGCATGGCTTTCTACCACAGCGTTATAAAAAATACCCCTCAATTAAAAAAAAGATTTTTATTCCTCACCGGCGGCCCGACAGACGCCATGCTCTCCTTTATTGAAGAAACTAACTGCAAATATTTGACCAAACCGGTTAAAATGTTAGAGCTGCTCAGCCAGATAGATGCCATATTGAATAAAGACAGCGCATGGACAATAGCGGAAGAGAAAAGAACTGAGGAGCGGTTTCATTGGTCAATGGATTGCAGTATACTGGAAAATAAAGCGCATCTTAAAACACCGTTCATCGCAAGAGTTGAAGATGCTTCCACGCACGGCGCAAAGATAAGATACCTCGGTAAACCATTGGCGCCTGCCACTATAGTCAGCCTGTATATTATGAACTTGAATCTTCAAATACCGGCAAAGATTATGTGGTCAAAAATAAGCGGGGCAAATAATCTGGCAGGTCTGCGGCTTACAGAACCAATACCGATACCAGTAACTATGAACAGCGGAATAACCCCTTAATATGCAGAGCCCCTCATACGCTTATCTCAAAACCTGTCTTCCTCAATTTCGCCCTTGAAACCAAACCTTAAGTGTGGTTTTATAAATACCTCTCAGCAATAATTGTCAATACACATTAGGTTTATTGCTCTTGAACTATAGTCTAAATATATCGGAGGTTGAGGATGAAAAAGGCACTGACAGTTTTACTATTATTTGCCGGCTGGGCTGTACTGTCCGGCATGGGTAAAACCCCTGAGGCTGAAATACCAAAACCTGAAATCAATTTTGCCGCAACAGTGATAGATGACCAGAACATCTCCACAAAATGCGCTTTTGTAAGCTGGGAAGGCCAGCTCTTTTTTACAGGCACCCGCGGCAAAGGCACGGTCAGCATACCTTTTGAAAAGGCCAGGAAGGTGGTCTTTATCGGCGATGCAGCTAACGGCAAAAAAGACGCTCAGGTAACGCTTCGCAACGGCGAGGTTGTAGCAGTTACATTTGATGAAGAATCAAAATTTTACGGAACAACCACATTTGGAACCTACAAGATTGCATCAAAGAATATAAAAGAGATAATATTTGAATAGTCAATCACCGTCCGTGGCACTTCTTATATTTCTTATTGCTCCCGCAGTAGCAAGGGTCGTTACGGCCAACGAAAAACTGCTTATCTTCAACCAATAAATGTTTTGCGTATTTAGAGCAGTATTCTTTTAACCTGTTGATAACAGCCTCTGCTGCGGCTTCTGCTGTCTCAAAACCCTCTCTATAGTGTTTTTCACTCGCATCCTTTTCTGTCTCTATCGCCCTCCTTACCCCAGAACCGCTATTTGTCTGTGCAGCATGGATTATACGGCAATAACCTTTTTCACCTATCCTTGCGTCTAAAGAACCCATAAAACCGCAATGAGGCGGTCGTATATCTGCTCCGTTCAAGAATGAGGGATGGATGAGGCAGGTCTTATCCTTTGACAAGAAAAGACATCTAAAGGCAAACATGGCCAGCATATTGACTGATAGTTTACTGCCATCAACTTTTATATCTTGAGCAATAGCATTGTATCTTTCCGGAAGATGGAAAAGAGGCCTCGGAGGAGTTTCATTGGTTATATAATTATTTCTTATTCTCTCTTCTCTATCTTTAATACCCTTTATAATTTCACCCTTAAAATCTTCAAGATTGAAAAGACCGCCCTCTCTTACAACCGCATAAGAAATGATACCCCACCACGGGTCGCAGCAACTCCCCCTGCACTGGTCAATGCACAGTTGGGAAAAAAATGAAACGTTCTTTGAGATGTTGTTCATGATTTTTATTATACCTGTTTGAAATCATTAAAGTCTATTTCAAAGATGTTGACTCACGATTCTCTCTGTGCTACCAAGATACCATGAAGACAGATACAGCTATCGCCCGCTCCATAAAGTTGATACCGATAGAGACCCTTGCCAAAAAGCTTCATGTTCACCCAAAATATATCATACCTTACGGCCGTCATACCGCTAAAATCAAATCAGGTTTGCTTAAGGATTTGGCTCATAAAAAAGACGGGAAGCTTATCTTGGTTACATCAATGAGCCCTACCTCTGCAGGCGAAGGCAAGACAACCCTTACCATCGGCATGGCGCAAGCCTTAAAGCTGTTAAATAAAAAGGTTATAGCATGCATACGACAGCCCAGTTTAGGCCCATACTTTGGCGTCAAAGGCGGCGCAACAGGCAGCGGATACTCTCAGGTTCTGCCTGTTGAAGATATTACCCTCCATTTTACCGGTGATGACCATGCGATAGTTTCAGCACATAACCTGATTTCTTCAATCATAGACAATCATATTTATCACGGAAATAAATTGAGAATTAACCCTGACCGAATCCTCTGGAAACGGGTGTCTGATATTAATGACAGAACGCTCCGAAAAATAAAGATTGACCTTGGCGGCAAATGCGAAAGACAGGAAGAATTTTACATATCTGCCGCATCCGAAATAATGTCCATACTCTGTTTAAGCAAAAACCTAAAAGACTTAGCGCGGAGGGTTGAAAAAATCCTTCTTGCCTTTGACAATAATGGCCGCACTGTCTTACTGAAAGACTTAAAAATCCAGGGGGCGGTAACAGCCCTTTTAAAAAGTGCCATCCATCCCAATCTGGTTCAGTCTGTTGAAGGCGCGCCTGTGTTTGTCCACGGCGGGCCTTTCGGCAATGTCTCTCTCGGATGCAGCAGCCTGGTTGCCACAAAGATGGCGCTGAAACTTGCGGACTATGTCATAACAGAGGCAGGCTTTGCAACAGAGCTTGGCGCAGAAAAGTTTTTTGACATCAAATGTCGTGTCGGAAACCTAATACCATCTGCTGTTGTTATTGTGGCGACACTAAAGGCGTTGCGGCTGTATGGTCACTCGCTGGGGACAGATTTTAAATCTGTCCCCAAAAGGGGGCTGGACGGATTATTAGCGGGGGGCTTGAAAAATCTTGAAAAGCATATTGAAAATATCCAGAGATTCGGCCTTCCCTTTCTTGTAGCTATTAACCGATTCCAAGATGACACAGAAGATGAATTAAAAGCTGCAATCACTGCGCTCGAACACAAGAGCATTCCTGCCTTTATCGTTGATGTCAGAAACAAGGGAGGTAAAGGAGGATTGGATACAGCAAAGGAATTGATGAAACTTTGCAAAGCAAAAAATAATTTCGATTATCTCTATTCGTTGAAAATGTCCATAAAGGAAAAGATTGCGGCCATCGCAAAAGAGATGTATGGCGCAGATGGGGCAGTATTTACAAAAGAGGCTGCAGAGAACATAAAGACATTGGAAAACCTGAGTTATAAAAACCTGCCGGTCTGCATAGCAAAAACGCCCAAATCCATATCAGACAACCCTGAGCTCATTGGAAGGCCGGAGGGCTTTAACATAAGCGTTCAAAGGGTTATGCCTGCTGTTGGAGCTGGCTTTCTTGTTGTGCTTTGCGGGAAAATCCTGCTTATGCCGGGCTTTCCGGAGCATCCTTTGGCGGAGAGGATTGATGTGGATAAAGCGGGGAATATCATTGGGTTATAATATAGTTTGCCCATTTATGGGCGCATTTTAAAACGCCGATAAATCGGCAAGCTACAAGTCATAGGTTTATATGGTTTATATGAGATAATGTATTTGTTTTGCGCTTTCAGGACTTAAGAGCAAAAGCAGCTTGAAAATCTTCAAATGCCTCTTTATATCCGGCCTTTCCATTTCATCGCTCTGATAAAACAACAGATATTCTTCAGCCGCCAAATCGCGCCACCGCAGCAGTTCCTTTCTGAAGCCACTCCGGGAATTTGACTGAATTGTGAGGTCTGATAAATAAAGTATCCTTTCGTAGCAGAGTTTTAATCCTCTTTTATCCTGAAGAGGAAACAATCTCTTTGCCCTGTTCATCTCATTCGCTATCATGAGTATCTGCTGCGCCGGCGAAAAAGACGACCACCTCTCGCGTGCAAGCGCGGAATGCTGAGCCTGCCCCTGAGTGCTTCTATCGGGGGTCATTTATAAACTCTCACCCCTTCCTATCAAAGCGAAGGTTATCTCTTTAATCTTTTTCCGCAAATCCTCGTTTGCTATTTCCATGCTGTTATTTCCCTGAGACGGTCGTATATTAATCAGGCTTGTGTATTCAATGCAGTTGTCCTCACCCTTGCCGGGATAATAGTTGGCGCCCCAGATATCTTTTTGTTCGCTTCCATTTTCAAGCAGCAACTGTTCTCCGTCTGCATGGAGCTCGCCGCCTATGGCAATCCGCCTCTGCTTCACGTCAACGGTGAACTTAACCATATCCTTGAAGCCTTCATCAACAAGCCTTTTAAATTCATCTCTATTTATTTTTGCATCTATCAGTTTTATATCAGACATAAAATATAAGAAGTGCCCCTGTCCTCAATGACGGAAAGATTATAGAAAAAAGATAGATGGAGATCTGCATTAAAAACTCAAAAAACCTATAAAGACCCCCAAGGGGTTATCTTAAACCATTATTAGTATCGCCGATGATATAGGCGTTGTTGTTAAACCCTAAATACGGGTTGTTAGAGGCATTGATAGCCTGAGTATTATTGCAGTTATTTGAATTAGTAAAGAAAGACACTGTAATATATCCGATATTGCCGCCATTGGCATTAAGTGTATAAGCATTATTAACCGATACTCCGCTGGCAGTACATCCAGCCGCTCCTGTGGCAGGACATGCCGGCTGTCCTGCAGTGGAGACTGCAATTTTATATCCGCCAGGCCCTCCTGACCATGTCACCGTATTGTTCGCTACAGCTATATTAGCAGAAGAATAGTTTTTCACCTGAAACTGGATGCAGCTGGTGTTCCAAATTGAGGCCCCGCTTGTCTGGA